>CAJAQO010000055.1 GCA_903944085.1 uncultured Verrucomicrobia subdivision 3 bacterium
CAGAAAACATTTGGCGGAATCAAACCGCGTGGCCTTGGCCTTGGGCTAACGGCCACGCTGGCCTTTTTGTCCCACGGTTTTCTCGACGAGTTGGCCAGGATTACTTTTCATCCGGCCGATCCCGATTTTCACAGCCCGTTTTGGGTGACGTATCATGCCGCCGTGCTGCTGACCACGATTCTGTTCGTTTGTCTTTGGTGGAAAAAATACAAATGGGGAATCAGCTTTGCCGCGCTGCCGGATGTGGATTGGATTTTCATTCACGGGCAGGAAATTTTTCATGTCCCGATTCCATTCTACCGGCAGCCGCATTTGCACAATTTGCTGCATGTGATTTATCATCAGCTTCCGCCATTCTCCTGGGTGACGGCGACGCTGAACCGGCTGCCAAACGAGCGGCATAATCCGTGGGCCTGTCTTTGTGAAGTAACGCTGGTGGCGTTGCTGCTGTTGACGCTGCGCCTGATGACGATGGCGGCTCGCCGATCCAGTTCCGAGTGATTGCTCCCGCGCGGCAGCGAGGTGCGAAATGATGAGTTCGCACCGCGCCGCCAGCGGCAAACGCCGGCCTGAGATGATCAGGGATAAATGATCCGGAAGAACACCGCGCCGTTGGTGCGGTTGATCGGCATAACCAAATGGTTGGTCGCCGCCGAACCAGCCAGCGCCGACCAGTTGGTGCCGATGCCCTTGGTCAGCAAATTCGTCTGCCCTTCGAGCCGCCAGCCGGTGTGATCAGCCGGCCAGCTCAAATCTAAATTCGTCCCGCCAGTCTTGAACAGCGTGAGGTTCGTGGCGACCGTGCTGGGCAAAACCACTACCTTGAAATTGTTGGTGGCGCTCAAGTGCGGGTTGACCAGATCATACGGATTGCTGTTCGTCACCACGGTGGTGAGCGTGTTGGTGGTCAGCGTCTCGCTGGGCACCGGCGTCCACGAAATAGTGCCGCTGGCATTAATGCTGGCACCGGCGGGCGGCGCGATCAGCACATAGCCCGCCGTCGCGGAATGAATGTTCGGCTCCGTCGCGCCATTGCTGATGGCGAAGGGTTGAAGCAGCGTAATCGTCTGGGTTCCGATCACGCCCAGAACCGGCGCTTGATTCACTTCCTGCACGATGATTTGGTAGAGGTTGGTGGCGCTCAATGGCGGCGTGCCATTGTCGGTGACCACGAACGCGACGAGGTTGGTGGACGGGCTGTTGGTTTGTTGTGGCGTCCAAGTAAGAATGCCCGTGGCCGGATTAAACGCCATGCCGTTGGTTGCGCCAACCAAGCTGGTCGTCAGGGTTTGCGGCGGAATATCGGCGTCGGTGGCGAGGTTGGTGATGCTCAACGAGGTCAGTTCTTTCACCACAAACTGGTTGGAGGCCGGCGCGACCACCACGGGCCGCGCGTTGAGGACGCTCAAGACGAAATACGTCGGGAAGTAATTGGTGTTCCACGCATCGGCAAACGGCAGGGTGGCATTCGTGAAGCCGCCGGTGAACGAGCCATAGTAAAGATTGGTGAAGGAATTCCCCTGGATGGGCTGATAGCCATTGTTGAGATTGGCACTGACGGTGCCGACCAGTGCCGCAGCGCCAGCCAGGGAGATGGTGCCATTGTTGGTCAAACTATTGATGCCGATGTTTAGCGTGCCGTTGGTGAGGCTGTAAGCGCCTTGCAAACTAATGTTGCCAAGCTGGGAATCCAAGATGCCGGCATTGTTAAAGGTGACCCCGCTTTGAAACTGGCTGCTGCCGCCGCCGGAGCCGGTTTTGCGGAAGCTGCCATAATTGTTGATCTGCACGATACCACCCCAAGCATTGTTAAAAACGCTGTCATTCTGCGCGTTCCAGAGTCCATAATTGTAAATCAGCGTGTCGTTGCCGCCGCGAATTGTCCCGCTCGCCCACGTCAGCGTGCCAAAGTTCGTCACCCAAGTGCTTTCCAAGTCCATATTATTTCCAACACCCGCCACGATAACTGTGCTGTTGGTGGCGATGTTGACGATCGCGTTGTCCCAATTGCCGGCGATCCAAGTCAGCGCGCCGTTGATAACATTCGGATTGCCCACCAGATTGCCGCCGTTCAGCCAAGTGTTGGTGTCTGTCACCGTGCCGTTCAAAACAAAACTGCCTTGCGCCAGGTTCAGCAAACCCAGCGTGTTGGTGGTGACGTAGCCGCCGGTGAAGCTGCCGCCGCCGAGCAGCGCCAGTTGCAGGCCGTTGGTGCCGTTCTGCTGCACGTCAACCACCCCGGCCAGTTGGTTGAACACCACGCCGCTGGCGATAATGGTGTTGGCCACCAGTTCCCCAGCCCCGCCCGATTTGCGGAACGTGCCGTAGTTGTCAATAAACGCGACGCCGCCCCAGGCATTTTGAAATTGCCGGTCGCTCTGCGCATCCCACAAGCCATAATTGTAGATCTCCGTGTCGCTGCCGCCACGCAGCGTCCCGCTCGCCCATGCCATCGTGCCATAGTTCGTCACCCAGGTGCCTTGCATGTCCAGGTTCCCCGCGACGCCCGCCGCGATGACCACGCTGTTGCTGGCGATGGTAACATACGCGCCATCCCAATAGCCGCCCACCCAGGTCAAAGCGCCGTGGACGATATTCGTGCCGACAAGATTGCCGCTGTTTTCCATGACATTGGTGCCCGTCACCGTGCCGTTCAAATTGAAGCTGCCGACGGAGAACACCGACAACGCCTGACTGTTGGTGGTGAAGTAGCCACCGGTAAAATTGCCGCCGCCCTGGAACACCAGTTCGCAACCGTTCGTGCCGTTCTGCACGTCAATCACCCCGGCCAGTTGGTTGAACCCAACGCCGCCCGCAAACAAGGTGTAGTTGCCGGCATACGAACTGACCCCGCCGGATTTGCGGAACGTGCCGTAGTTGTTGAACGTCGTGCTGCCGCCAAGGGCGTCTTGGAACTGCTGATCGCTCTGGCAGTCCCACAAGTTGTCATTGTAAACGGCCGTGCCGTTGCCGCCACGCAGCGTGCCGCTCGACCACGCCACCGTGCCGTTATTGGTCACGACCACGGCATTCATGTCCAAGTTGCCGGTGCCGCCGGCCACGAGCAAAAGGCTGTTGGGGGCAATGGTGACGAAATAGGAAGGATCCCAGTTGCCCGCCACCCAGGTCAACGCGCCTCGGATGACGTTGGTGCCCGCCAGATTGCCGGCATCCTCCCAAGTGTTGGTGCCGGTGACGGTGCCGTTGAGATTGAAATTGCCCTGAGACAAAACGGTCAAGCCAAATTGGTTGGTGGTAATGTAGCCGCCGGTCAGATTGCCGCCGCCTTGAAGCGCGAGTTCCAATCCGTTGGTGCCATTCTGCACGTCAATCACGCCGGCAAGCTGGTTGAAGAGCACGTTGCCGCCAAAAAATGTCGCGGTGGAAAATTCGCTGGCGCCGCCGGATTTGCGGAGCGTGCCGTAATTGTTGAAGAACGCAGCCGCGCCACCGTAGGCTTGGTTGTAAGTTTGATCACTTTGGCAGTCGAACAAGCCGTAGTTGTAAATTCCTCCGGCGTTGCCGCTGCGCAGCGTGCCGCCGGCCCACTTGACCGTGCCATTGTTGGTAATAATGACCCCATTAAAATTCATGTTGCCGCCAACGCCAACGATGAGCAAAGTGCTGTTGGTGGCGATGGTCACGAAATAGGAAGGACTCCAATCGCCACCCACCCAAGTCAACGCGCCTTGGATGACGTTGGTGCCAGCCAGACTGCCGGCGTCATCCCAGGTGTTGGTGCCGGTGACGGTGCCATTGATGTTGAAAGTTCCGATGGACAAAACCGTCAGGCCAAATTGATTGGTGGTGATGTAGCCGCCGTTGAGATTGGCCCCGCCTTGGAACGCGAGTTCCAAACCGTTTGTTCCGTTTTGCACATCAATCACGCCGGCGAGCTGATTGAAAAAGATGTTGCCGCCAAAAATCGTCGCCGTGGAAAATTCGCTCGCGCCGCCCGATTTGCGGAACGTGCCGTAGTTGTTAAAAGTCACGCCCGTTCCGCCGAAAGCTTGGTTGAAAGTTTGATCGCTCTGGCAATCCCACAAGCCGTAATTGTAAACCGCGCCGGCGTTGCCGCTGCGGAGCGTGCCGCTGGACCAGGAAACCGTGCCGTTGTTGGTGAGAATGACGCCGTTCATGTCGTTGTTGCCGCCGCCGGCGATGAACAAACTGCTGTTGGTGGCAATCGTCAGCGTGCCGGACAAGGCCCCGCCGCTCCAGGTGAGCGCACCGACAATCACCGGCGATCCTGCCAGCGTTCCGCTGACGAACTGCATATTCTGGCCGTTCAGCACGCCATTGACAGTGAGACTGCCGGACAGCGTCACCAAGTTGGTGCCGACAATTGTCGTGGAAGTCGCGAAGTTGACACCATTGAAGTCCAAAAACGCGCCGCTGGCTTCGCTGTAAGTTCCGCCGCTGCTGGTGCCGCCGCCGTTGAAGTCCAGTGTGCCGCTTTGCGCGTTGACCGTTCCAGTGTTGTTGAACGCCACGCCGGAATCTAGCAATGTCGTTCCGCTATTGCCGGATTTGATGAACGTGCCGTAATTATTGAACGTCGTGCCTGTGCCGCCATAAGCATTGTTGAAAGTCTGATCGCTCTGACAATTCCATATGCCGTAGTTGTCCACCGTCCCGCCGTTGCCGCTGCGCAAAATGCCGCTCGTCCACCAAACCGTGCCGTTGTTGGTTACGATCACGGCGTTCAAATTCATGTTGTTGCCCGTGCCACCGTTAATGATCAAAAGGCTGTTGGTCGCAATCGTAACAAAATACGACGGGCTCCAATCGCCACCCACCCAGGTCAAAGCGCCTTGGATGACGTTGGTGCCGGCCAGATTGCCGGTGGTCTCCCAAGTGTTGGTGCCGGTGACGGTTCCATTGACGTTGAAAGTGCCGTTGCCCAAAACCGTCAGGCCAAATTGATTGGTGGTGATGTAGCCGCCGTTGAGATTACCGCCGCCTAGCAGAGAGAGTTCCAAGCCGTTGGTGCCGTTCTGCACGTCAATCACACCGGCGAGCTGGTTGAAGAGCACGCCGCCCGCATAAATCGTGGCGGTGGAAATTTCGCTCGCCCCGCCGGATTTGCGAAGGGTGCCGTAATTGTTGAACGTCGTGCCCGCGCCACCGTAGGCATTGTTGAGCGTTTGATCACTTTGGCAATCAAACAAACCATAGTTGTAAATAGCTCCAGCATTGCCGCTGCGGAGCGTGCCGCTTGACCACTTGACGATGCCGTTGTTGGTTACGATGACGCCGTTGAAGTCCAAGTTGTTGCCGCCGCCGGCTACGAGCAACGTGCTGTTGGTGGTGATGGTGACAAAATAGGAAGGATTCCAGTTGCCGCCCACCCAGGTCAAAGCTCCTTGAATAACGTTGGTGCCGGCGAGATTGCCGGCGTCCTCCCAAGTGTTGGTGCCGGTAATGGTGCCGTTGAGATTGAAATTTCCTTGCGAAAGAACCGTCAAGCCAAATTGATTGGTGGTAATGTAACCGCCGGTGAAATTGCCGCCGCCTTGAAGCGCCAGTGCCAATCCGTTCGTGCCGTTTTGCACGTCAATCACGCCGGCAAGCTGGTTGAAGACGATGCCGGGGACAAAAAATGTTGCCGTGGAAAATTCACTCGCGCCGCCCGATTTGCGCAGCGTGCCGTAATTGTTGAACGTCGTGCCGCTGCCACCGTAGGCGTCATTCCAGGTTTGATCGCTCTGGCAATCCCACAAGCCGTTGTTGACGATCCAGGCGCCGCTGCCGCCTTGGATGGTTCCGTTGTTCCACGCCACCGTGCCATTGTTCGTCAGCACCATGCCGTTCAGGTCATGATTATTCGCCGTGGTGAGATTCAGCGTGCTGCCGCCGGACAACGTCAAAATCCCGCCCAACGAACCAGCGGACCAACCGATCGTTCCTTTCAACACCGCATTGGTATTGCCGACGAGCGCGCCGCTGTCCACGGTGAACGCGCCGCTAGGATTCACCGTCAATGGCCCGTTCAGCGCCAGCGTCTGCCCAGCGAGGGAGAGCGTCACCGGTCCCGCGCCGTTGGTGCCGAGAATGATCGCGCCCACCGTCGTGGTGCCGTTGAGCGAAACCGTCACGCCGGCATTGGTGATGATGGCCGTATCGCCCGCGCCGGGAACCGTGTTGGGGTTCCAGTTGGCCGCCGTGTTCCAGCCGCCGCTGGCCGTGTTGGTCCAATTGATCGGAGCCGCTTGAGCCACGCAGCCAGCCAAGATGCCACAGCCAACGGCTCTGATGAGAAGAGTATTAAGATGACGGATGGTTTTCATTGTTTGCTCCTTTTGTGACTGTCCTTGTTTTTTCGTGCCAGCTTGACTAACTGTTCCAAAACTTGGCAATACAGTCTTCATTCTACACAATGTAGCAAAACTTACAATACGCATAAGTGCGTATTTTTTGATTGCAATGCCTCCCGCTCCGGTAAAAATCAGGTTGGATTTATATGAGCCCGCTCTCCCCAAACGAATATGAACTGTTCCTCGACTGTGTCCGGGAATTGCATGCCTTTCGGGATCTGCCGTCGCTGCGCATGTGGCTGCTGGACACGGCGCTGCCCAAACTGATTCCTTCTGACTGGCTTTCTTACAACGAAGTGGATTTGGTGCATCCGGCCAGCACGCTGGCGATTCTAAAACCCGAATCAAACACGGTCTTTCAGCGGCTTTTCCCGCGCTTCAAAGAAGTGATTCATCAACACCCGCTGATTCTCCGCCAGCAGGCATCCGCCGATTTTGCAGTCCATAAAATTTCGGACTTTCTGAGCCAGGAAGCCTACCACCGGCTTGATTTGTATCAGGATATTTATCGCCACATGGGCGTGGAATATCAGATCGCCGCGACCATCAAACTCGAACCCGACCGGGTCACGGCCGTGGCCCTGTCGCGCCAGGCGAGCGACTATACCGAGCGGGACCGCGCCATTTTGGAAATGCTCCGCCCGCACCTCGTGGTCGCCTTCAATAATCTCGCGCTGGCCAGCGAGCGGCAGACGATCATGGAAAGCACCTCGCTGGCGTTGAATGAATTTTCCTCCGCCACGCTCATCGTCAATCCGCAAGGCCACATTCTTTACCACACCGGTCCGGGCTTGCAATGGATCGGCATTACGAGCTTGGGGATGCTGCCAGTCAAGATTTCCGACTGGCTAAATCATTCCGATCACGCCGCCGCCGGCCTTACCCACCCGGCGTTGACTTGGATCTCGGAGGCCGGTGAAATCTGCCTCCGCGCCGTGCCAACGAACCACGAGGAGCGGTGGTTGCTGGTGCTCACGCTGGTAAATGGCCGGGAACCCTCCGCCACGCTGGCGGACAATTTCGGCCTGAGCAAACGTGAAGTGGAGGTGTCCCGTTGGATTTGCCACGGCAAAACCAATGCCGAAATCGGCGCCATTCTCGGCATCAGTCCCCGCACCGTTCACAAACACGTCGAACACATTTTGAGAAAGCTGGGCGTCGAAACCCGCATGGCGGCCGCGCTGCGGCTGCTGGCTTGACCCGCCGGGTAATTCATTTATTTCGCGCCGGTGCCGAGCAGCACCACGGGCACGGTGCGCAGCAGAATGGTGAGATCGAGCCAGATGGACCAGTTGTCAATGTATTGGAGATCGAGCCGGACCCAGTCGCGGAAGTCGGAAATTTTGTTGCGGCCGCTGACCTGCCAGAGACAAGTGAGGCCGGGCTTGACGCTCAAGCGGCGGCGATGCGCAAGGTCGTTAAAACGTTTGACCTCGTCCACTGGTAGCGGGCGCGGGCCGACGAGGCTCATTTCGCCGCGCAGAACATTGAACAATTGCGGCAGTTCGTCGAGGCTGAATTTGCGGAGGATTTTTCCCAGCGGCGTGACGCGCGGATCATTCGTGACTTTGAAAACGGGGCCGGACATTTCGTTCATCGCAGCCAACTCGTGTTTCAACTGCTCGGCGTTGGTCGCCATGGTGCGGAATTTGTAAATGGAAAACGGCGCGCCGTTGAGGCCGGAGCGCTGCTGCCGGAACATCACCGGCCCGGCGGAAGTCAGCTTGATCAGCGCCGCGATGGCCAGCATGGGCAGGGCGGCCACCACCAGTAGCAGCAGCGCGCCGAAAAAATCCAGCAGCAGCTTGGCCACCATCTGCCAGGAGGTTTCCGGCGTGGAGCGGAACACGATGAGCGGATGCCCGGACAACTCGTCGAAACTGGCGCGGGCGATCTGTGTTGCAAAAAAATCCGCGACCAGCCACGCCTCGACGCCTTCCACCTCGCACAGTTTGATGACGTTTTCGACGCGCTCGAATTGCGCGTGCTTGGCGCTGACCAGCACGCCGCTGACGGAATGTTCATGCAGCATTTCGATCAACACTTGCGGCGCCGAGTCGGCGAGGTTGAATTCGCCGGCGATTTCGAGATCGTCGCCGTTTTGATTCAGCAGCAGTTTGCGCAGCCGGGCCGTTTCCGCATGGCTGCCGGCCAAAATGATGCGGCGTTTGTATTGGGCTTTGGCCATGCGGCTGCGCATCGCTGCGAGGAGCAGTTCTTCTTTGCTCCACACCAGCGCGCAACTGAAGACGATGAAAATGAAAGATACGCCGCGCGGCGCGGGCGCTTTGAAATAAAACATCAGCAGCACCATGCCGACGGTGACAATTAGCGAGCCGCGCAGCAGCGGCCAAAACAGTGCCGTCCGCAAATTCACCGCCGGCCGGTTGTAAAAGCCTTGCGATTCCAGCACCAGCGGTGCCGCCAAGCCGAGCGCAAAATAAAGCCAGACTACTTTATCCGACGAAGCCCATTCTGGCGGAATGGACTCCAGCCGCAGCCAGTTGGTGAACGTCGGATTGCTGCGCAAAGCAAACGCCAGCCAGAAGCTCGTGGCGAAAAGGCACGCGTCAGCAAGCTGATGCACTTGAGTGCGGATTTGGCGGTCGCGTTGCAGCATGAAATTCAGTGACTACAATTGTCGTTCAGCATAAGCATCCGGCGGGACAATTCAAATCATTTGACGGCCTTGGGCACCAGTTGAAATTCCGGCACCGAGGCGGCGATCAATTTTTTCATCCGTTCAAACGTGGCGTCCGCCTGGCCGGGAGCGCACACGGAAAAAAAGGTGACGTAAGCCCAGCGGTCCAGCTCGCTCTTGAACAACACGTCGTGCGCCATCCATAGCATCCGCTGCGCGTGCGACGGGGTGAAGCGGTCGGCATCCACGAACCAATAGACATAGACGCCCTGCTCGGTGACTTTTTGGCCGTTCATTTCCCCCGTCTTGGTGGCGATCAGATGCATCACCGGCAGATCATACGGCACCGGTCTTTCAACATGCACCTGGTCCACATGCGAAGCCGCATCGTTGATGGTCCAACCCTGAGCCGTCAGGCAAACCTGCGGCTTGTGAATGCTGGCGCGGGAACTGCCCATCAACACCACGTTGGCTAGGGTTTGAAAACCATCGTCGGTCGTGTAGAGCCGCTGGCCATAGCTGGTGTCCTGCGGCAGCATGTTTACGACGATGTCCGCCTGCGGCAGCGCTTCGGACTTGAAACCCGACAAGGCCGCCGGCAACAGCACTTCAAGATTCTGGCTGCCGGCCAGCGGGGCGGTCTTGACGCCGGGCGCGCCCAGCCGCTGGTTGGATTTGGCATGGGCCAAAACGCCCGCCGTCGCGCCGATGAGCCCGAGCACGATGAGAAACAAAATAATTTTTTGGCGGTTCATGGCGCAGCGGGTTTGTCGGCCAGGGTTGGCCCGTCAGTTATTTTTTCCAGCCAGCGCGACACCAGAAACGCGCAGCCGACGGCCACCAAAAACGTGATGAAACCGAAATCCGTCTCCACTGCCTTGCCGGCGTTCTGGCCGAACATTTCCGCCACCGAGATGGTGAAGCACAGCCGCACCACGTTGCCGAGCACGGACAGCGGCGCGGCCACCAGCATCATCACCGCGCGTTTCCAGGGGGATTGAAAATTCACAAAACCGTAAATTGTGGTCAGTGCCAGCAGCGCCACCAAACTGCGGATGCCGCTGCACGCCGCCGCCACCTCATAACCGAACGTGTGCTGCGCATCAAAAAGCTGCGTGCCTTCGCGGATCAAATCCGGCGCGAGGCCGAGGTGCGCCACGATTTCGACGATCCGCGACACCATCAAACGCATCGGCAAGGTCAGCGGCGCGGAGAATTCGCCGACGGGAATACAAAACGCCAACAGAAAAAACGGAAAAAAACTCGCCTTGAGCCAATGCCGCCCCCACGCCAAACCGGTCAGGCCATACAGTCCCAGAAAAAAACCGACGACCGAGAGACGCTGTTGCTGCGCCACAAAACCCACCAGATGCAGCAGCAGCGCAAACACGATCAGGCCGAGCGCCGGCCACCAGAGGCCGGATGGCTGTGCGAGCAATACTTTGCGCTTCCACCAGAACAGCGCCAGCACGACAAAGGGAATCAGCAAACCGTGGCCTTCATCCACCAGCGGCGAGGTGTAGATGTTGAACATCCAGGCCAACAACGACGGCGAGTCCGCATAATCGAACGTCGCGTTGCCCAGAAACACAAACAGCGCCACCCAGGCGGCGGCTAGCGCGCCGATGAAAATTTTATTCGGCAGTTGCCGCCATTCTTCCCGGCAGCGGAAAATGAGCACCGGAACCGCTGCAAGCAATGCGGCGCTGAAGACATAAATCGGCCACGGTTTTTTCCAAAATTCCGCGCTGGAAAAATAAAAAGCGGCACCCACCAAAATCAGAAAGGCGATTTCGTGCGGCTCCAGTCCATAGGGCAACTGCTTTTTATTCATTTCAGTTCTGAATCAGACGTTGCAACAGCTTATCAGATACGAAATCCGCGCATTTTGCTCAAACAAAATCGGGTGAAATCAAGGGGCCGGATATTTTTTCAGCCCGGTCAACTGGCTGAAAAATTTCAGGATGAACAACGGGTTGTTGCGGCCATAGCGTTTCGCCAGCCGGCGCGGCTCGCTGCACAGGCGGTAAAACCACTCCAGCCCGCTGCGCTGCATCCAGCGCGGCGCCTGCCGCACGCGGCCGCTGTGGAAATCAAACGCCGCGCCGACACCGATCATCAGCGTCACGTCCAGCTTCGGCAGAAATTCGGCCATGAATTTTTCCTGCTTGGGCGTGCTCAAGCCCACCCACAAAATGTCCGGCTGCGCGGCGGAAATTTGTGCCTGCAATTTTTTCACCTCCTCCGCATTCAGCGCGCGGAACGGCGGCGTGTAAGTTCCCACCACCGCCAGCTTGGGAAATTTCGCTTTCAATTTCTGCGTCAGCAACTCGGCCACGCCGTCCGCCCCGCCGTAAAAAAAATGTTTTGCGCCGCTCGTCTCGCTCCACGCGCAAACATCCAGCATCAAATCTGGGCCATAGACGCGGCGCATGTCGCGGTGGCCGTTTATTTTTCCCGCCCAGACCATCGGCATGCCGTCCGGCGTGCAGAGAAACGCGCCGTTGAGAATGTTTTTGAACGCCGCGTCGTCCTGCGCCTCCATCACGCCATGCACGCCGGTGACGCAAATGTAGCCTTTGCGCCGCGCGCTCACCGCATCGGCGATGGCTACCAGCGCCGTCCGGAGATTGAGAACGCTGATGCCGACGCCGAGGACATTGACGCGGTTAGTCATTTACGATTTCCGATTTGAGATTTACGATTTCAAAATTCATGCAGCGCGCAAATCGTAAATTGTAAATCGCCAATCATAAATGAAATTGTTGGTTTTTGCCCACACGCCGCCGCCGCATCACGGCCAGAGCTACATGGTGCAGCTCATGCTCGAAGGCTTCGGTGGCGACACGCGGCTGCGAAATTCCCAGGTGCCACCGGCGCTCGGCATTGAATGCTATCACGTCAACGCGCGGTTTTCGCGCAGCCTCGAAGACGTGGGCGAATTCCAAGGGACGAAAATCTTCCTCATTCTCTGGTTTTGCGCGCAAGCCGTCTGGCTGCGGTTCCGGCATGGCGTGAAAAATTTTTATTACGTGCCCGCGCCCGGCAAGAGCGTGGCGCTCTACCGCGACTGGCTGGTGATGCTGCTCTGCCGCCCGTTTTTCAAAACGGCGATTTTGCACTGGCACGCCGCCGGCCTGGCGAAGTGGCTGGAGACGTCCACCACCATCGGTTCACGCACCGCCACCTACCGGCTGTTCCGACCGGTGAACTTGAGCATCGTGCTCTCGCGCTATAATTTTGCCGACGCGGAAAAGTTGTTGTCGCACAAAATCAGCGTGGTCAATAACGGCATTCCTGATCCGTGCCCCGATTTTGAAACCGCCATCCGGCCGCGCCGGCTGGAACAATTCGCCGCGCGGAAAAAGATTTTCGCCGGCGAAATTCCGGCCGCGCCGATGACCGTGAATGTGCTGTTTCTCGCGCACTGCACGCGCGAAAAGGGAATTTTCGCCGCCGCCGAAGCCGTCTTGCGCGCCAACCGCGAACTGGCCGCGCGCCGGCTGCCGCTGCAATTGAAACTGGTCACCGCCGGCAACTTTGTCACCGACCAGGAAAAAGCCGAGTTCGAACAGTTGCGGAAAAATCCCGAATTCGCCGCGACCGTGGTGCATTTGGGCTTTGTCAGCGGCGAACGGAAATCCCAATTGCTGCGTGGAGCCGACCTGTTCCTTTTTCCCACGCGTTACCTCGGCGAAAACCAGCCGGTGAATTTGATTGAAGCCATGGCGTTCGGCCTGCCCATCGTCACCACGCGCTGGCGTTCGCTGCCGGAAATGCTGCCGCCCGATTATCCCGGCCTCGTCAATGATCAAAATCCGGACGCGCTCGCGGCCACCATTTTGCGCGTGCTCACCGTGAAAAGCGGCGAGGACGTCCGCCAGCATTTCCGCGAGCAGTTCACGGTGGAACGCCACCTCGCCACCCTCGCCGCTGCGCTCCGCAGTGTGGAATAGATTTACGATTTGCGAATTACGATTTACGATTGGCCTCAATCCGCGCGCAGCGCGTAAATCGTTTATCGGAAATCGCAAATGAAAATCGGTTTGCTCCAGCTCAATTCGACCGTCGGCGACTTCGCGGCCAACCGCGAAAAACTGCTGGCCGCCTACGCGCGGGCGGTGGCGCTCGGCGCGGAATTCATCCTCGCGCCGGAACTTTTCCTCTGCGGCTACCCGCCGCGCGATTTGCTCCAGCGCGACGATTTTGTCGAAGCCAACCTCACGGCGCTCGCGGAAACCGCCGGCCAGATCGGCACGATTCCGCTATGCGTCGGTTTTGTGGACCGGAATGCCGAGCGTCCCGGCCGCGCGCTGCGCAATGCCGCCGCGGTGCTGCAAAATGGCCGGATCATCTGGCGCACGACGAAAAGTTTGCTGCCGACATACGATGTGTTTGACGAAGACCGGTATTTTGAACCGGCGAAAGATGTGGCGCCGTTTGAATTCAACGGGCGCAAGCTGGGCATCACGATTTGCGAGGACATCTGGAACGACGAGGATTTCTGGCCGGAACGGCTGTATCGCGGCGACCCGGTGAAGGAATTAATTTCGCAGGGCGCGGAAATTATTTTGAATCTTTCCGCCTCGCCGTGGTGCGATGGCAAGGAACGGACGCGGCTGGAAATGCTGCGCCGCGTGGCGCATGACGAAAAAGTGCCGCTCGTGCAGGTGAACGCCATCGGCGCGAATGATGAATTGATTTTCGACGGCCACAGCGTCGTGCTGAATTCGAGCGGCGAACTGCTGGCGCTCGGCGCGGGTTTTGCCGAGGAAATTCTCGTGGTGGATTTGAAGCAAAGCGGAAAGCGGAAAGCGGAAAGCGGAAACGAATTTCCGCCGCGCGAGCAGCTTTTGTTTTCGGCGCTGTCGCTGGGCGTGCGCGATTATGTCCGCAAATGCGGATTCAAAGCGGTGCTCGTCGGTTTGTCCGGCGGCATTGATTCGGCGCTGGTCGCGGCGATTGCCGCCGATGCGCTCGGACCGGAAAATGTTTTTGGCGTCTCAATGCCGGCGCGTTATTCGAGCGAAGGCAGTTTGACGGACGCCGAGCGGCTGGCGAAAAATCTTGGCATCCGCTACGAAGTGCTGCCGATTGAGCCGGTGTTCAAAGCGGTCGAGGCGCAGTTGAAAAAGGTTTTTGCCGGCACCCAGCCGAACGAGGCGGAGGAAAACATCCAGTCGCGGTTGCGCGGCGTGACGCTGATGGCGCTCTCGAACAAATTCGGTGCGCTGGTTTTGACGACCGGCAACAAGTCGGAAATGGCCGTGGGCTATTGCACGCTTTACGGCGACATGAACGGCGCGCTCGGCCCGATCGCGGATGTTTTGAAAACGGATGTTTACAAAATTTCGCACTGGGTGAACCGCGAGCGCGAAATTATTCCGGCGGATTCCATCACCAAGCCGCCGAGCGCGGAGCTGCGGCCGGATCAGACGGATCAGGATTCGCTGCCGCCGTATGAAATACTGGACGCGATCCTGGATTTTTACGTCGTGAAAAATCTCGGCAAGGCGGAGATTGTGGCGCGCGGCTTTGACGCGGCGGTGGTCAACGACGTGGTCAACAAAATCAATTTCAGCGAATATAAACGGCGGCAGGCGGCGCCGGGCTTGAAGGTGTCGCCGCGCGCGTTCGGCATGGGCCGCCGCATTCCGGTCGCGCAAAAGTTTCGGACGAAGATTTGACAGCGCAAATAAGTATGAACAAGCTTTTGCGCGCTCAAATCAGATAGTCTGGCTGAACACCAATTTTTTGCCGAATCAAAATGAAGTTTTCGATCATCACGCCGAGCTTCCGCAATTCCGCGTGGCTCAAGCTGTGCATCGCGTCCGTGGCCGACCAGGCGGGCGTGGAGCTGGAGCATATCGTGCAGGATTCGTGCTCGGATGACGGCACGCAGGATTGGCTGCCGCACGATCCGCGAATCAAAGCCTTCATCGAAAAAGACGGCGGCATGTATGATGCCGTGAACCGCGGCTACCGGCGCGCTACCGGCGACATCCTGGCTTATCTGAATTGCGACGAGCAATACCTGCCCGGCGCGCTGGCGGCGGTGGAAAAGTTTTTTGCGGCGCATCCGCAAGTGGAAGTGGTGCTCGCCGGCAGCATCGTGACTGATGGCGATGGCAACTATGTCTGCCACCGACATTCATTGGTGCCGAGTGCCAATCACGTCTGGTATCGGTTCCCGATTTTGACGAGCGGCATTTTCATCCGGCGGAAGGTGATTCACGAGCGCGGCATTTTCTTTGACACGAAATGGCGCGACCTTGGAGATTTTCATTGGGTGCTCGCGCTAATGAACCAGAAAGTGCCGATGGCCGTGTGCGACACGTTCACGTCGGTATTTGCGGACACTGGCGACAACATGAATCTCAAGCCAAACGCCATCCGCGAAAAAAACGAAACCGCCGGGATGATTCCAACCTGGCTGCGGCTGCTCAAGCCGCTGTGGATTGTGAGCCACCGGCTGCGCCGGCTGCGCGCGGGACATTTCAAACTGGCGGCGATGAGCTATGCGATTTACACCAAGCAAAGTCCGGAGCGGCGGGTGACCTTTGACGTCGCCAAACCGACGGCGGTATGGTGGAACCGGCTTTAGGCGCGCACGCGGGAATTTCGCCGGCGGCGGGTTTATTTCGGCGAGGGTTGCCGGCGGCTCAGCACTGCCGCCCACAATTTGGCCGGCCATTCACGGCGCATAAATGGCCGCTCACTTACTGCGAAGAGAACCGCGCACACGGGCACGATCACCGCCGACATCACCACAAAATAATTCAGCAGGTCCAGCCACAAAATGTGCGTCTGCACATGAATCAGCGGCCGGATGAGCGCGGAAATCATCAGCCAATGATACATGTAAATGGTATAGCACATGCCGCCGATGGCCGTGATCCACGGGTTGCCAAGAATACGGAAAGTCAGCGTGCCGCAAAAGGCCGCGAGGCAGCCGACGCCGATGATCAGCGGCAGGACCGGATAAATCCACGCGCTGTGTCGGAACACCACCAGCACCACGCAGCCCAAAACGGCCGCCAAGTCCCAGCCGGGATTCCGCGCTGGAAGCGCCGGCGAAGTGACGTGCCAGTCCGCCAACAGAAAGCCGACCAGAAAAAACTGCAGGTTGCCCAGCAGCGAGCAGCCCACCCAATAAGGATGATTCAAGGCGGCGGCGATTTGGCCGGCCAGCAGCGGCAGCAGCAGGATGATTCCCGCCAGCAGCGCGCGTCGTTGGGCGGCAGCGCCGATTTTGAAAACCCGCGTGAGCAGCGGTGCCAGCAGGTAAAATTGCACTTCCACTTCCAGCGACCAGAGCACGATGTTGGGATAAGGATGCTGGCCAAAGATGAATCCGTTCAAATAGAACAGGCTCGCCAGAATGTGTTGCCGGGAGAAATCCGCCCAGTTGGAATGTTCGAAAAAATGCTGCTGCGCCGGTTGATGCCGGAGCACCAGCGCGCAAAACACAAATAAAAACAGCAGGTGAATCACATACGGTGGCTCGATGCGCGTGACGCGCCGGATGTAGTAGCCGCGCAGGCTGACCGATTTTCCCCCGCCAAGCCACCAGCGCGCAAACGGCAGCGACAGGATGAAGCCGCTGATGGCAAAGAACAATTCGACGCCGAGATGGCCGACGCTCAAAACATCGTTCACCACGTCACCTTCCACGGCATTGCCCGCCGGCGTGGTGTGCAGATGGTAGGAGCAGATGACGCGCACATGATAGCCGATCACCGCCATGATGGCGACGAACCGCAGCCCGTCAATCTGGGGGATGAACGTGCGTCCGGGCGTGGTGATGCGGGACAACTGGCTTAAAATTTTCACGCAATTGGGATTCCGTGGCGGGCGGCCATAGGCTTCACGGCACTAAAAAGTTTAACCGGCCGGGTGTCAAGTTTTGTTCGGAAACGGCCATGCTTGCGGACACCCGATTCAACGGGTCTTCATGAGCACGCATTGGGTGTCCCAGAGCTGGAGAATCGGCTCGTCGGTCGTGGCCAGAAATTCATCGAAGGCTTGCTTGACGCCGGGGGCTGTCACATTTCCGTAATCGTGCGAAATGATGATGCCTTTGCGGACGAGCCGGGGATAAAAAAACCGCAAGCCGTCCAGCGTGGAGCGATAAAGATCCAAATCCAGATGCACGAATTTAAATTGCCGGTCCGCCGGGACATCCGCGGCCGAGGCGGGAAAGAAGCCTTGGTGGATATGAATATTGGGAAATCCCGCCAGATAATCTTCCACCATCTGGCGGTTGGTGTCGGCAAACTGGCCGGCAACAAAGTGCGGATCCGCCTTGGGATCCGTTTCCGGCATGCCGGCAAATGTGTCGAACAAATGCAGATGATCCGCTCCTTTGGCTTCGCAGAGAATGCGCGCGCTGCCGCCGTCGTAAACGCCGGCCTCGGCGTAAGCGCCGGGCAGCGCCTGCACCTGCCGCGCCAGCGTCCACAAGTTGTAGCGTTCGCGGGGCCGTTGCGTGCAGCGTTGATCCTGAAGCAGCCGGGCGTGAAGATTCCAGAACTGCGCATCTTGCGTCGCGGTGCAGATGCCGGGCATTTTGATGAGGCGGAAATAAAGCGAAGGCCATTTTTTGAGCAGCAGTCTTTGAAATTCAGCTTTCGCGTTCATGTCTTAATAATTTTCCAGGAACAACTGATTTCCGCCTGATTGATTTGATCAATTTTGAAGCATAAGAATCCATTGCCTGACGTCAAGATTACAAACCGGATTCGTGCTTTGCGTGGACCCGGCTCAGGCCGGAATTTTTTCCAGGTGTTTGGCGGCAAACATTTCCACGCGGGGCCAGACTTCGTCCACCGGCACCGACCACAAACAGAATGGCTCGGCGTAGCGGCAATAGTCCGAGCACGGCTTGTAAGGACACGCGCGGCCCTCGAAAACTTCCGCCGCCGGGTGCATCGGCGCCCACCACTCATGCAAGGACGGACCATAGACGGTGAAAGTCGGCACGCCACAGATCGCCGCGAGATGGCCGGGGCCGGAACAGTTGCCGATGAAAATGCCGGCCTGATCAATCAGCGCAAACAGTTCGCCGACATCGCGCGGACAGGCGGCCGTTTCCCCGCGCTGCCGCCACCAACCAAGCTGGTCGGGATCGCAGGCGATCTGCACGGCAATTTTTTTTTCGCGCAGCCGCGCCGCGAGGCGTTGAAAATTCTCCAGCGGCCAAACGCGGGCCGGCAGGCGGGCGCCGCTGTGGATCAAGGCTACTGCGGCGGGTGCGCGAGCGGGCGGAATGAGGTCGGCGCGGGCCGGCAGGGAGAGCGCGAGCGCGTGGCCCGCCCGGCGCCAGTATTCGCTGCGATGGGCAATCGGATCGGGCCGCTGGAGTTCCTGCGTGAGATAGCGCTGACTCTTCATCCGGGAAAAACCGAGCCGTTCGCGGGCACCGACCGCTTTGAGCAGAAAATGATCGCGCGGATCCCAGCGGGCCGATACCGCGCAGTCAAAGTTTTTTGCCTGAAGTTCGCGGCGCAGCCGCCGCATTTCGTTCCACGGCCAGCGCCAGAGGCTGTATTTTGCGTGGAAGCGGAACGCCGTCCATGGCGCGATGAACGGCACGACTTCCACCGCCGGCCAGAGGCGCGGGCGCATTTCGCGGGCGAACGGCTTGGCGAGCAGCGTCACCGCATATTTTTCCGTCGCCGCCCGGAGAAAGGGCGTGGCGATCACCAGATCGCCCAGCCCCCAAAGTTCCAGAATGAGCAGTTTGGGTTTCACACAGAGTCCCAGAGGCAAAGCCGGCAGCTACTAGCGCTGGAAAGCAGGCCGAACCGGTATGGCCAAACGCGGACCGGTATCGGCCGGGCTGGCGGCCGGCAGCGGTTGCGCGCGCGCGGTGCCGTGATTCAAGGCGAGGCTCAAGCCGATAATGCCGGCAAAACCGCCCACATCTTCCACAATGCCGCCAAAAATAAAAAGAAACCCAAAAACCTTGGAGATAAACAAGGCATACAACATCAGGTTCAAGTGCCGGAGTGCCGGATCGCCATAATGGTAATTGCGCCAGACCACCCAGAAACCGGCCACCCAATACCAGAGCCAGACCAGCGCCCCCCAAATGCCGAAGGAAATCACCACGGAGAGCGGCCCGCTGTGGAAATCGCTCGACAACGCGAGGGGATCCGTGTCGGCACTGAAAACTTGTTTGAAGGTGGCGCCGGCACCCATGAACTCATTGAAAGTTTGCGACGAGAAGGCATAGCCTTTGCCCAACAATAAATATTTTGGCACCTGGGGTAGCAGCGCGGTCCACATATCCAGCCGCCATTGCGTGGAGCCTTCGGCGTCCAGCCGGGCTTCCGGATCTATGTCCAGCGGCAGGAACGCCAGCGCCCGTTGGAAGGTGTAGGGCAGATGCGAGGCCAGCGGCACGATCAGCACCGCGCCCATGATGCCCACCAGCACAGCCACCACCATCAGGCCGGTGCGGTGCATTTTCTCCAGAAAGAAAATCAGTCCGAGCACTATCAAGGCGCAGATGATGGACGAACGAAAGCCTCCCATGAAGATCAAGAGAAAGGCCATGATGAGCAGCAGCGGCCGCCAGACTTTGCCGGTCAGAAAGATGTCGCGAAAACCATGCCGCGCCAGCATCCAGTAGAAAATGGCGCCCGCCGTGCCGGCGATTCCAGACAACCGCGTCACGCCCAGCTCCAAGTGAATGGTCCCCATTTCATCCATGCCGCGATCCCCGATGGGAAAGATCAGGTAAATGAAATGCAGCGGCGACGGGACAATGGGATACAAGTCGGAGATAAAATTAAAAAAGGCGCCGGCAAAATAGAGGGTGATATACAAATTCGCATATTTCTTGGGAATGGGCCGGGCCGTGATCGCGAAGAAGCTCAAGATGCCGATGATGAGCGACGCGTATTTCTTGCCCCCATACACGTCAGAACCCAGTGACCGGAAGCCAAAGCCGCCAGTCATTTCTGCCGTCATAATGACCACCGCCAGCAGGGCCAGCAACGGCCAGCGGATGGACGACGACGGGACAAAAGCCTTTTCCCGGTTCAAAATCCGTTCCACCACCGAAATGCTCAAGCTCATCACTACCATCGGCATGAAAAGGGTGGGGTGGCCGGGTAAGAAGAACACCGTGATCGGAGCAGCCCAACTGAATATCAGCAGCGGATAATGCCACTTCATCAGCAGCGGAAAAACCAGGATGGCCGCCAGCAAGCCAAAGATGGACACGGACTGGAGATCCAGCGGGTTGGTGAGCGTGTAGCCCACGACAATGGCCAGCGGCACGCAGACCGCATAGACAATTAGCGACCGAAACAGTGCCGATGAGTTGATGTTATTCATTGACTGGCAAACCGTCGCGAAACCGGCGGCTTCCGCCGGGTTCGTTTGACACTGTCCAATTTATGCCAACCGGCAAACCGCCGGCAATAGCAATCCCACCGGCCCGGCCGGTTTTTTTCCAGTTCCGTTCCGGCGGCGATCTCCGACCAAAATCAAGTTCGTGCCAGGGCCGCCAGCGTCCGCCGCACTTGCGGGCGCTGCAAGACAGCGGCGACGGCCACCGGCTTTCCGAACCAAGCCAGCGTAAAAATTCGTTCACGGGGGAAAAAACGCGCCAGCAGCCGGACGTTGGCGGCGGCGGCCAAATCTGGCTTCGGCGGCGACATCCAAACGACCTTCGCCCGGGTGCGAAGATCTTTCGGCAGGGCGGCCAGCGTCAGCAAAACATGATTTACCGCGCCCAGTTGGTTGGGCGCAACGATGATGGGCGTCGCGCGGAGCGCGGCGATCAAATCGCGCGAGTCAAAATCTTCGCCGAGCGGGCTCAGCAAACCGCCCGCGCCTTCCACCAGCGTCACCGCGAATTTTTTCCGTTGCGCGCGGAGCTGCGCCAGCACCGGCGCGAGCCGCACACTTTTTTTCTCAAGTTCAGCCGCCAGCACCGGTGCCACTGCTGCGCGAAAATGCCACGGATTGATTTCATCCAGCGCCAGCGCGCCGCCGAGCGCCTGCTGCAAGATCACCGCGTCGCGGCGTCCGCCGGAACAAACCGGTTTGAACGCGGCGACGCTCACGCCGCGCCCGCGCAGAAACGTCGCCAGCAGCGCGGTCAAAACCGTTTTGCCCACGCCCGTGTCGGTGCCGGTGATGAAAAAAATTTGATTCATTTGCTCAACTCAAAGCGACAAAGTTTACGGCTGGCCAGCCGGGTTTGGCGAGTTTATCGGCGCCAACGCCAACGGCTCGTCGTGCGCCAGAAACTGCTCGCACACGCGCCAGAAATCCGCCGTCACCGACACGCGGCGGATGTCGTGCAAAAACTGGGCGCCAATGCCTTCGCCGATGAAGTTGGTGAATTTTTTCATCCGCTGCACCTGCGCCGACTCGCGCACGCCGGGCGTGATTTCGTTGTCCCAGAGTTCGTGGATGTAGTTCAGCAGGTCGCGGCCCGCCGGCAATTTCACGGTTTCCCCGCGAAGCTGCGCGCGGATTTGTGCGAACAGCCACGGATTGCGGATCGCGCCGCGCCCGATCATCAGGCCGCGCGCGCCGGTTTCGGCCAGCAATTGCTGCGCCTGCGCCGCGCTGAAAACATTGCCGTTGAGCAGCACGGGGCAGTGCATTTCTTTGGCCGCGTGCGCGATCAAATCGTAGCGCACGCCGGGCCGATACATCTGCGCCACGGTGCGCGCATGAACGGTGAGCAGATCAATTGGATGTTTCGCAAAGATTTTCAGCAGCGCGGCGAACTCGGCGGGCGAAGCGAAACCGAGGCGCGTTTTCACCGTGAACGGAATCGTCACCGCGGCGCGCAGCGCGCCGAGAATGGCGTCAATTTTCTCCGGCTCGCGCAGCAGGCCGCCGCCCGCGCATTTGCGGTAAACAATCGGCGCAGGACAGCCGAGGTTCAGGTCAATCGCGGCGACGGGAAATTGTTGCAGCAATTTCGCATTGCGCACGAGCGCGGGAATGTCATTGCCGATCAATTGCGCGACGACCGGCCGGCCCGTGGGATTTTTGGTGATGGAATCCAAAATCCATTTTTCCGGCCGCGAATCGCCGTGGACGCGGAAATATTCCGTCCAATAAACGTCCGGCCCGCCGTAGCGGTGAAGGACGCGCATGAATTGCAGCGTCGTCACATCCTGCATCGGCGCGAGCGCGAGCACGGGCGCGGCCGCGCGGAGCAGGTTGGAAAATGTTTCGGACGGAGCCATTCAGCGACAAGTTAAGCTGGTTGCGCCGGCAAAGGCGAATCAATCCCGCCGCCGATCTTGGTGGAATGAAAAGCAGCACCGGCCAATGGCCCGGAGACCGGAGCCGCCAAGGTTTTTCGATCAGACCTTGAATTCAATCTGGCGTCAGCCGTTGGAATTGGCATATTCACTGCCCCTGAAATTATGTCGGCCAAACGCAATAAAGATTCGATCCAACCGGAATTGCCCATTCCGGGCGCGCAACCTGCCGCCCCGGTGGAACCCAGTCCGCCGGCCGCCGCTGGCGGCAACGGCGCGGATCACGTCGTCGCCGAAGCCATCGAAGCAGCGGTGGTTCACAAGCCGTTTGATCCGAAGAAACTTGAAGTTGGTTTGCACACGCGCGTGGATCGCGGGTTTTTGGATTACGCCAGCTACGTCATCCGCGACCGCGCGATTCCGAATCTTGCGGACGGTTTGAAGCCGGTGCAGCGGCGCATCCTCTGGGCGTTGCACGAAAAAGATGACGGGCGTTTCATCAAGGTCGCCAACGTGGTCGGGCACACGATGCAATATCATCCGCACGGCGACGCGTCCATCGGCGACGCGCTCGTGGTGCTGGCGAACAAGCGGTATCTCATCGAAGGCCAGGGAAATTTCGGAAATATTTTCACCGGCGACCCGGCGGCGGCGTCACGTTACATCGAATGTCGTTTGACGGAACTTGCGCGCACGGAAGTTTTCAACGACTCGATCACGGATTTTATCCCGAGCTACGACGGGCGCAACCAAGAGCCGGTGACGCTGCCGTGCAAATTGCCGCTCAACCTGATGCTTGGCACGGAAGGCATCGCGGTCGGTTTAAGCGCGCGCATTTTGCCGCACAATTTTCCCGAACTGCTCGAAGCGCAGATTGCGATTCTCAAGAAGCAGCCGTTCAAATGCCTGCCGGATTTTGCCACCGGCGGTTTGATGGACGCGCGCGATTATCAGGACGGCAAAGGCTCGGTGAAAGTCCGCGCCAAGATCAAGACCAAAGACGAATCCACCGTGGTCATCAAAGAAATTCCGCCGACGACCACGACGGAATCGTTGATCGCCTCGATCGAAGACGCGGTGCAAAAAGGAAAATTAAAAGTCAAATCCATCAACGATTTTACCTCGGAGGATGTCGAGATTGAAATCCGCTGTCACGCCGGCGTGGACACGGAGAAATTGATTGATGCGCTTTACGCGTTCACGGATTGCGAAATCACCATCGCCAGCCGCATCGTGGTCATCAAGGACAACCGCCCGGTGGAGCTGACCGTGTCGGAAATTTTGCGCGAGAACACCGACCAGCTCGTCGCCATCCTCAAGCGCGAACTGGAATTGCGCGAGCAGCAACTGCTCGACGAGCTGCATTACCGCACGCTGGAGCGCATCTTCATCGAGGAGCGCATTTACAAGCTCATCGAGAAGTGCAAGACGAACGAAGCGGTTTTGGCCAGCGTTTATGAGGGTTTTAAGCCGTTCAAAAAAGAATTGATCCGCGAGATCGCGGACGCGGACGTGGAAAAATTATTACAGGTTCGCATCCGCCGCATTTCGCTCTTCGACATCAACAAGCACCGCGAAGAGATGGAAAAAACGAAGGCGGAGTTGGACGAGACGCGCAAGAATTTGAAAGGGCTGACGAAATACGTCATCGGCCACCTCGAAGCGCTGCTGGAAAAATACGCCAAGATTTATCCGCGCCTGACGACCAAATCCGCGCGGCACGAAGAAGTGGACGTGAAGGCCGTGGCCTTCAAGTCGTTCAAGGTCGCCTACGACCGCGAGACCGGCTACGTCGGCTACAAAGTTTCGGGCGAAGAGTTCAAGCTGGAGTGCACGAAGTTTGATAAAATTCTGCTCGTGTTCAAAGACGGCACTTACAAAGTCAGCGAGTTGCCGGAGAAAATGTTTGTCGGCCAGGAATTGTTTTACTGCGGATTGCCCGACCGTGAGAAAATTTTCACCTGCGCTTACACGGACCGCGAGGCGAGCTATTTGAAACGCTTCACCTTCGGCGGCACGATTTTGAACAAAGCGTATTCCTGCATCCCGGAAAAATCGCGCATCCTGTATTTCGCGCCGGACACGCCGAAAATTCTTTACGTCCGCTACAAGCCCGCGCCGCACCAGAAAGTTTCGCAGCAGACCTGCGTGCCGGAACAAGTCGAGGTGAAATCACCCAAGACGCGCGGCCGGCAGATTTCCATCAAGGACATTTCGTCCGTGACCGCCGAACCGACGCGCGGCTGGGATGACAGCGCCGCGACCACGAAAATTGTGTTTGCCTGATGCCGGCCACCCGCGTTTGCGGGATGGCCAAGGTGGGAGGAACCAGTTATGTTCAAGCCCTCACTCCTATGATTAGATCTATTTTCACCGCCACCATGCTGGCGGTTTCGCTGTTGGCCACGCCGTTGAATGCCCGCAACCTCGCGCCGACGGCGCTGCGCTGCGAATACCGGGTGAACCCGCAGGGCATTGACGAATCACAACCGCGCCTGACCTGGCTCGTGGACTCGGAAAAACGCGGCGGGAAACAAACCGCCTACCAAATCCTCGTCGCGACGAGCGCGGACTTGCTGCGCCAAAACACGGGCGACTTGTGGGACAGCGGGAAAGTCAGCAGCGGTCAAACCGCGAACCTGGTTTATGCCGGCAAGCCGCTCAACGCGCGGCAGCAATGCTTTTGGAAAGTGTGCGTGTGGGATGAAACCGGCCGGGCGCAGTGGAGCGACGCGGCGAGCTGGACGATGGGCCTGCTGCAGCCGGCGGATTGGCAGGCGGACTATATTTCGTTCCCGGATTCGACGCCGGTCTGGAAGGATGCGGAAAAACTTTTTCTACCGCCCGCGCACCAGTTCCGCAAGGAGTTTGCCGCCGACAAAAAAGTCCGGCGCGCGACGGTTTACGCGACGGCACTCGGTATCTATGAACTTTACCTGAACGGCCGGCGCGTCGGCGACGCGCGGTTCGCGCCGGGCTGGACGGATTATCACCAGCGCGCCTATTACAACACCTACGACGTGACGCCGCTGGTCCAGCGCGGCGGCAACGCGCTCGGCGCGTGGGTGGGCGACGGCTGGTATTCCGGCTACATCGGCTTCGGCTTGCTCACCGGCATCGGCACGGAAAAAGTCGGGCGCAACACTTACGGCAAGGCGCCCGCGCTCATGGCGCAACTGGAAATTGAATACACCGACGGCTCGCGCGAAATCATTCCCACCGACAAATCTTGGAAAGTCACCGGCGACGGTCCGGTGCGCGAAGGCGATTTTTTGATGGGCGAAACTTACGATGCGCGGAAGGAAATGACCGGCTGGGCGAAACCCAATTTCGACGATGCAAAATGGGACGCGGCGATTCTGGCCTCGGAAAACGGTCGGGTGCCGGCGACGTTTTACGAATATGCCAACGCCGCCAAGCCCGGCGACAACGTGGAAATCAAAGGCCGGCCGGTTGACCTCGGTTTCCAACGTCCGGCCAAGCTCGAAGCCTTTCCCGGTTTGCCGGTGCGGCCGGTTGAAGAAATCAAACCGGTCGCGGTCACGTCGCCGACAAATGGCGTTTACATTTTTAATCTCGGCCAGAATTTTGCCGGCGTCGTGCGCCTGAAAGTCCAGGGCGCGGCGGGCACGGCGATTCAACTGCGCTACGCCGAGATGCTGTATCCGGATGGCCGGGTGATGACGGAAAATTTGCGCAAGGCGCGGGCGACCGATCATTACATTTTGCGGGGCGACAAAAACGGCGAGACGTGGACGCCGCGCTTCACTTTCCACGGATTTCAATATGTCGAAGTCACGGGCTATCCGGGCACGCCCGGCAAAGACGCCATCACCGGCATCGTGCTGCACAGCGATACGCCGCTGACGAGCGGCTTTGAATGCAGCGATCCGATGGCGAATCGCCTGTTCAAAAACGTCGTCTGGACACAACGCGCGAACTTTCTTGATCTGCCGACGGATTGTCCGCAGCGCGACGAACGGTTCGGCTGGATGGGCGATGCGCAGATTTACGTCCACTGCGCCACGCTCAACGCCGACGTGGCGGCGTTTTACACAAAATGGCTGCGCGAGGTGATGGAATCGCAGCGGCCCAGCGGCACGTTTCCGGGCTACTGTCCGTATCCGTTTCAGCACGGTTGGGATTTCGGCACGGCGTGGTGCGACGCCGGCGTCATCTGTCCGTGGACCGTGTGGCAGGCTTACGGCGACACCCGCATCATCGAGCGCTGCTGGCCGTTCATGGTGAAGTTCATGGACTGGCGCCTGGCCACGAGCCGGAATTTTCTCGGCATCAATCACGGCAACGACTGGGGCGACTGGCTGTCGTTCGGCAAAAAAACGCCGCTCGAATATGTGGACACGGTTTACTTTGCCTACACCGCGAAATTGATGGCGGACATGGCGGCGGCCATCGGCAAGCCCGACGAAGCCGCGAAATATAGTGAATTGTTCCAGCGCGTCA
Organism: uncultured Verrucomicrobia subdivision 3 bacterium; assembly: GCA_903944085.1. Classification (GTDB taxonomy): domain Bacteria; phylum Verrucomicrobiota; class Verrucomicrobiia; order Limisphaerales; family UBA11358; genus UBA11358. The sequence continues at coordinate 26,664 of CAJAQO010000055.1, forward strand.
AAACGGCGTTCAACGAAAAATATGTGCAGGCCGACGGCAAGCTGACCGTGGACAACGAGACGGCTTATGCGCTGGCGCTTTACATGGAACTGCTGCCGCCGGACGGGCGCGCGAAATCGGGAAAAATTCTGGCGGACAAACTGCGCACGGGCGAGACCGCCGACAATTCCGGCATGACCACCGGTTTCCTCGGCACGCGGCCGCTGCTGCCGGTGCTGACAAGCGTGGGCGAAAACGATCTGGCGGTGAAACATTTTCAGAGCCGCAAATTTCCTTCGTGGGGCTACGAAGTGGAACAGGGCGCGACGACCATTTGGGAACGCTGGAACAGTTTCACCAAGGAACACGGTTTTGGCGGCGCCGACGGCAAACAGAACGCCTCGATGAATTCCTTCGCGCACTACTCGTTCGGCGCGGTCTGCGAATGGATGATCAACGACCTCGCCGGCATTCAAAGCGATGGGCCGGGCTATGACAAAATCATCATCGAGCCGCACCCGCCGACGCCGGGCAGCAATCCGGATCGCCCGCCGATCAACTGGGTGAAGGCGCATTACGACTCGATTCACGGCCGCATCACGAGCAACTGGCGGCGCACGGAAACCGGTTTTGAACTGGAGACGGAAATTCCCGCGAATACCACGGCGACGATTTATTTGCCAGCCGGCAGCGCTGATCAAATCACCGAAGCCGGCCAGCCGCTGGCGAACGCCGACGGCGTGAAATTCCTGCGCCTCGAAGCCGGCCACGCCGTGCTCGCCGTGGAGTCCGGCAAATATCGTTTCGTCTCAAAACTTGACCGTTGATCATTCGGGCTCGAAGCAGAATGCCTGAACATGAGCCGGCGGCCCGGCGAGAGAAGCTTTGAACTCCGCGCGCAAAGTCGCTACTTTGACCAGATGTTCGATTCGCTAACCAGCAAGCTCCAAAACGCGTTCAAGAATTTGCGCGGCCTCGGAAAAATTTCCGAGAGCAACGTCGGCGACGCCTTGCGCGAAGTGCGGATGGCGCTCCTGGAAGCCGATGTGAATTTCAAGGTCGCGCGCGATTTCATCGAGCGCGTCAAAACGAAGACGCTTGGCGCGGAAGTCATCACCAGCGTCCAACCCGGCCAGCAGATCATCAAATTTGTCAGCGACGAACTCGTCGCGCTGCTCGGCTCGGAAAATTCGGCGCTGAATCTTTCCGGCAATCCGAGCTGCGTGATGATGGTCGGCTTGCACGGCTCCGGCAAAACCACTTCGAGCGGCAAGCTCGCCAAACTGCTCGTGAAACAAGGCCGCGCGCCGCTGCTGGTGGCGGCGGACGTTTATCGTCCGGCGGCGATGGATCAGCTCGAAACGCTCGGCAAACAGGTCGGCGTGCCGGTTTTTCTGAAACGTGGCGAGACGGATGTTTTGAAAATCGCGCGCGAGGCGTTGGCGTTTGCCAACACAAACGGCCGGAACGTCATCATCTTCGACACCGCCGGCCGGTTGCAAATTGACGAACCGCTCGTGCAGGAACTCGTGCGGCTGCGCGACCTCGTGCAACCCAAGGAAATCTTGCTCGTGCTCGACGCCGCCACCGGCCAGGAAGCCGTGAACGTCGCCACGCATTTCGATCAGGCGCTAAACATCACCGGTTCCATTCTCACGAAGCTCGACGGCGATGCGCGCGGCGGCGCGGCGTTGAGCATGAAGTCCGTCACCGGCAAGCCAATCAAGTTCGCCGGCGTCGGCGAAAAGCTGGATGAGTTCGAGCCGTTTCATCCCGAACGCATGGCCTCGCGGATTTTGGGCATGGGCGACGTCGTGAGCCTCGTTGAACGCGCCGCCGAAGCCGTCACCGAGGACGAGGCCAAGCGCATGGAAGAAAAAATGCGCAAGGGCGAGTTCACGTTGGAGGATTTTCTGGAGCAGTTGCGCGCGATGAAAAAACTCGGTTCGCTGGAAAGCATTGTGAAAATGCTGCCCGGCGGCGGCGACGCGCTGAAGCAAATGGATATCGGCAAGCAGGAAAAAGAATTCAAGCGCATGGAAGGCATGGTCTGTGCGATGACCGTGAAGGAGCGGCGCAATCCGACGATTCTCAACGCCAGCCGCCGCCGCCGCATCGCCGCCGGCAGCGGCGTGACGGTGACGGAGCTGAACACGATGCTGAACAAATTTTTCCAGATGCAGACGATGATGAAAAAGATGGGCAAGATGTCGAAGATGATGGGCAAAATGGGCGGCGCGATGCCGGGAATGTTCCGGCGGTAAGATCTGAGCGCGGCGGCGAATTAATCGCCGGACCGCGCGACTTTGGTTGGCGTCGCAGCGGGGAAATTTTATTCTAACAGCACCAATGGCCGACACTGTCAATGATCTGCTCCAGGCGACGGCGCGCTCGTTTTATCTGACCTTGCGCGTGCTGCCGGCGCGCGTGCGCCCGCAAATCGGCCTGGCGTATCTGCTCGCGCGCACGACCGACACCATCGCCGACACGGAGCTCGTCCCGCTCGCGCAACGGCTCGCGGCGCTGCAACAACTCCGCGAACGAATTCTCGGCCTGAGTTCGGAGCCGCTGCATTTTGGCGAACTCGCCCGGCAGCAAGGTTCGCCCGCCGAGCGCAGGTTGCTGGAAAAAACGGGAGACAGTGTGGCGTTGCTGCTAACGCTTTCGCCGGCGGATTTGAAATTGGTTCGCGAGGTTCTCGCAACCATCACCAGCGGGCAGGAACTGGATTTGCGCCGTTTCGCCGCGGCTGCCGCCGGAAAAATCATGGCTTTGGAAACGGCGGCGGAGTTGGATGATTACACGTATCGCGTGGCCGGCTGCGTGGGCGAATTCTGGACGAAGATCTGCCGGGCACACTTGTTTCCCAACGCGAAACTGGACGAGGCGGGATTTCTGGCGGACGGCATCCGGTTCGGGAAAGGATTGCAACTGGTCAACATTCTGCGCGACCTGCCGGCGGATTTGAAAAATGGCCGCTGCTATCTGCCGGCGGAACGACTGGCAGCGGCGGGCTTGCGACCGGAAACACTGTTGTCGCCGGCGAACGAAAAAAATTTTCTGCCGCTTTACCACGAATTTGTGGATCAGGCCGAGGCGCACCTCGCGGCAGGCTGGCGTTATACGAATGCTTTGCCGTTCGCACAAATGCGCGTCCGGCTCGGCTGCGCGTGGCCGATTTTGGTGGGGCAGCGGACGCTGACCAGGCTGCGCGCGGCGGGCGTGCGGGAATTGCAGCAGCGCGTGAAAGTTCCGCGCGGCGAGGTCTATGTGATTTTGCTGCGGTCGCTGCTGGCCTGTCCGGTGCCGTTCGTTTGGCGCAAATTATATGCGCCCGCCGCAAAAGCTGTTGCTTCCGGCGGCGATTTGGCGTAAGAAATTGGCATGAAAATTTCCAAGTTGCTGCCTGCCCTGTGCGCGCTCGCCGTGGGCGCATGCTGTTTGACCGTCCGCGCCGATGACACTCCCGCCCAGGCCGCCGCGCGCGTCGCGCTGGCGCAGAAGTTGTTTGAGGTGAGCGCGCAATCGCCCGCCGCCACCAACCCGGCTGCGCCCAAAACGGCGAGCGCCGACGCAGCCTTAACGCAGGCCAACAACCAGGAGGCCAAGGCGAAAGCCAAGGCGGACAAGGCGGCTGCGAAAGCCAAAGCCAAACAAGAGGCTGCCCAGGCCGCCGCCGATTTAAAGGCGAAAAAAGCTGCTGACAAAAAGGTGGCCGAACAGCAGGCAGCCAGCGCCAGCGTCCGGCAGGCAGACGATCAAAAGCTGGCCGCGCAACGAGCCGCCCAAAGCGCCGCCTTGGCCGCCGCCTTGACGGCCAATGCCCCGGCGGCCACGACCAGCCAGCCGGCCCCAGAAGTCAAACCGGTGGCCAAGGCCAAGAAAGAGAAGCAACAGAATCCTGCGCCAGTCGTTCAGCCGGCCGTGGTGGCCGCCCCGCAACCAGTCAAGGCGGCGGACGTAAATTATGCTGGCAAAGATCTCGGCATGAAGCCCATCGTGGCACCGGCTCTGCCGATTGCCACCAGCAAAGCCGACCGGCTCCAGTCATTGCTGGCAAAATACAAGGCCGACCAAATTTCACCGGAAGAATATCACAAGCAGCGCTCGGCAATTTTGGCGGAACCGTAAATTAAATTTTTCCGAACCCCGCCGGAATCTTTCCGGCGGGCTTTTTATTTCCCGGCCTTGAACTTTGGCGTCCGCCGCCTAAAATAATAACTTCATGCATCAATTTCGTTATGTTGGCAACAAGCTGTTCTGCGAAGGCGTGAGCGTCGAGACGCTCGCCGAAAAATTTGGCACGCCGCTTTACGTCTATTCGCAGCAGACGGTGACGGATCATTTTCAGAAGCTGGATGCCGCGCTCGCGCCCCTCGACCACCTGATTTGCTTCGCGATGAAGGCGAACTCAAATCTGTCCGTGATGCGCACGCTGGCGAATCTCGGCAGCGGTTTCGACGTGGTGAGCGCGGGCGAATTGCAGCGCGTCATCGCGGCGGGCGGCGACCCGAAAAAATGCGTGTTCGCGGGCGTGGCCAAATCCGAGGCGGAAATTGAATTTGCGCTGCGCCAAGGAATTTATTGTTTCAACTGCGAGAGTGAGCCGGAAATTGTGCGGATCAACCAGGTCGCGGCGCGGCTGAAAAAAATCGCGCCCATCGCTGTGCGGGTGAACCCGAACGTCGAGGCGCACACGCACGCCAAAATCACCACCGGCACCTACGCCAACAAATTTGGCATCGCCTTTGAGCACATCGAAGGCGTTTATGCCCGCGCGAACAAATTGAAAAACCTCAAGCTGCGCGGCCTGCAAATGCACATCGGCTCGCAACTGACGCAGGTGTCGCCTTATGAACTGGCGGTGAAAAAAGTTTTACCGCTAGTGAAAAAGCTGGCGGCGAAATATGCGCTGGAATTTTTCAGTCCCGGCGGCGGCCTGGGCATCATTTACAATCCGGCGTTGGCCAGCGGCGCGGCCGGTTGGTGGCAAACACCGGCGGCGAAAGGCATTTTGACGCCGGCCAGCTACGCGGAAAAACTGCTGCCGCAGCTGCAATCGCTGGGCTTGAAAATACTGATCGAGCCGGGCCGTTTCATCGTGGGCAATGCCGGCATTTTGGTGACGCGCGTGGAATATGTGAAACGCACGGGCAAAAAGAATTTTGTCATCGTGGACGCGGCGATGAACGATTTGATCCGCCCGGCCTTTTACGATTCCTATCACGAAATCGTGCCGCTGGTGAAAAAGTCCGGCGCGACGGTGGCGTCCGATGTCGTCGGCGGCATCTGCGAGTCCGGCGATTTCTTTTGCAAAGACCGGCCGCTGGCGAAAGTCGGCGCGGGCGACCGGCTGGCGCTGTTGAGCGCGGGTGCCTACGGTTTTGTGATGGCGAGCAATTACAATACGCGCCCGCTGGCGGCGGAGATTTTCGTGAACGGCAAAAAATTTGCCGTGGCGCGGGCGCGGCAGGCCATTCCGGAAATCTGGGCTGGCGAAAAAGTGGTTTCCTGGCTCAAGTGAAGCCCGGGCCGCCGGTTGGCGGCAGGCTATTCTTTCATCATCGGCACAAACGGTGGCGGCTTGAAAAATATATTTTCAGGCAAACGCCGGTTCCCGCTTTGCATTTTCGCCGCGCGGCATTAAATTTGTCCGGTTGAACAATGATTTTTCCATAGCGGCTTACTGGTCCAACGGAATGGACGAAGACGGCCTGGCCGATTGGGCGCGGCGGTTGCGAGCGCGGCTGCCGGCGCCGGAGGTTTCGCTCGGCTTGGTCTTCATGTCGCCGAAATTTTTCCCGCACGCGAAAGCGGTGCTTGAAATTCTCCGCGTCCACGGACGCATTCCTTTGCTGGCCGGCTGTTCCAGCAGCGGCCTCGTCGCGAACACCGAGGAAATTGAATCGGCGGGCGGCTTGGTGCTGGCGCTGTATTCGCTGCCCGGGGCCAAACTCAAAGGCGTCCGCTTCACGCAGGAAAATATTGAGGAAGCGGATGACGAGCATTACTGGCAGGTCGAGACCGGCGTCGCGCAAAAAAATGTGAACGCCTGGCTGACGTTCATTGACCCGTGGCATCTTGACGCGGAAAGCTGGCTGCGTTCTTGGAACAAAAATTATGCGCCGGTGCCGGTTTACGGCGGGCTGGCCAGCGGCAATTTGCCGGAACCGCTCGCGCAAGTTTATCTCGACGGCGAAGTTTACGAGGACGGCGGCGTCGCCATCGCGGTCGGCGGCGACGTGACGCTGGCGGGCGTCATCTCGCAGGGCTGCACGCCCATCGGCGAGGCGTGGACGCTGACGCGCGTCGAACAAAATTTGATCCGCCACATCGGCAACCGGCCCGCCTACACGGTATTGTCCGAGACGGTTTCCAGCCTGTCACCTGAAGACCAGCGCAAGGCGCAAAACAACTTGTTCATCGGCCTGGTCATCAACGAATACCTGGAGGATTTCCATCGCGGCGATTTTCTCGTGCGGAATCTGATCGGCGGCGATCCAAGTTCCGGCGTGCTGGCGGTCGGGGCCTTGCCGCGCATGGGGCAGACCATCCAGTTTCAGCGGCGCGATGCCGCCGCCGCCGACGAGGACATGAACGAATTGCTCCACCGCGCGAAAGCGGAGCTGGCCGGCCGCGCGATTTACGGCGGCTGCCTGTTCTGCTGCAACGCCCGCGGCAAAAATCTTTTTGGCCGGACCAGCCACGACGCCGCGCTGGTGCAGGAGCATTTTGACCTGGCCGGCTTGGCCGGTTTTTTCTGCAACGGCGAGATCGGCCCGGTGGGGGAAAAGAATTTCCTGCACACCCACACCGCCGCGCTGGCGCTGTTTGTGAAAAAGTAAAACCAATTCGCCATTGCATTTGCAGGCGAAGCCGCCATCCTCATTGGACAATTTGTGCCTGACGAACAATCCAATCTGAACCTGCCCGCCGCCGCGCGCCGTCCCGCTGGCCGCCGCCGTGGCCGGCGTGGTGGCCGTGGCCGCAGCCCGCGCCCCGCCGTCGCCAAAGCCCCCACCGTTCCCACCGAGGAGATTCCGCCCGCGTTTCCAGAGCCGGAAATGACCGGAGAAACCGTCGGTCATGGAGAAATCGCGGAACCTGAACGCGACACTTCTGGTGATTTTCGCGAACCGCATCCCGAAGAGCACCACGAAGAACACGGCGAACACATCGAGGAAACCGCCGAAACGACGGCGGCCGAAGCCGAACCGGTCGCGGAAATGGCGGCGTCTGCCGAAGCTGCGCCCGAACCAGAAGCTGTTCGCCCGCCGCCCGCGCAGCCGCGCGAATTTCCGCCCCGCGACCGCCGGCCCGAACAGCGCCGCCCGGAACCGCAGCGTCCCAAGCCGTGGGTCAAGCCCGCTGATTTCCGCCCCGCCGAAACCTCGGCCATTCATCAGGCGGTGGCGCATGCCACCGAAATTGCCGAGTCGCTCAAGCACACGATTGATCAGCTCGACGAAATTCTTGAACTTGTCGAACTCGCCGAGCGTCAGAAAATCGCCGACGAGCGCGAAATTGAGGAACTTCGCCGCGCGCTCCGCCGCATCCAGCCGCCGCGCCACCAGCCGCCGCCGTCGCGTGGTCCGCGCCACGACGAGCCGCATCGCGGTTACAAAGACCAGGCTCCGCGCCGTGACGAACCGCGCCACGCCCGCCCCGAGTCGCCGGAAAATATCCAGCGCCACGAGGAGCCGCCGCCCGCCCGCGCCGATTAAAAAAGTTTCCGCGCCATGAACCTCGCGGAAAAACAGGTTGAACTCACGACGCAACTGGCCGCGCTGAAAAGCGGACAAGACCGGCTGGCGTTTCTGGTCGAAAAAGCCAGGCAGCGTCCGCCCATCGCGGCGGCATTCCGTGCGGACGCGCATTTGATTCCCGGCTGTCTCGCCAAACTGTGGTTCGTGCCGGAATTCCGCGCGGGCAAATGTTTTTTCGTTTGCGATTCCGATTCGCTGGTCGTCAAAGCCATTGCGGGCCTGCTCTGCGAATTTTACAGCGGCCAGACGCCGGCGGAAATTCTCGCGCACGATCCCGGCTTCCTCGTGCCGCTCGGCATCACGCAGCATCTCACGCCGAACCGCCGCAACGCGCTTTCAAAAATCTGGGAGCGCATCCGGCAGTTCGCCGCCGCCCAGGCCCGATGAAATTTTTCGACGCGCACAATCATTTGCAGGACGACCGTTTTGGCGGACGACAAAATGCCCTGCTCGCGGCTTGCGAAAAAGTCGGCGCGGCAAAAATGGTCGTCAACGGCACGTGCGAAAGCGACTGGCCGCAGGTCCTCGCGCTGGCGCGGGAAAGCAAAATCGTGCTGCCCAGCTTCGGCTATCACCCGTGGTTTCTGCACGAACGCACGCCGGACTGGCGGAAAAAGTTGGAGCAGTTTCTCGACGCCGTTCCCAGCGCCGTCGGCGAAATCGGCCTGGACCGCTGGAAGCCGGGATTGCCTTACGCCGATCAGGAAGAAGTTTTTCTCGCGCAGTTGCAAATCGCCGCCACGCGGAATTTGCCGGTGAGCATCCACTGTTTGCAGGCGTGGGGCCGGCTGCATGAATTGCTGCGCGATCATCCGCGTCCGCCGCGCGGTTTTGTTCTGCATAGTTTTGGCGGCCCGGCGGCCATGATCCCCGCGCTCGCGAAGCTGGGCGCGTATTTCAGTTTTCCCGGCTATTTTTTGCACCAGCGCAAAGGCCGCCAGCGCGAAACCTTCAAACAGGTTCCGCCCGACCGGCTGCTCGTCGAGACCGACGCGCCCGACCAGCTTTTGCCAGCCGGGAAAATCTTGCTGCCGCTCGCCACCGACGCTGGCCAACCGCTGAATCATCCGGCCAATCTCGCCGCAGTCTATGCCGGCCTCGCGGAATTTTTTGGCGAACCGGTTGCACTGCTCGCCGCGCGCGTCGCGGAAAATTTTCAGCGCGCCTTTGGCGGAATGTGAGTCCGGGCGATTCGATTCATCCGGAGCCTGAGAAGGCGCGGCGGAAATCGGGTGACGGCGAGAACGAGAAGCCTCCGGTTCGGCTCACTCCCGGTGGCTGAATTCGCGGATCATCGCTTTCCACCACGGCGCGAGTTTTTCCTCCGGGCGCAGCCAGGTTTGCTGGTGCAGCCACACCATCACGCCTTGATCGGCCAGCACGGCCATGCGCTCGACAGGCTTTAATTTCTCCGGCCCGCCGGCCAGCAGTTTTTCCCCCAGATCGCGCACGGCGTCGGTGCCGGCACCGATACGTTTGAGATGATCGGCATAAACCGGGTTCAATTGTTTCTCGCGCAGCAGCGAAACGTGGACGGCGTTGACGTAGGGATCGAGCACAGCGGCGGCCAGCCCGGCGTGGGCGCGGCGGCGCTGCGTTTCGTCCTCGGTCAATTCGTGGATTTTCATCCGCGACCGCAGCGCGACGAGTTCCATCGGCGGCTTGGTTTCTTCCGGCGTCAAAAACAAGCCGGCGCTTTTGGCCCACGCGCCGAGGCTGCGGCGGCTGGTCAGCACGCTCAACGGCACGGAAAAAACCATGCCCGCCAGCACCGGCGTGAACCACCAGAACAAACCGGGATCGAGCTTCCAGGTGAACCAGCCCCACACCACGCCGATGAGTGTGTGGCCCCAGTGGCGCTGCGCGGCGTAAAACCAGTCCGTGCCATCGGCGGAACGCTTTTGCGTGGTCCAGCCGACGCTGATGCCGGCGATGTTCGTCAGCACAAACCGCGTGTGCCAGAGCATGAGCAGCGGCGCGTGCAGTGTGGAAAAAATCGTTTCGCCGATGACGCCGCCGGTGGCGTTGAGCAGGCCGCCGAATTCCTTGCGGCGCGGCCAGTCGCGGGCGAGGTCAATGAGCGACAAGAATTTTGGCAGCATGATGACGACCATGCAGATGACGAAAATCAAAAACGCGTGCGCGGTGCCGCTCCAGTCTTTGAGATACGGATTGAAGGAAGGCACGGTGAATTCAGAAAGCCCGGTGAATTTTTGGAAGCAGTAAATCCAGTCAAACGTCACGAGGAACGCCAGCCAGAGCGGGCTGGCGACGTAGCCAAAAATTCCCAGAATCAGGTGCATCCGACTCACGCCGCGCAGGCCTTTGGCGAAGAGCACGAGGCTGTGCTGCAAATTGCCCTGGCACCAGCGGCGTTCGCGCTGGGCGTTTTCGATGAGCGCCTGCGGGGCTTCCTCGTAGCTGCCTTCGAGATCATAGGCGAGCCAGACGGACCAATTTTCGCGCAGCATCAGCGCGGCTTCGACAAAATCATGGGACAAAATTTGTCCGCCAAAGGGCTTGCGACCGGGCAGTTGCGGCAGGTCGCAAAATTGCATGAACGGCTCGGTGCGAATGATGGCGTTGTGGCCCCAGTAATTGCCAAAATCGAGCGCCCAATAATTCAGCCCGGCGATGAACACCGGCGCGTAAAGCCGGTTCGCAAATTGCTGGATGCGGCCAAACAGCGACTCGGCATTGACGAGCGCCGGCACGGTTTGAATCAGGCCGACGGTCGGATGCACTTCCATCAGCTTCACCAAATCCACGAGCGTTTCGCCGCGCATCACGCTGTCGGCGTCGCAGCAGATGAAATAGCGGTAGCGCTTGCCCCAGGTGTTGAGAAAGTCGCGGACATTGCCGCTCTTGCGTTCTTCGTTGAACAGCCGGCGGCGATAATAAATTTTTCCCAGCGCGTCGAGATCGCAGACCAGTTCCGACCAGCGGCGCTCTTCCTCAATCCAACAATCCGGATTCGTCGAATCGCTGAGGATGAAAAAGTCAAAGCGCTCAAGCTGGCCGGTGCGTTGCAGCGATTCGTAAGTCGCGCGCAGGCCTTCGAGCACGCGGACGGAGTCTTCGTTGTAAATCGGGAAAATGATCGCGGTGCTGACGCCGTCAATTGGCTGCTCCTTGAATTTTTTCAGCCCGGTGATGCGCCGATTCGTGCCGAAGATGCGGATGAAAAATCCATAGACGCCGTGCATGCAGCCGATGGCCGTGAGCAGAAACAAAATAATGAACAGCACCAGCAGCACCGTGCGCGACGCGCTCCAGCCGGTGCGCCACAGCAAATCGGCGAAGAGCATCGCGACGAAGCCCGTCAGCAGCACCGCCGAGGAATAAAACAGAAACAGCCGCCAGCCGCGCCGGAGTTGCGGGGCCGTCGCCATGGAAATGTTCGGGGCGTCAGACATTTTGCTTGAACCAGTCAATGACATCGAGCAACTGAGCCTGCACCTGCTCGAAGCCGCCGTGCGTGAGCCAGAAAATCGCGATCAGCAAGAGCGCGAAGCCCAGCCACACGAGCGCCATGCGGACATAAGGCAGGTTGCCAAAATTCGTGAGCGTCGTGATCGGGCCGAGGTCGAGCGGGCGCGGCACCATTTTTGACAATTGAAAATCCGGGCCGGCGCGGAAAAAACTTTCGCGCATGGACTCGACGAATTCCGACGGCCACGGGCCGGGCCGGAGAAACTGGTCCTGCCATTTGCCCGGCATGTCGGCGAGCAGCAGCGCGAGGCGTCCACGCGTCGAAAGCATTTGGTCGGTGCCGGTCGGCGAGGTTTGCAGCACTTCCGCGAACCAGGCGGTGACGAGCTTGTCCATTTCCTCGGCGGCGAGTTCGGTGGCGCTGCGGCTGCGTTCGGCGGGCGCGCGGCGCTGGGCGCGTTCAAGCACGCGCAGCACGAGCTGGCCGAGCAGCGGCTTGTTGCGGATGCGGAGCGCGTGAAAATAATTTTCCACCTTCACATACGCCGCGTTCCATTCCTCCAGCGAGCGTCCGGCGATCTCGCCGGAAACGTCGGGCAGAATTTTCAGGGCGGGCTCCATTGATAAGTCCAGGTTTCGCCGACGACGTTGGTGCCCTGCTGCAACGAGCAGCGCAAATCAATCGCCTCCTTGCTGCCGGTCTTCGGCTGCATTTTGAGGATGACGCGCCAGGTGCCGAGAAAAGTATTGCGCGTGACAAAACTGTCCACGATGGTGGCGCCGGCGCTGCAATTGGAAATGGCTGTAGGCGGTTTGTCCTCGGAAATGGCGTCGAGCTGCGGGCCGTCGAAATCAATCACGAACTGCCGCGCGCCGGCGAACTGCGCGTCTGGCCCGATGCGCGTGGAGACGACGCGGTTTTCCGAGCGCTTCAAATCCGCGTCGCCACCTTCCCAGTGCAGCGTGTAGCCGTAGCGAAACGGCTGGAGCGGCGCGGGTTTGTTTTTCGGATCCCAAAAAGCGACAATGTTATCAAGGCCTTCGTAGCTGGTGCTCAATTCGACGAGGTGCAGATCGCCGTCGCCCCAGTTGCCTTCCGGCTCGACCCAGACGCTCGGCACTTCGTGGTAAAGATTGAACATGTCCTGATACGCGGCGAAATTCCGTTCGCGCTGGAGCAGGCCAAAACCCTTGATGCTCGGCGCGTGAAAAACCTGGTGGCGCGTGGCCGGCGGATTGTCGAGCGGCCGCCAGAAAATTTCGCCGTTGCCCATGTGGACGAGCAGGCCGTCGCTGTCGTGAACTTCCGTGCGGTAGTCGTCAAATTTCCGTTCCGTGTCCTTGCCGAACCAGAACATGCTCGTGAGTGGCGCGAGGCCGATGGTTTTGGATGGTCGGCGGTTTTTGTCGGCGGCCATGACGGTGTTCGTTTCGCGGAAATACAAAACGGCGCGGATGCTCGCGGTGGTCGTCTCGCCGGGGCGGATGAAAAATTCATACGCGCCCGCGCAACTCACGCTGTCGAGGATGGCGTAAAGGCGCAGTTCGTTGTCGCCGTTGCTGGGCTTGCCGAGCCACCAGTCGGTGAAAATGGGAAATTCCTCGGAGCGGTCGCCCTCGCCGGAATCCAGCGCGAGGCCGCGCGCGGATTCGCCGTAGCGCAGGTTTTTTCCCAGCAGCCGGAAATAGCTCGCACCGAGAAACGCGCCCAGCTCGTCCAACTGCTCCGGCTGGTTCAGCGGATAGAGCACGCGGAAACCGGCGTAGCCGGTATTGACCGGAATTTGATTCGCGATGTGCAGCTTGCCGTAGTCGAAAAAATCCTGCACAAAGCGAATGGGCTGCGTGTGCGTGAGCGTGAATTCATTCACATGCACCGGTTCCTGGTAAAGGTAACCGGGGTGGAAAAATTCCACGCGGAAGGGCAGCTTGTCCGCCGACCACAGTGCGCGGTCGCGGCGAAAACGGATTTCGCGATATTTGTCGTAGTCGAGGTTGTCCTGGCGCAGCACCTTCGGCAGGTCGGCGCGCGGTGAATGGAACGGCGTGCGGGCGCGCTCCAAGGCGCGCTGCGCGACATAATCCAGATTCACCTCGGCGGATTCCGAGGCCGCGCAGACCAGCGCGACCAGCAGATTTCCAATCAAAAATAAGCGCCTAAAGGTTTGCCACATCTTGCCTAATGAAAGCGGAAAATGGTGCAATTTGCAAGTTCCGCCCGAAAAGCCCGGTCGGCACCATGATTTTGTCGCGGTTGTGGTGGTTGCGTTGTATGTTGCAAGCATGGTGAAAACAAAAATGAAAAACTCGCCGGATTTGGAACCGGCCGGCGTGCGGGAACGGCTGACCAGCCTGCGCGTGGCGCTGCTCCAACTGCACAAAACCTTGCTGGATGCCGAACGCAGCAGCTACGAGGCGAGTTTTGGCAAAATTTCCTCGCCGTATCAATTCCTGCATCTGCTCACGAACGATCCGTGGTTCGCCTGGCTCGCGCCCGTGACGCAGCTTCTCGCCGCGATGGACCAAACACTCGATGCTCCGGAGCCGTTGACGGCGGCGGGCGCGGACGCTTTGGCCGGCCGGATGAAAACGCTTTTGGTTCCCACCGAAAGCGGCGAGGGATTTTCCCGGCATTACGACGAAGCGTTGCAGCGCCATCCCGAGGTTTTGTTCGCGCATGTTGCCACGACGAAATTGATCCGGGCGCAGGCGGCGGCCAAACGCGCCGGCTGAAGGTGGAAATCCAAATCCGAACCGGGCCGGCGGTAATTCGCCGGCGGCAGTTCAGGATTTGATGTCGCGCACTTGAAACGCCAGCGCGCCGATGACAAACGCCGTCGCGCTGGTGGCCAGCAGCAAAATTTCCGACTGGAAAATCTGCGGCCATGGCACGGGCGTTTGAAACACCAGCACCCACGCCGCAAAATGGTAGGTGATAAACCAGTTCTGGTAGGTCTCAAAAAACGGAATGTGCTCCATGACCATGCTCAAGAACAGAAATGAGAGCGCCAGAATCGTGGCCGCCGCCGGCTTCATGTTGAAACAGGAAAACATGCCCGCGACCGACAGCATCGCGATGGCGTTCACGGTCATGAACAAATGGGCAAAAACATAAAGCTCCAAGCCTTCGCCCGGCGGAAACAGGCCGAAGATTTGATGGGGCAGTTCGCCGAAAACAAACATGTTTTTCCACGGAAACAGCAGACGCGCAAAACCCAGCGCGATGGCGCCCAGCGCGAGCACCAGCACTGCGGAAAAAATCGTTCCGGCGACCCATTTCACCAGCAGCAGGCGGACGCGCGAAATGGGCCGCGACAAAATCATCCGCAGCGTGCCATCCTCGGCTTCTTTGGCCACCAAGTCGCCGCCGGTCAGCGTGACGTAAAGCGGCATGAGCAGGAGGATTTGCGGCACGAGCATCACCACCGCCACGGTCAGCGCGGAAATGTATTCGGAGGCCAGATAGCCGTTGCCGGCCAGCAGGCGCTCGAACTGGCCCTGCCAGCGCGTGTATTTGAACATCAGCAGCATGGCCGTCTGCGCCACCACAAACGCGCCGAAGCCGATGTAGGTGCGTTTCTTGCCGAACAGTTTCCAGAGTTCGTTTTTTAGTTGGGCGAAAAACATGGGTTAGCTTTTGGCGGCGGCCTTGATCAAATTCAAATAAAAATCCTCCACGGTCTGCTCGTGCTGCCAGATGCCGTCCACCGCGATGCCGGCGGCGACCAGCGCCTGGGTGACTTCGGCAATGGACCGGCCTTCGGACAGCGTGATGTATTTTTCTTTTTCCGTCGCCGTGATCAGGCCGCGAGCGCTCAATACCTTGGCTGCGTTGGCAAAATCAGAAGTTTTCAGCGTCACTTTGCCGCGCGCGGATTTCACATCCGCGACGTTGCCCTCAAAAACTTTTTTGCCCTGCTGCAACACGGCGATGCGCGTGCAGAGTTGCTCGACTTCGTTCAGCAAATGCGACGACAGCAAAATGGTCAGGCCGAGTTCGCGCTGCAACCGGAGAATCGTCTGGCGCATTTCGTGGATGCCTTCGGGATCAAGCCCATCGCTCGGCTCGTCAAGAATGAGCAGTTCTGGCTTGGGCAGCAGCGCCTGCGCCAGCGCGAGCCGCGAGCGCATGCCGTGCGAATACGTCCGCACTTTGGACTGCGCGCGGCCCGTCAGGCCCACCCACTCGATCACCTCGCGAATGCGCGCTTTGGAGGTCGGCGCAGTGTAGGTGCTCAAAATTTCCAAGTTGCGCGCGCCGCTCAAGTAATCGTAAAACACCGGCGTCTCAAAAATCGCGCCGACCGGCATCAGCGCGGCGCGGCGGTTGGACTGCACATCGTGGCCGCAAATTTTCACTTCGCCGCCGGTCGGCCAGACCTGGCCGAGCATCATGCCGATGGCCGTGCTTTTGCCCGCGCCGTTGTGGCCGAGCAGCCCGAAGATTTCCCCGCGCGCCACGCGGAACGACAAATCATCCACGGCGATGCGCCCGGCAAATTTTTTGCTGACGTTGGTCAGTTGAATCATGGGCTGCCCTCGATGACGTAAAGATTTTTGATATGACCGTCGGCGTAGAGAAAATTCTTGCCCTTGTTCGGACCGCGCGCAATGTGAAAATCATTTTTGTCACACGCGAGAAAAACCTGCTTCGGGCTGAAGGGGATGGCCAGCATTTTCAAATGATCCGCATCCTCGCCGTTCAGCAGGAAATTCCAAAAATAACTGGAGCCGGTCGCTTCAAATTCCGAATTGGTCCGCAAGAGCGGATTGTCGGCGGCCGGCTGCGGCAAATCGGAAAGGCAGCGCAAGACGTTCAGGTTGCCCAGCTGTGGCGCGAGCACGACGTTGATGGGGGCGTTGGTGCCATAAAAACCATTTAAAGTATTGGTGCTGTCATCGGGACTAAACGCCGCGTCCTTGGTCGAATTGTCCATGAATGGCAGTTTGTTGTTGTTATCCGACACATAAATTTGCAACGCGATGCCGAGCTGATGCAAATTGCTCAAACACGCCGTGGCGCGGGCCGCTTCCTTTGCGCGATTCAGCGCCGGCAGCAACAGCGCGGCGAGAATGGCAATGATGGTGATCACCACCAGCAGCTCGACGAGCGTGAAGGCCCGGCGGGATTTTTCGCGCGCTGAAAAATTCATGGTTGCCGTGGCTGGCGCAGCATTCGTCCGCTCTCCATGGTGCGCTGCATCTCCTCCAAAAACGGTGCCAGCTCCGCCTTGGTTTGCGCGGAGCTGTGGCTGTAAAAACTTTGCAGGCCGATCTTCGTGACCTTGTCCTGCAACTCCTGGCTCAAGACTACGGCATTGGTGCCCGGCGGCGGCAACTGCCCGCTCGCGGCCATTTTTTCGCGCTGATCTTTCATTTGCTTGATGGCTTGGTCCACGACTCTTTTTCGCTTGTCGGGCGGCATGTCCTCGAACGCGCCGATCATCTGTTTGAAGCCCGTGGGCATGGTGGCTTCGAGAAATTCGCCTTTCTCGTCCTCCGTCATTTTTTCAAACCATTTGTAGGCGGTGCGATCCTGGCGCAGGCTCTGCCGCTCTTCGAGAGAAAGCGCGTTGAGCATGGCGGCCAGTTTTTGGATGGCCGCCGCGCGCTCGGCGGCGGAGAGGTGGCTGAAATCCACGGATTCCGTGTAGGCGCGGACTTTTTCCGGCGTGACTTT
Source organism: uncultured Verrucomicrobia subdivision 3 bacterium (assembly GCA_903944085.1). Taxonomy (GTDB): domain Bacteria; phylum Verrucomicrobiota; class Verrucomicrobiia; order Limisphaerales; family UBA11358; genus UBA11358. The sequence goes on from CAJAQO010000055.1 coordinate 43,521, forward strand.
GGCGTGCTTGGCAATCTCGTAGCCGGTCATTGCCGCCGCCCAAATCACCACCAAAGCAACCGCCGCCAATAAAATGGGACGCTGTCGTGGGCTGATCATGTCATCAGTTTAGAGTCTTCTCCGAAAAATTCATCACGAAAAAAGTTAATATCGCGCGCCGGGCCATCTGCGACCATCCGGTCCGGCCGCGAAAAAGATTTGTAAGCGGGCCAAAAATTGGCACAGTGGCCGCCAGCCATAAAATGAAATTCGGCATCAACACCTTTCTCTTTGCCTCACCGTTCACCAACCGCCACACCCGGCTGTTCCGGCAATTCAAAACCTGGGGCTTTGACGGCGTGGAAATCGCGGTGGAAAATCCGGCGGACTTTGATCCGGCCTTCGTGCGCGCGCAGCTAGACCGGCACGGTCTGGTCTGCACCTCGGTGTGCGCCTGTTTTCCGCCCAGCCGCGATTTGCGCGGCACGAAAGCGCAGCAGCAGGCGACGATTGTTTATATGCAGCGGCTCGTGGACATCGCGGGTGTGCTGGGCACGGACATCGTCATGGGCCCGCTTTATTCCGCGACCGGCCGGGCGGACGCGGTGCCGGCGGCGGCATACCGCCAACAGTGGCGCACGGTGCGCGCGCATCTGAAAACCATTTGCGCTTACGCCGAGGCCCACGGCAAAATCATTTGCCTGGAGCCGCTGAACCGGTTTGAAACGGATTTCTTGAACACCGTGGATCAGGGCTTGCAAATGATCCGCGAGGTGAAAAGCCCCGCGCTGAAATTGCTGCTCGACACGTTCCACATGAACATCGAGGAGAAAAATCCGGCGGACGCCATCCGCCGCGCCGGGCCGCATGTCGGCCACATTCACGCGAGCGCGAGCGACCGCGGCACGCCGGGCAATGACAATGTGGACTGGCCGAGGATCGCCACGGCGTTGAAAGATATTCGCTACGACGGCGCGGTGGTGATCGAGTCGTTCACGCAAGACGTGAAAGTGATTGCGCGGGCGGCGGCCATTTGGCGCAAGATTGAACCGAGCCGCGCTGACATTGCCAGCAAGGGCTTGGCGTTTCTGAAAAAAACTCTGAAATAAATTTATAATCCGGCACCAAAATTTACGTCCATTAAAACCAAGCCGATCTATTTTATGAAAACTCTGACCCTATTGTTGCTGCTGTCGCTGATGGCCTTCGCCCAAAACACCGGGCACGCCGAGGACAAACGAATTGTGATGATTGCCGGCAAGCCGAGCCACGGCCCCGGCGAACATGAGCATCGCGCCGGCCTGCTGCTGTTTCAGAAATGTCTCGCCGGCTTTCCCGGCATCCAGGTGGAAGTTTATTCCAACGGCTGGCCGGCCGATTCCGCCGTGCTCCAAGGCGCGGCAGCCGTGGTGATTTACAGTGACGGCGGCCCCGGCCATCCGGCGTTGCAGGCCGATCACTTGGAGCAGCTCGGTGCGCTGGCCAAACAGGGCGTGGGTCTGGCGTGCATCCATTATGCCGTCGAGCCGACCATCGAAAAAGGCCAGCGCGAATTTCTCGACTGGATCGGCGGCTGTTTTGAAATCAACCGGTCCGTGAATCCCGTCTGGCCGGCCGATTTCAAAACGCTGCCCGATCATCCGGTCGCGCGCGGCGTGAAATTATTCCAGATCAAAGACGAATGGTATTTTAACATGCACTTCCGCGAGGGCATGACGGGCGTGCAGCCGATTCTCGCGGCGGTGCCTTCCGCGAGCACCACGAACCGCCCCGACGGACCGCACGAAGGCAATCCCGCCGTGCGCGCCGCCGTGCAGCGCGGCGATTTGGAAACGGTCGCCTGGGCCAGCGAGCGGCCGGATGGCGGGCGCGGCTTCGGCTTCACCGGCGGCCATTATCATAAAAACTGGGGCGATGACAATATGCGCAAAGTCGTGCTGAACGGCATCCTCTGGATCGCCAAAGTGGAAGTGCCCAAAGACGGTGTGCAATCCACCGTCACCGCCGCCGACCTCGCCGCGAATCTCGATAAAAAATAGCGGTGGGGAAAGCGTTGGTTCAGCGACATCAAGAAATATTTAGCCGATGGCATTCATTGGTCGCCTATTGCGGGTGTTGTCGTTGATGATGCGCAGCGGATTTGGAGACAGGGTTAGAACAAGCTGGAATAATTACGTCTTTGCGTAATTTCCACCGCTTAATTTCGGCACTCAACCGGCAATTTTTTCAGGCTCCGCTCGCCCCATGAAAAGGAGGGTTGAAATGGTTTCGTAGATGATGACCGAGGCCCAAGTGATTCCCACCCATAACAGCGGTTCTTCCACCGGCAACCCGCAAAATCCATGGATGAATAGACCCAGCATTTGCTGCGGTTGAAAGCCCCACCATTGGTAGGGCACCGCGATGGTGGCTTCCCAAAACAGGCTGACCAGCAGGATGAACAGGAAACCCAGGCTGAATGCGCGCCAATTGATGAAGGGGCTTGCCACCGGAAAAAATAGGATGCTGGGCGCGAGCGCCACCAGTGTCAGAAACAGAAAATAACCCGGAAAACCAGCGTGGTCATTATGCGGGCCAAACTTTTTGTATAGCAAGCCCAGCAGGAAAATGAGCACCGCAAAAACCGCCGAGACCGGATGGAAGGAAATGACCTCGCGCCACCGGGTGTTCCGGCGGGGCGCGTCATCCACATTGTAGGCCGCAAACCAAAACTCGTCGCCCCAGACATACACCAGCAGGACGGCCAGAGCGCCAAAAATGTAAAAGCCAGCCTCCTCAATGGGAATTGTTTTTTGCCAACCATCCGCAAAGGAGTAGCCATAGAAACAGATTCCAAGCACGGCGTCAGGGTTCGGGAAGGTGAAAAATGTCAGGCCAAAAAAAACATCGAGCAAAATTCCGCCGGTGCCAACGATCAGGGTCGTGAGCCAAAACGCGCGGTTTTGAATCCGGCTTTCCCACCGGCCCGCCAGCCAGCCGGCGATCACCGCGACCGGCACGATAAACAGCGAGAGGCTCCAAGTGTAGCCGTGATGAGTGGGGTTGTGGAAATTGTCAACCAGTGGCCGGAACTGCGCGACCGTCCGTAGCGTGAGTGCAAACGGCACGATCAGCACCAGGGCCATTGCGATCAAGACCCAGCAATCCTTGGACGCTCGTTTCTTTGACATGCGATTCACCGGGTAGTTTTGCCACCCGCCAAAATGTGGTCCTAGAATCGGGCGGCGTCAATTTCCGTCTCGGCACGTTGCGGGTGAGACGGAAATTCATCAACCATCACGCCGTGGAGCGTCGAGGCGGAGCAATACGGAAATTTTTTACGCGATTTTCGATGAACGGGTGCGGCCCGATCTCGCCACAAGTTTCGTATAATAGTTCGCCGTCGAGCGCGCCATTGAATGGGGCGCGCGCGGCGGCGGCGCACTCTCAAATAAATGCTCCGCGCTTCCCGCCTTGTCCGCTGTCAAATCTCTGCTACCCTATGCACTTTGTGAGCATTGACAAAGAAATCCAGCGACGGCGCACGTTCGCCATCATCTCGCATCCCGACGCGGGCAAGACCACGTTGACGGAAAAGCTGCTGCTTTACGGCGGCGCGGTGCAACTCGCCGGCTCCGTGACCGCGCGCAAAAACCAGCGCGCGACGACCAGCGACTGGATGGAGCTGGAAAAAAAACGCGGCATCTCCATCAGCTCGACGGTGCTGCAATTCGATTACGACGGCTACCGCATCAACCTGCTCGACACGCCCGGCCACAAGGATTTTTCCGAGGACACCTACCGTGTGCTGACCGCCGTGGATTCCGTGGTGATGGTGATTGATTCCGCCAAAGGCATCGAACCGCAGACACGAAAACTTTTTGAAGTCTGCCGCCAGCGCGGCGTGCCGATTTTCACCTTCATGAACAAGTGCGACCGGCCGATGAAAAATCCGCTGGAGTTGCTCGACGAACTGGAGCGCGTGCTGGGCATCGGTGCGTTTCCGGTGAACTGGCCGATTGGCAACGGCCCGGATTTTCAAGGTGTTTATGATCGGCAGACGAAAACGATGCACACGTTTGAGCGCGTCGTGGGCGGCAAATATCGCGCGCCGGTGTCCGTCGGTGGCCTGCACGATCCGGCGGTGCGCGGCAATTTGAACGAAGCCGATTTCCACAAAACCCTTGAAGAATTGGAAATGTTGGAACACGCCGGTGAATCATTTGACGATGCGGCCGTGCTGGCGGGAAAAACGACGCCGGTATTTTTCGGCAGCGGCGTGAACAATTTCGGCGTGCAGCTTTTGCTCGACGGTTTTTTGAAACATTCGCCCGCGCCAAAATCGCGCGTGATGGGCGGCATCGAAATCTCGCCGGAGAACCCGGAGTTTTCCGGTTTCATTTTCAAGATTCAGGCAAACATGGATCCGCGCCACCGCGACCGCATCGCGTTCATCCGCGTTTGTTCCGGAAAATTTGATCGCGACATGACGGTGCATCATTCGCGTTCCGAAAAAAAAGTCCGGCTGTCCAGTTCGCACAAACTGTTCGGCAACGAACGCGAAACCGTGGATGAAGCCTATCCCGGCGACGTCATCGGCCTCGTCGGCCACGACAGCTTTGGCATCGGCGACACGCTGACGACCGATCCAAAAATTCTCTACAAAGAAATCCCGCGCTTCACACCAGAAGCGTTTTCGTATTTGCATAATCCGAACACGGGAAAATACAAACAATTTCGCCAGGGCCTCGACCAGCTTTTGCAGGAAGGCGTCATTCAGGCGCTTTACCTGCGCAATTCCTCGATCAAAACGCCGCTGCTGGCCGCCGTCGGTCCGCTGCAATTTGAGGTCGTGCAATTCCGGCTGGAAAGCGAATACGGCGCGGAATCGCGCCTCGAAGCCGCGCCGTGGAGCGTCGTCCGCTGGCTGCCGACGGACATCAAGGAAGACGATCTCGACGCGCTTTCGCTGCCCACCGGCGCGCGCATCGCCTACGACATCGGCAAGAATCCGGTCATACTTTTTCAAAACGAGTGGTCGGCGAATTATTTTGGCGAGACGAACAAAAATTTTCCGCTCTCCGCGCTGCCGGTGCAAACAGCGAAAACTGACTGAACGGCCGGCCATCAAAAAACATCTGCGCAACGGTTGTCAAACGTGCTGGATGTGTTGCATTGAGTCGGGCGCGGCGAATTCGCGGGCGGCAGCCCATTTTGTGATTGCCAGTCCATCCGGTTGCTTTAGGGTGTTTCCGCTGTTGAAATATTAATGAATTCCAAACGCAACGAAGAATTAACTCTGACACCATTTGGCATTTCTGTCGTTGAAAAGTCGACAAGACCTAAGCTGCTCATTGTTGACGACGACGAGGAAATCCGCACCCAAATGAAATGGGCGCTGGCGGCCGACTACGACGTTTCGCTGGCCGAGGACCGGGCGACCACGCTGGAATTGTTCCGCACCTTGCAGCCGATGGTGGTGCTGCTGGATCTGGGTTTGCCGCCCAACCCGAACAGTCCGGAAGAGGGACTGGCCATACTTTCTGAATTGCTCGGCATCAATCCGCTCGTCAAAGTCGTCATCGCCTCCGGCCAGGGCGAAAAGGCGAACGCCCTCCGCGCCATCGGTTCCGGCGCTTACGATTTTCTCACCAAGCCGTTGGACATGGAAGAATTGAAGTTTCTGCTCAAGCGTTGCTTTCACACCGCCCAGCTTGAAAAGGAATATGGCCAGATGCAGAAGCTTGTGCAGGGCGACATTTTTGAGGGTGTGCTGGGCGAGAGCGCGCCGATGCGCGCCATCTTCGATTCCATTCGCAAAGTGGCCACGACCGACGCGCCGGTGTTGATTCTCGGCGAGAGCGGCACGGGCAAAGAAATGGCGGCGAAAGCCATTCACCAGCGCAGCAACCGCAAGGACGGCCCGTTCATCGCCATCAACTGCGGTGCCATTCCGGAAACACTTTTGGAAAGTGAATTGTTCGGCCACGAAAAAGGCGCGTTCACCGGCGCGCACGTCCAGCGCAAAGGCCGGATTGAAACCGCCAACGCCGGCACGCTGTTCCTCGATGAAATCGGCGAAATCCCGCTCGCGCTGCAGGTGAAGCTGCTGCGCTTTTTGCAGGAGCAGACCATCGAGCGCATCGGCGGCCGGCAGTCCATCCAGATCAACACGCGCGTGGTCGCCGCGACCAACGTGGAATTGAAAAAGGCCATGGCGGCGGGAAAATTCCGCGAGGATTTGTATTACCGGCTCGCGGTGGTCCAGATTTTATTGCCGCCCTTGCGCGAGCGCGAAAACGACGTGCGCCTGCTCGCCCAATATTTTTTGAACCGCTTTGCTACCGAGGTCAACAAATCCAGTTTGACGTTTGATGCGGACGCCATCCGCGTCTTGAACAAACACTCCTGGCCGGGCAATGTGCGCGAATTGGAAAATTGCATCCGCCGCGCGGTGATCATGGCGGAAGGCAAACGCGTGACGGCAAAAGATCTGGAATTGGACTCGAACGGGCCGGGGCCGAATGTCGTCACCTTGAAAGACGCCCGCGAAGCGGTCGAACGGCAGATGTTGCAGCAGGCCTTGAAAAAACACGGCGGCAAGATTGCACCTGCCGCCGCCGAACTGGGCTTGAGCCGCCCGACGATATACGAGCTGATGGAAAAGCTCGGCCTCAGCAAAACCTAAAACGCCGTGAACCGTTCCGGCACATACACGATGTCGCCGGGCTTGAGATAAAACGACTTGGTTTCATTGCCCTGCAGGATGGCCTTCAGATCCACGGTGAAATGCTGCATCACGCCGTTTTCATTGCGGACGATGCGCACTGCCTTCAGGTTGGCGGTGGCGTAATTAAAACCGCCCGCTTCCATGACGGCTTCCAGCGCGGTCATCGGATGATCCGATAAAACCTTGCCGGGCTTCACCACCGAGCCGGTCACAAACACGGGAAACGACGATGACTGGACTTGCACCGTGATTTCCTTCGAGGAAATTTGCGAGGCATAGAGCGTCACCAGTTTTTTCTGCAAATCATCCGGCGTCAAACCAGCGGCCTCCACTTCGCCGACCAACGGCAGATTGAGTTTGCCGTCGCGGCGGATGGGCTGGGCGGTGTCCAGATTGGCCGAGCCGGGAAAAGTGATTTTCAGCACATCGCCCTCGCGCAGGATGATCATTTCCGAATGGGCCTGTTCCACGGCGGCTTTCAGGGCCGGAGTGGCGGACGAATTTCCCGCCGGCATGGTGTCGCAGCCGGTGAACGCAGTGGCCGCCGCCAACAGCAGGCCCGCCAGCTTGACCGCCGGCGTGGCATAAAACGAAGTGTTTTTTGTGATCATGATTTGCGCGCAAGGACGCTTGCGCAAAAAAATCATAGCCGGAAAACGACGCGACGCAACAAAGGTTTTGCCTGCCGCGTCGCGCTGGCTTGCCGCTGCAATCAGTTCACGCCAGATGCCAGGGAGTGCGATACGTGCGCGTCAGCCATTTGCTGGCCTCGGAATCGCCGTGAATTTTTTCGCTCTTGACGTCCCAGGAGATTTTCCGGCCAACCCGCATCGAGATCAAACCGAGGTGGCCGGGAATCGCGGAGTGATGCGCGGTTTGCACCGGCGTGATCGTGGGCTGGCGCGACTTGATGCAGTCGAGAAAATTTCGCTGGTGGCCGCGCGATTCGTAAAGCTTCACCTTGCGCAATTCATCCGGGAGATTTTTTCCTTTTTTCCAGTCGGCATTGGAAGCATCAAAACCGCCGCGATCCACCCAGACCCAGCCTTCGGTGCCGATCCATTTGGTGCCGCTGCGAATGTCGCCGTGGCCGCCGGCGATGACCATGGTGATGTTTTTGGGATACTTCAGTTCGATGCGGTATTTTGTGCAGGTGTTCCACAGCGCGTCGGGCGCGGGAAATTCGCCCTGGCCTTCGATTTCCGACGGCCCGGAGTTGTCGCAATCCATGCCCCAATGCGCGATGTCGCAGTGATGGCCGATCCAGTCGAGCAACTGGCCGCCGCCGGTGTTGTAATTCCAGCGCCAGTTCTTGTGCAGGCGCGCGGCGATGTAAGGCTCCATTTTGGCCGGGCCGATCCAAGTGTTGTAATCCAGCGCCGCCGGCGGGTCGGTGGCCAGCAGGTTCCACGCGGGCGTGCCGGGCGTGACTTTCGAGAGGTCGGAAATTTTATCGGGCAGCGCCGCCAGCTTGTTCAACGCCTCCTTGCCTTCGCCGGAAAAATCCGCGAAGCCGGCGGGCAAACCCACTTCCACGCGCGTCAAATCGCCGATCAGGCCATTGCGGACAATTTCCGCTGCCTTGTGAAACGGCGCCTGCGAACGCTGCCACGAACCGGTCTGCCAGATGATTTTGTTTTTCTCGACGGCTTTGACGATGGCCTGCTGCTCGGCGATGGTTTTGGCCAGCGGCTTTTCGCCATAAATATCTTTTTTGCGCCGCGCCGCCTCGGTGGCCACCAGCGCGTGCCAGTTGTCCGGCACGGCGATCATCACGGCGTCAATGTCCTCGCGCGCGAGCAACTCGTGGTAATCATGATAGCCTTTGCAGTCCTTGGTTTGGTAATGATCGTTGACCATGTTCAGCGCGTCCTGCAAATGGCCCGCGTCAATGTCGCACGCCGCGACCACCTGGCAATCGGATTCCGCGAGGAACGACTGGGTGTTGCCCGGGCCTTGCCAGCCCATGCCAATGACCCCGAGATTGATTTTTCCCGAGGGCGGAGTGTTGCCGTCGCGGCCCAGAACGCTGCTGGGCAAGATGGTGGGCAGGACGATGGCGGCGCCGGCGGCTTTGAGAAACTGGCGGCGATTGACGGATTTATTAGTCAGCATTTTTTTCATGGCAGTGGATTAATTTTTGCTGGTCGCAGCTTAACTTAAAAGCATGTGCTTATATTTTATATGACTGGTGAACTGCGCGAATAGTTGCGGTTCCCCATTCCATTTGCAACGCCTTTTTTCGGGGAGTTGACACCCTGCCATCGGCGGTCAGAAACTGGTCAGCTTTTCCAGTTCTTTCACGCGCTGCTCGATGTCGGCGCGCTTGGTTTTGGTCGTGGCGTTCAGGCCAAAGCCTTCGCAGCAGAAGGATGCGGTGACGCTGCCATAGACCATCGCGCGGCGGAGATTCGTGTCCACCGAGCCTTTCGCGCCCGCCAGCCAGCCCATCATGCCGCCGACGAACGAATCGCCCGCGCCGGTCGGATCTTCGACCGTGTGCAGCGGGTAGGCCGGACAAATGAAAATGCCTTTCGGGCCAGACAGAATCGAGCCGTGCGAACCTTTTTTGATGATGACGTATTTCGGCCCGAGCTGGTGGATTTTTTTCAGCGCCACGAAAACATTGTCCGCCTTGGTGAGCAATTCCGCCTCGCTGTCGTTGAGCACAAAGCCATCCACGCGCTTGAGCAGTTTCAGCAGATCCGGCAGCGCGATGTTGATCCACAAATCCATCGAGTCGGCGACGACGAACTTCGGCTTCTTCATCTGATCCAGCACGGAAAGTTGCAGTGCGGGCGCGATGTTGCCGAGCAGCACGAACGGCGCGTTTTGATACGCTGCTGGCAGCTTGGGCGTGAAAGTTTCGATCACGCCCAGTTCCGTCGCCAGCGTGCGGCGGTGGTTCATGTTGATTTCGTATTCGCCCGACCAGTGAAAAGTTTTGCCGGGCAAAATCTGGAGGCCGGCGAGATCAATGCCGTGCTGGCGATAAAGCGAAATATATTTTTTCGGAAAATCTTCGCCGACGCCGCCGACAAGTTGCACCGGCGAAAAAAAACTGGCCGCGACCGCCGCGTGGCTGGCCGAGCCGCCGAGCAGGCGCGGATTTTCCTTGGTGGGGGTTTTGATGGAATCGAGTGCGGTGGTGCCAACGATGAGAACGCTCATTTTTTAGTTGCAGGTTGTAGGTTGAAGGTTTCAGGTTTTGAAAATCAGGAGCCGCCTTTGCCTTTTTGGATCAATTCGATTTCGTAGCCTTCCGGCGCGTCAATGAAGGCGAAAGTCGTGCCGCTGGAACTCGTCGTCGGGCCGTCGGAAAATTTCAGGCCGTGCGCGGCGAGGTGCTTTTCAAATCCTGCGAGGCTCTCAACCTCGAACGCGAGATGCGTCAGATCCGGCTGCACCGACACCGGGCCGCTGCCGGGAAAACAGGTGATTTCAATCAGCTCCTCGCTGCCGGGCGTTTTCAGAAAAACCAGTTCCGAGCCGCGCGGCGATTTGTGCCGCTTGACTTCGGTCAGGCCAAGCACGTCGCGGTAAAATTTCACCGTGCGCTCCAGGTCGTTCACGCGGTAGCGCGTGTGCAGCAGTTTGGTCACTTGGCTCATGTAAAAGTCCAATGTCCAAAGTCCAAAGTCCAAAGTCGAGCGCATTGTTCGGTTTTGGGCCGGGGCCTGATTTAAAACTTTAGACTTTGGACTTTAGGCCTTAGACTTTGGTTTATGGGCAAACGACGTGAGGCGCGCGAACGCGCCGTGCAATTTCTGTTTCAGCATGACCTGAACCCGCCGGACAATCTGGAACTCGAGCTGGCGACGTTCTGGAATTCCCAGCGCGCCGCTGCCATCGAGGATGAAAAATCCGGCATGGCCAAGTGGGGCGAAGTCACCGAACTGCCGCCGCCCACCGCCGAAGAGGCCGAAATGCGCGTGTTCGCCGAACCGCTCATCCGCGGCACGCTGGAGCATCGCGACGCGATTGATAGCATCATCAAAAGCCACGCGCGGAACTGGGATTTTCACCGCATCGCCGCCGTGGACCGCAACATCATGCGGCTGGCCATTTACGAAATGCTCCATCGTCAGGACATCCCGCCCGTCGTCAGCATCAACGAGGCCGTGGACATCGCCAAAAAATTTTCCACCGAGGACAGCGGCAAATTCGTCAACGGCATCCTCGACAAGGTGCGCGGCGAAATTCTCCGGCCGGCGCGCAATCCGAAATGAAATTCGCGGATTTACATCTGCACACGCAGTTTTCCGACGGCACGTTCACGCCGGAGGAACTGGTTTTGCACGCGCAGAAACACGGTCTCGCCTGCATCGCGCTCACCGACCACGACACGGTCGAGGGCTGCGCCCGCGCGGCGACGGCCTGCGCGGCGGTGAAGATGGAATTCATTGCCGGCTCGGAACTGACCGCTGAACACGAAGACACGGAAGTTCACATCCTCGGCTATTTTCTCGACACGCAAAACCCGGTGCTGCTGGAAAAAATCGCCAGGTTCCAGTCCGTGCGGCAAAACCGCATTTACGAAATGTGCGCCGCGTTGAACCAGCAGGGCGTGCCGCTCAAAGCCGAGACGGTTTTTGCGCTGGCGAACTGCAAGTCGCCGGGCCGCCCGCATGTCGCCCGCGCGCTGGTGAAGGAAAAACTCATCGCCAATCTCGACGAGGCGTTTGAAAAATATCTCAAGAAAGGCCGGCCCGCCTGGGTGCCCAAAACCAAGATGTCCGCGCTGGAAGGTATCGAGCTGATTCATCGGGCCGGCGGCCTCGCCGTCATGGCACATCCCGGCTTGAACCGCACTGACGACATTATTCCCGATCTCGTGGATGCCGGCCTCGACGGCATCGAATGTTTTCACACCAAACATTCCACCGTAATGTCCGAACGCTATCTGGAGATTGCGGAGAAATACGATCTGCTCGTCACCGGCGGCAGCGACTGCCACGGCTTCAGCAAAAAAGCGCCGCTCATCGGCACCGTGCGGCTGCCTTACGAACATGTTGAACGGCTTTACGCGGCGAAAAAATCCGCCGACGCAAAACGCCGGGCAGCTGCGGCAAAATAGTTTCTTCATTCCAACATGGGTCTTTTTGCCAAATTCAAAGCCGGCCTCGCCAAGACGCACGCCAAGCTCACGCACGAAATCAAGCGCATCGTCACGCGCTCGCCCAAGCTGACCGCCGAGTCGCTGGAAGAAATTGAACACGCGCTCATCGCCGCCGA
>CAJAQO010000056.1 GCA_903944085.1 uncultured Verrucomicrobia subdivision 3 bacterium
CCGTCCGTGGGTGAACCCGTGGGGGTCGCGTGAGCGACGAGGGAGGTTTTTGGCGAGCGCGGCATCCATTCAAATGGAACAGAGCCGCGCGAGCCATAAAACCGACCGAAGTCGGGGATAGCACAAAATTCAAAACAGCGACAAAACCATTGTAAACACAGGGTGATTGGCAATCGTTGCCCCTCCCCGTGTGGGGAAGGGGGTGGGGATACCCTGTTTCAGTCCTCATCAGGGACATTTTCATTGCTGAAATGGGTTCGCAGATAGTCAACCAACATGCACCACTTTTATTGGGGGAATTGCAGAAAAGCCTTCTTTCCGCACAGATTTTGCACAGAATTCGGCGGCTTCCCGCCAGAAGATGCGCTTCCCGGTAATCATTAAACATCGGCGCTTTGAAGCCGTAATTTACGCCAATTCGCAAACAATCCAAATTACCGACTGGCTTCCAATCGGGGGCAACGCGGTGGCTGCGGGAAAACGTTTTCCATTGGCTTGGCCGAAGTTTTGCCACGTCATACATTGATGGCTTCGCTGGTGTGGCGGTGGTTGGTGGAAGTGCTGGCAGCACTTTCGGCCACAGCCGTCGCTGAAAAACTGCGGCTGCCGTTTGTCTTGGAAACCATCTATCGGTTGCGGCGCGGTTTGCGGCGGAGCTTGGACTTGGTGCAAACACGGCTCTGTCGGGAACAACCACCATCAGCAAGCAAGCACACTGATCCGTTGCTGCAAACCGTGGAGCATTCTACGGACAGTCTTTCCTGACAGCGAATGTCCGTTGGCAGCCTTCCCACTTCATTTTTAGCGTCAAACTGAGGTTGCCGCCGCCGATTTTTTCAAAATTACGACCGGCGGATTTTCCCGGCCATGGGTTCCACATGGACAACAACACGACAATCTCATTCCGGTTGGGCTGCGGCTGATACCGAGTCGGTATTTAATGCGGGTTCAGGAAAAGCTGGCCTGGAGAGCTTTATTTGGCGTCCGCCGCCAGCAATTCATCGCAGGTGGCGTTGAAGAACTTCACACTTTGAGCGATTTCCGGGGAGGAATTTTCCCAGTGATACTCGTATTCCACGCAAAACGCGCCGTGGAAGTTCTGACGCTTCAATTCTGCCATCAGCGCCTTGGTTTGGCCGACGCCGGTGCCCCACGGCACGTCGTGCGCCGCCGGGCCCATCTGGTTAAGGTCTTTGAAGTGCAGACAAATGATGTGGCCATCCAGCTTTTTCAAACATTCCAAGGGATCAAGCCCGGAGCGCATCCAATGCCCGACATCGGCGCAGGCACCCATCAGCGGCGTGCGGCCTTGAATGGCGGCCAGCACGGATTCCGGGTTCCAATAGATCGAATGGCCTTTGGGATGATCGTGAATGGCGACCTTGATGTTGAATTCCTTGCACAGTTTTTCCACGGTGTCGAGCGCGTTGGTCGCCGGTTCGGCGACAAGCGTGTCAATGCCGAGCTTTTTGGCGAATTCAAAGACTTTCCGGCTCTTGGCCTCGTCCGGCGGCAACTGCACCACGCCGATATTGACGAATTTGGGGGCGATGCCATCCGCTTTCAATTTGTCCTCGATGGCCTGCACGTCCTTATCCGAGAGCGTGGTGGAGCCGATACTGTTGGTGCCATCAAACGAGACCGAACCGGAGAGGCTCATGTAATGCACGCCCACGGCGGCGCTCTTATCAATGGCCTCGTAAATGGGGAATTTGCGGAACGTGTAGGAATGGACGGCGAGCTGCCAGCCCAATTTGTCCGCCGAACTGCTGGCGGTTGACGTTTGCGCTTGGGTGCCGATGGCCAGACAGGCGGCCACGGCCAGCAATAATGTTTTTTTCATGGAAGGATGATTTCTGAAATGAGTGAAAACGGGTGGCGACTCAAACTTTGGGTTCCCAGCCGGACTCGTATTTGCGCCGCCACAATTTCATGGCGTCGCTGTCCTTGAGGATGTGGCCGTTGGTGGGATCGCAATGCAGTTCGCGGCCCACGCGCCAGGCGATGTTGCCGAGATGCAGGAGCGCCACGCTGTTGTGGCCTTCGGTGGCGGGACAATTCGGCGGCGTGCCATTGCGGACGGCGTCAAGGAAGTTGGCAAAGTGCAGTTGGTCCAGGTCAATGCCGCTGGCGCTGACGGTGTTCGTCGGATCAGCCACCTCGGTGCTTTTGACCTGCTTGATGATTTTCTTCTTCTTGTCGTAAATGGTGTAGGCGTTGCCATCCAGCAGCGCGGTGCCTTCGGTGCCATAAACCAAAACGCCGCGGGACAGCTTTTCAATGGGATAATCATTGCAACTGCGCCCCTCCCAACTGATGGTTTTGCCCTCGGCAAAATCCCAGGCGATGGTTTGCGTGTCGGGCGTTTCCCAATCGTCTTGAAATTGATAGCGTCCGCCGTTGGAGGAGACGCGCGTCGGCCAGTTGACGCCCATTGCCCAGCGGCAGACATCCACTTCGTGCGTGCCGTTGTTGAGCGCCTCGCCGGTGCCGTAAAGCCAGCGCCAATGCCAGTTGTAATGAACCAAGTTGTCTATGAACGGGCGGCGCGGCGCGGGCCCCTGCCACAGTTCGTAATCGAGCCAGTCGGGAACCGGCGCGGGTTTGCCGTGGCCGATGCTGGCGCGGGCGTTGTCATACCAGGCGCGGCCAAAATAGGTCTTGCCGATCAGGCCGTTCTGAATCTCCGGTATAATGGCGCGCATATTTGGAAAGGAACGCCGCTGCGCGCCCATTTGCAAAACGCGCTGATATTTGCTCACCGCTTGCACCAGCAATTCGCCTTCATAGGGATTGTGGCTGCACGGCTTTTCCACATACACATGCTTGCCGGCGGCCAGCGCCAAAATGGCGAGCGGCGAGTGCCAATGGTCGGGCGTGGCGATGGTAACCACATCCACCGACGGGTCGGCCAGCACTTTGCGGAAATCGCCCAGCCCTTGCGGCGCGGCACTTTGCTTTTTGGCGGTTTCCTTGATGCCTTTGGCCACGGCGCGTTTGTCCACATCGCAAATGTAGGTGATTTCGACGTCCGGCAGCCCGGTGAGACATTCAATATGCGCCAAGCCCCGGCCGTTGGTGCCGATGACCGCCGCTGAAATCTTGTCATTGGCCGCGAACTTGCGGGCGGCGGTCACTTTGGGCCGCGTGCCGGCGCGTGCCAGTGGGGCAAAATAGCCCGCCATGCCCAAGCCAACGCCCGCTGCGCTGGCACGTTTCAAAAAATCACGCCGGTCAATATTTTTGTTCATAAGGAATCAAGCTTTGGACGCCACCAGATGGCTTTTGGTTGCAACGATTTTTGCAAACAGTGCAGGATGATTCATCGCCGGCCCGTCGCTCCGATCCGCGAGTCAGGAGCCGCTCAATTACTGGCCAGCACCAGATTCTTGAGAGTGGGCGAGGCCGCGCCGCCGCGCGTTTCTTCCGTGACGGCGAAGCGTCCGGCAATTTTGATGGGCCGCCGGGTCTTGAAATTCACGCGCACGCTGCCGTTTTCATCCACTTGGAACACGCCGGCGTCCACCAGCGTCGTGCTGTTGTCGAGCACCCAGAGTTGATAATCTTTGTCCGCCGGCAGCGACTTCAGATTTTGTGCCACGAACACGCCGTTCTGATTTTGATTGTCCCAAAGCGGAACGGCGATGGCCTTGGGCGCGTCGGCCAGCAAGGAATTACGCATCGCGATTTTCAAGCCCGTCACGCATTATCAAAAAACCGCCGCAGCGTGGCTCGTGAACCTGGACGCGCACGAAAAAGAAATCCGCCCGCTGTTTGCGCAAACCTACGGCGCGGAAAATGAAACGCGCTGGTGGGTTTATTGGCGCGTGTTTTTCATGGCCTGCGCGGAACTGTGGGGTTTTCGCAACGGCGAGGAATGGCTTGTCTCGCATTATTTGTTTCGCAACCAGCGAGGTTGATGGTTAAACATGTGGACGGTGAAAATTAGAATCAAATCCAACCGAATTGTTTACTCAATTGTTGTCGTTGCGCTTTGGTGGGCGCTCTTTTTAGCCGCAAATATCCGGGCGGAAGCTTATTCCTTCAGCAATTCGCTGGTGCAAGCTGCGCTCGCGGAAACGCGCGGCGATGTGGCCACGGCGGCAAAATTTTTTACCGAAGCCGAGCAGCAGGAATTCACCAACGCGGTGAATTTGTGCATGCTGACGCGGCGCTATTGTGATTTGACGTATGTGACGAATTCGCCCGCTTGGCATAAAGAACTTTTAGGCCGCGCACTCGCTTGCGCGCTGCTGGCAGTCAAAGCGGATACAAACAATGCCACAGCGCATGCCTGCGTGGCCGTTTGTTATGCCAAGAGTTGCGCCGACGCTGACATCAAAACCAAGCTGACTTACTCGCGCCGGTTCAAGTCGGAAGCGGAGCAGGCCATCGCGCTCGATCCGACGCAAGATGTCGCCTATTATCTGCTGGGGCGCTGGCATTATGGCGTGGCCAACCTGGGCCTGGTTTCGTGGGCGTTTGTAAAAGTCGTTTACGGCGGCATGCCGAAAGCGAGCAATGCGGAAGCCATCGCCAATTTCAAAAAGGCCATTGCGCTGGCACCGGACCGCATTATGCACCACGCCGGGCTGGCGATGGTTTATGAAGCTACCGGTGAAAAAAAACTGGAGATCGCCGAATTGGAAAAATGCTGCGCGCTAAAACCAGCCGGTCACGAGGACGCGGAAGCGCAACGCGAAGCGGAGAAAAAGCTGGCCGAGCTTCGCCAATAAATTTTTCCGCACCCAAGGCAAATCCAGTGCGGCAACGGCTGCGATAATAATCTCGGAACTTGCATCCAAGGGAGTTAAAATTTCCCGATTCAAGTTCGAACCCGAAAGTGAAAGCCTGGGTGGCAATTATGAACGCAAGACGATTCAGCGCCAAAACAGCCAAACATGTCTGGCTGCCGGTGTTTTGTCTTTGCCTGGCGACAGTTTCCAATGCGCCAGCCAGAGCAGTTCCCGACCTCAACAATCCCCTAGGTTTTTTTACGACCGTCGCTGACAAGCTGCTGCGCAGCACCTTTCAATTCGGCATTACCAACATTCCGGTTTATTCAAATGGCGTCTTCGTTTACACACCTGCGGTCCAAAGGTTGTTGCAGTTGTCGGCGAATATCTATGACGCCGCCAACACTAATTTCTTCCCGGTGGTTTTTCGCCCGCTCTTTGTCAAGGACGCGGCAAACAACATTTTTATCATGGGCTATGTGCAGGTTACGAATGTTTCCGGCACGGGCGATCCACAATTGTCGCCGCCGTATGACGCGCCGGTGCTTTCCCAATATTATTCAGGCGTCTCACCGATAACTGATGCGCACGGGCCGGTGAATGTTTATGGCGTGCCGTGGATCATCGGCGCGAAAAAAGGGCTGCCGGGTTTCAACCAGTTTGCCATGATCAACGCCACGCAGGTGACGCGCAAATTGCAGGTGACTCGCACTACGACCGATCCCGCTACGGCCATGTATGCGACGAATCAGATGTATGTCATGGGCATCAGCAATAATTTCGGCGTATCGTTCTGGAATCCGTATAACGCGGCTTATCCCCGACCGTTGACGGTTTATGTCTCGGATGTCGTTAGCATGAGCCTGACCAATGGTGTCAACACGTGGTCTGGCTGGACCAACTTTGTTTTTAGTTCAGTAGTTAATTCGTGGCCGGGTTCGCAATGGTCGGGCAGCCTGCCCAATGCCGTGCCCAATGCCGCCTCGTTATTGAATGTCAATTGGTCGTTCAATTTTCTGAGCCCGTCCGTTTACCGTTTCAACACAGCTTCGTTCGATCCAATCGGTTCGCCCACCAGTTCATTATTTGAAACTACGTTTCCGCCGCTGCCGCCACTGCCGCCATTTGGTTTGAGCACGATGAATTATTTGCAGACATTCATTTTGGACGGGAACAACGTGATTGATTACGTCCAACTGCGTGGACCCATGAGCATTGGTAGTTTGAATCAGGCTTTGGCCGACCCAAACTATCCCAACACAAATGCGCCAAACACATATTATCAATGGAGCACCAATGCGTATTCACCCAGTCCGCCAACTCCTTACGGCGTGATTAACCAATTGTGGGTCTCCGGTCATCCGAGTAGTGCTCCGGCGGCGGGCGGACAATGGAGCACCGCGACAACTCCGATGGGAATGACAACGCCCTCGGCGGAGGCGGCTTTTTTTCAAGGATTCTTCGTGCCGTCTTTTACTTGGACTGACGGCAAGACCTATGTCAACGCGCTAAGCAGCATCCAAGCACCCTACACGCCCACGCGAACAGTTTTTTCATCCTTTCTTTTACAGGCGAACGACCCGCTGGTGCATTATCTGGCGAGCGATCTGAATTCCCAATATGGCGCACACGCCACCTGGGATAATAAGCAGGTGGAGTTCAACGGTGTCTGGAACGAGGTGGATTCCCAGCCATTGCCCGTCCCGCCAACCACTCCCTACGGCGGCCGCTACCAGCCGTGGGGCCAGAACCGACAAATGTTGGCGCTGCCTGGTGTGGACACGAATGGCTACAATCTGGCCTACAAAGATCCGCTGATCTGGGGGCCGGACGATTGGAATTTTCCGACTAATCTGCTGCCGTCACTGGTTGATCTGGGTCAGGTGCATCGCGGCACGCCTTGGCAGACAGTTTACCTCAAGTCCACGAATATTCTCACCTTTGCCATGAACATGGGGGCTGCCTACCAAAACATCGGCTCCAACACTTGGGCCGGCTGGACGGGCGATATTCAGCCGGATTCATTTAGCGGGCAATACCTCGACGCCGCGCTCATGGCTCCGGTCAGCGACTGGCGGCTGGCCGGTTTGCTGACATCGTTGCTGAATACCAACGACGCCACCCGGCTTTTTTCCGTGAACGACCCGAACACCACCGACTGGCAGAATCTTTTCAACGGCCTGATTGTTTATTCCAATTCCACAGCGGCTCCATATCCGAATGGGACGCCCACCTTCGATACTTATGTAATGGCCAGCAATTCTCCACAGGCATTGGTGATTGTGAACGGCATAAGCGGCATCAATGCCACGCGTGCGAATACGAATTTATTTCCATTACAGTCCTTTCTCCAAGCCGCCGATATTTTGGCGGCACCGGCGCTTACAGTAAACTCTCCGTTCCTGAACCTCGTTGACCGTCTGAACCTGGGAGTGCAGACCAAATACGGCATTACCGACGCCGCCTACGAGGCGATTCCCGCTCAATTGTTGCCGCTGTTGCGTCCGGATTCATTCGGCACCTTCATGCCCACCAACGGCGGCTGGAACCTCCAATTTTCCGGCAGCGACGGATACGCCTACGAACTGCAAACCTCCACAAACCTGGCAGCTTGGGAAATCGTGAGCACAAATTATCCGGTGCAAGGTGCTTTCACCGTGCCAGGCCCGTCGGTTCCCAATTCGCCAGCCCGGTTTTATCGCTCCGTCCTGCTTCCCTGACAAAATGCAAATACAGACGGTGTCAACCAAATAGCGCCAGGTTTGCGCGGTGTGGTGAAACATGGCGCAGTCCTTGGCGCGGCCGAGCCGCTATTTTTTCCCGGCCAGCAAAATTTCCGTGCCGGCCAGCAGCACCGGGCCGCGGCCATGCAGGTCGTCGTCTGGTTGTTGACGCTTGATGTAGTAATCCAAATCCAGTCCGATGTTCGTGCCCTGGCAGGTGCCTTGGACGCCACCATCCGCCGCGACGTTTTTGGCAATGCCTACAAACGCCCGGCGCGCGACCGCGAGATTTGACGCGTCAATCCAGCCGCGATTGGCCGCGCGGGCGATGCCGTAGGCGAACATCGCTGTGCAGCTCGTTTCTTCCCAGAGTTCCGGCCGGTCCAAAACCTGCCGCCACATGCCGTCGGGCGACTGAACTTTCTTCAAACCTTCAATCTGGTTTTTCAAAATCTCGATCAGCTTGGCGCGCAGCGGATTTTTTTCATCCATCGCGGAAATAGTTTCGACGAGTGTGACGGTTACCCAGCCATTCCCGCGTCCCCATTTGAACGGCGCGTGCTTTTTGTCGCTGACAAAATAGCCGTGGAACCAGAGGCCGTCGGGGTCCGCTTCAAGCGCGGCTTGGTGGATGATTTGTTCGGCCGCATCATCAATGAATTTATGGTCGTGATTGTAAATGCCCCAGCGAACCAGAAACACGCCGCCCATGTAAAGGTCATCCGGCCAAAGCGTGCCTTTCATGGACGTGGGCCGCCAGAGTGTGCCGTCCGGCAAACGAGCCTGCTGGTTCACCACCCAGTCGGCGATGCGCGCGACCACGGCCTGCGCTTCGGGCGTCACTTGCTCGGGATGCCGGATCATGTTTTCCAGCATCGCATTGCCCATCGCGCCGCAACTATCGAGATTGCCCAGCGTCATCAGCCCCTTGATTTTTGTGCCGCGCGTGAAATTGGCAAGGGCAGGGGAATTGGTGACGCTGTTTTTCAATCCGGCCAGCCAGCCGTAGTAGCGGGCACAAATCGCGTCATGTTCCGCGACAAATTTAGCCGCCGCCGGATCACCGGTTACTTCGGTGGAACGCAGCAGGCCGAACAGCGTCACGCCCCACGGATAGCTCCAAGAAATGCCCTCCGGCACTTTGGCGGCCTTGGCTTCGCCGACGGATTTCGCGGTGGCATAATCGCCATCGGCGAGCGGATGAATTTGATGGTTGGCGACGCGCAAGACGACCGCACGGATTTCATCGTCCGTGATACCCGTCGGTGTTTCGGCCGCGCTGGTCACGCGCCCGTTGCCGAGCAGCAGCAGCAGCGGCAACGCGGCGAAAATAAAATGGGCAAATAATCCGGCGGCGGAAGGCGGCGTTTTTTTCATGTGGCAAGTGCGGTTTGACGGCATCCGGCGGCGAAAAGTTTCGTTGCGACCTGAAAACAATGCGCCAAGCGGCGACCTGGCGCAGCCAAACATTTGTTCGATGGACTTCAACTCGTCGCGGAGTTCTCGCGATATTCCCGCATCAACGCCAGCATCTCGCGCACCGCATTTTCCAGCCCGGCAAAGACCGCGCGGCTCACCAAGCTGTGACCGATGTTCAATTCCACCAAGTGGGGCACGCGAAACAGTGATCGCAGATTTTCGTAATTCAGGCCGTGGCCGGCATTCACCTTGAGGCCGAGCGCGTGCGCCTGTTGCGCGGCTGAAATCAAACGCTGCAATTCCGTTTCCGCTTTCCGCTTTCCGCTTTCCGCTTTTGAAAATTCCTCCGCGAAAGCGCCGGTGTGCAGTTCGATGAACTGGCTGCCGATCCGCGCGCTGGCGGCGATCTGCTGCTCGTCCGGCGCGATGAACAAACTGACTTCGATGCCGGCATCGTTCATTTTTTTGCGTGTCTCGGTCAGCGATTTTTCAGCGGCGACGACATCCAGTCCGCCTTCGGTCGTCACCTCCAGCCGCCGTTCGGGCACAATGCAAACGATGTCCGGCTTCAATTTCAGCGCGATGTCCACGATCTCCGGCGCGTTCGCCATTTCGAGATTCAGCCGCGTCTGGATTTTTTCCCGCAACGCCCACACGTCGCGATCCTGAATGTGCCGTCGGTCCTCGCGCAAATGCGCGGTGATGCCGTGCGCGCCGGCCGCTTCGCAGAGCAGCGCCGCCGCGACCGGATCAGGCTCGCCGAACCCACGCCCACGATACCGCGCCTCGCGGATCGTGGCGACGTGATCAATGTTGACGCCAAGTTTGAGCATGAAATTTTAGTGGCTGGGTGCCGGAACTGGCGCGGCCCGCAGCATTTGTTGCTGGTGCAGTTGTTTCAAGCGCGGGGAACGCGGCGGCAGTTTCAAATTGCAGCCGGGAAAATTTCCCGCCTCCAGCCAGTTGGCCAGCGCGAACAATTCCACCGCCGTGAAAATGCCCGGGGCCTTGCGCGTGAACGTGAGTTCCGCCGGGCCGGACTGCGTGATTTCCGTGTCCGTGTTGCCCAGCGCCGCCCCGGTTTTTTGCAGCCATTTGAACGCGGCGGACTCCGACTCAAGCTGCTTGTGCGAGGTGACCATCAGGCCGAACTGACTCACGTTGAGAAACTGCGTCATCCGTTCGGCGGTGATTTCCCAGTGATACAGCACGAGGTTTTGGGTGGCGAGCCGCTGAAATAATTCCGGCGGCAGCGGCTTGCTTTTGGGCGTGTTCGGAAACAGTTCGCCAAAAAGAAACTGCCCGGCCGGCTCGCTTAACGCCCGCAGATACGGCGCGATAAACGGCATGCCCGTGCAGCCGATTTCGTTGTTCGTCTGATCGAGCGTCATGGGTGAGACAAAATAATCGCGGGCATTGGCCGCCGCGACCGCCGGTGCCAGCCGCGCAAACGCCTGCGTCAGCGCGCTCGCCGCGTTCGGCACGGGAATGGCCGCAAAACTCTGGAACGGAAACGACGGCAGCGCCCACACGAACAGTTGGTTCGGCGCTGGCGAAATCTGGTAAGGCTGCGCCCACGGCTGCGATTGAAACCACGCCGCGAAGCCGCGCACGGCGGTGAAACTGTTGAATGGCTGGTGCAGCGTGTTCGTCGGCACGCGCCACGGTTCGAGGCTGAGCGCGAGTTTGTCGGCGAACAAAAATTTTCCGTTGATGCGGAAATTAGTGTCCGGCGCGGTGACGGTGAACTGGGTTTCCGGCAGGCCCAATTCCTTCAGCGTCGGATACCACTGCGCGAGGCGCGGCCAGTTCACATCCAAATCCAGCCAGCCCGCCGGCGGAGCGGAAATTTTTTGCGCCAGCCGCTCGCCAAGTTTCAGCCGCGTCGGATCGGAATCAAAAATCAGCCAGCCGCCAGCGATTTTGAAAGTCGCCGCTGCAAAAAACGATTTCAAATTCACCTGCCAAAGCTGGGCGCGCGGCGGATCCAACTTGATGGCGATGGCCACTTCCGGCTTGCCGTCCGCCGCGCTGCGCGCTTCCAAAAACCATTCCGCCGTTTGCAAATCGTCGAACAGCGGACGTAATTTCGCCGCGCCGTCGCCCACGCTGGCGTTGAGATTCTGTTGCAGCCACCCGGCCAACCAAGCGGACAATTTGGCCGCCGTCTGTGCCCGCAAAGCCAGCGCTTCGGCGGAACAAAACTCGTTCGTGAACGCGGACGCATTGGCGGCGGCGGAGATTTTTTGCGCGCCGGCAAAGTGGATTTGCGCGATCAAATCCGGCTGCGGCAGCGCGGTTCGCGCCGCGGGCGCGAAGAGAACCAAGGCAAAAAGGACGGACAGGTTTTTCATCGGGCTTTTGTGTGCCAAAAATAGCGCAAATTAGCAATTTCAATCCACGGCCGGCGGCGCTTTGACTTGGGCGGACAAGCTGGCCGTCCATTGCCATCAGACCACGGCCGGGCAATGCATTGATGTCGGCATTGTCGCGCCGCGCACGGCGAAAATGAGCAGGCCGGTTAAATAATTTTCCGCCGAAAAACCAGTTGTCACGCGACGCTTGCCGCCGCGTGCGTTTGCTGAAAACTTTACGGGCGACAGATAACAGAAGGAGAGAGGACCATTACCCGCCGCCCGTTTGACCGGACAAAGTCTCGTCAAGCCGGTCAGCGTGATCGTGCGCGCCGGCGGGGAGAACATCACCGTCGTCCAGGCACCGGTGCCGAGGCAGATTTGCATCTCGTAACCACTGCGTTGGGAACCGGCGTCAGATGCAGTTATAATAATGATGCTGCGGAAGCGTTATTATCCCATTTTAACAGCACTCAAAATAGCAACCATTTGCCGGGCAACTGGTTGCCTCTGCCGAAGGGTTCCAAAACCGCTTTTTGGACGGTTTGGCAGCGGCCAAAAATGGCGCTGAGACGGTAATGTCGCTGGGAAATGTGGGAATCAAACCATGTGAAATAACCGTTTCCCTCACGGATATTACCGTCTGAATCACTGACATTACCGTCTCGGTCACGGATATTACCGTGTCTGTCACTGACATAACCGTTTCCGCGACGGACATTCGCCAGTCCATCACCAACATTACCGTTTGGCTGACGGAGTTAACTAAGTCGGTCTTCGACATTACCGTTTCCGTGAGGGACATTACCGTCTCGATGACGGACATTACCGAATCCGTGACGGACTTAACCCCGTCAGCGCAGGGAAATGTCCCGTTACCTTTGGACAGTGCCTAAAACCAAGACGCCTTCGCGCACCACCGGCCGCTGAGTTGAACCACGAAGGCAAGAGTTGAATGCTCAAGCTCCGTTTTGCGGGATTATGCAGTTGGCGGCAGTTGAACTGGCGGGGACGCCGCGCTGCGGCGTCCGCGCCCGTAAAGCGGGCGCAATCGTGGCCAGCGGAGAATTTCCCAGTTCCGTCCGGCGGCTTTACCGCCGGCGACAGCGCAGCGCGCTATCCCTATCGCCTGCTTCCGTCAACCGCATTACTCCGCCGTTTTGAGCATTTCAAAAAGTTGACGCCGCCAAATTTCCGGCGCACACTCGCCGGGTTAAACGTCATGCATCCGCTGGAAACTTATCTTGCCGAAATCGCCACGTTGCGCGGAGCGACCAAGGAAACCTCCGGTTATCCGGCGCTGGCGAATCTTCTGAACGCCGTCGGCCAGACGCTCAAGCCCAAGGTCAAGTGCATCATCCATCCCAAGAACAGCGGCGCGGGCATTCCCGACGGCGGCTTGTTTTTGCCCGACCAGTTGAAAAACCGGAGCGACGAAGAAATATTCCTTGATCAGAAACCGGCGCGCGGTGTCATCGAAGTCAAATCAACGGCTGATGAAATTGACGTCCTCGCCCAAACGCCTCAAGTCGAAAAATATCTCGCGCATTACGGACTGATTCTGCTGACGAACTACCGCAGCTTCCTGCTCCTGAAACGCGGTGACAACGGCCAACCCATCCGGCTGGAATCCTTTCAACTCGCGCCGGATGAAAAATCTTTCTGGCTCGCCACCGTGCATCCGCGCAAGGCCGCGACCGAACTCGGCGAACGCTTTCTGGAATATCTCAAGCGCGTGATGCTCCACGCCGCGCCGTTGAACAATCCAAAGGACGTGGCCTTTTTCCTCGCGTCGTATGCGCGCGATGCGCGGGCGCGTGTGGAGGGCGCGGGCAATCTTCCGGCGCTCGCCGCCGTGCGGGGCGCGTTGGAAGAAGCGCTCGGCATGAAGTTCGAGGCCGAGAAAGGCGAACACTTTTTCCGCTCCACGCTCGTCCAGACGCTTTTCTACGGCGTGTTTTCGGCGTGGGTGCTCTGGCATAAGCAGCATAGTGGCACAGGCGTCTCGCCTGTGAGTTCCAAGCCCGATGACTCTGCCAGCGGCGAACCAAAACTCACGGGCAGGATGCCCATGCCACTATTTGATTGGAAATCCGCCGCATGGACACTCCATGTGCCGATGATCAAGGCGTTGTTCGAGCAGGTCGCCACGCCGACGAAGCTTGGCCCGCTCGGCCTCGTGGAAGTGCTCGACTGGACCGCCGCCGCGCTCAACCGCGTGGACCGCGCCGCGTTCTTTGAGAAATTTCTGGAGACCCACGCCGTCCAGTATTTCTACGAACCGTTCCTGGAAGCCTTTGACCCCGAACTCCGCAAGCAACTGGGCGTGTGGTATACGCCGCCGGAGATTGTGCAATATCAGGTCGCCCGCGTGGACGCCGCGCTGCGCGATGAACTGGACATTCCCGACGGCCTCGCCGACCCGCGCGTGTTCGTGCTCGACCCCTGCTGCGGCACCGGCGCGTATCTCGTCGAGGTGCTGCGGAAAATTTCCGAAACACTTTTGGAGGGTGGCGAAGGTGAAGCGTTGAATGCCGAAGCGATTAAGCAAGCCGCACAGGAACGTGTCTTCGGTTTTGAGTTGCTGCCCGCACCGTTCGTGGTGGCGCATTTGCAAATGGGTTTGCTCCTGCAAAATCTCGGCACACCTTTGGACGATTCCAAAAACGAACGTGCTGCCATTTATCTCACCAACGCGCTCACCGGCTGGGAACCGCCTTCAGAAGCAGCCAAGAAGCAGCTCACGTTTGCCATTCCTGAATTCAAGCAGGAAAAGGAAGCGGCGGACGGCATCAAGCAGGAAAAGAAGATCATCGTCATCCTCGGCAATCCACCTTACAACGGCTACGCGGGCTTGGCCGTGGAAGAAGAACGGGATTTGAGCAATGCCTACCGCACCACCAAGCGCGCCGCCGCGCCGCAGGGACAGGGCTTGAATGATTTGTATATCCGTTTCTTCCGCATGGCCGAGCGGCGCATCGTGGAAAAATCTGGCGAGGGCATCATCAGTTTCATCTCCAATTATTCGTGGCTGGATGGTTTGTCGTTCACTGGGATGCGCGAGAAGTATCTGGAGGTGTTTGATTCCATCACCGTGGATTGTTTGAACGGCGACAAGTTCAAGACCGGCAAGCTTACGCCCGAAGGCAATCCCGACCCCAGCGTTTTTTCAACCGAATCCAATCGCGAAGGCATACAGGTGGGCACGGCGATAGCGACGTTGGTGAAGCGGGGAGCGCGCCCGCCCCGGGCGCAGCCGATGACGCCCTCGTCATCGGCATCGGGCGTGTCGGACGAGAGCGGACGCGCAACCACGCGCGGGTTCGGCGCGGGGGCGCGCCGAACGACAGCCGGGGCGGCTGTGCTCCCCAAGGAAATTCAATTCCGCCATTTGTGGGGCAAGGACAAGCGCGGTGAGTTGCTGGCCACGCTCAACGAAGCGCCCAAGAAAATTTACACGCGGCTGAAACCACCGCTGGAAGTCGGCCTGCCGTTTCTGCCGATGCAGACGGAAGCCGGTTATTACAAATGGCCGCTGCTCACGGGACTGCTGCCGGTCTCGTTTCCCGGTGTGAAAACCAGCCGTGACAACTTTCTCGTGGACGTGGAAAAGGATGCCCTCATCAAACGGCTGGAAAAATACTTTGATCCAGAAGTCAGCCACGAGGAAATGCGACGGATTGCTCCAAGCGTCATGGAGAAATCAGTTCAGTTCAAAGCCGAGCTTGTCCGTGACGGACTACGCAAGCGCGGCATATTGAAAAAGAATATCATCCGATTTTGCTACCGCCCGTTTGATGTCCGCTGGCTTTATTGGGAACCGGAAACAAATTTGCTAGACAGAGGCCGTCCAGATTTTCTTTTTCAAGTTTTTGAAGGCAATGCCTGGCTGGAAGCTCGTCAAAAGCAAACGATGGATAATTTTGACCGCGGATATTTCATCAAAGTTCTCTCCGACAACTTTGGCAATGGTCTTTCCAATTTTTTCCCGATGCTGCTTCGCGAGGATTTTGATGTTTCCGTATCGGCTTTGCGCGAAACGCCGGACTTGTTTTCGCCGCGCAGCGATGGCGGCGGTGGCACTTCAAAAACCGCGATAAGACCCAATTTGTCCGACAAGGCGGCGGCTTACTCCGCCGGTTTGCGCGTCAAACCGGACACCTTGTTTTACCACACGCTCGCCGTGCTGCATGCGCCGGAATATCGCGCGGAAAATTCCGGCGCGTTGCGGCAGGACTGGCCGCGCGTGCCGTTGCCCAAGTCGCGCGAGGCATTGCTGGCTTCTGCTGAATTAGGCAGGCAAGTCGCCGCGTTGCTCGACACGGAAACGCCAGTTCAAAACGTGACGGCGGGAATAGTTCGCCGAGAACTGGTGAAGATTGCCGTCGTTACCCGGTTGAATGCGAAGTTAAATCTTTCCCTCATCGCCGGTTGGGGCCACGCGGGACAAGGCGGCGTGACGATGCCCGGCAAGGGCAAACTGGAAACGCGCGGCTACACGGCGGAGGAATCGGCGGCGTTCGACGTGGCGCAGGCGTCCCGCCTGCGGGTTCACGAGGCGTCCCCGCCTCGTGAATCAGAACGTGAAACCGGCGGCGAGCCGCCGCCCGAACCCGCAGGCGGGACGCCTGCGCTACCTTTGCTCGGCTCCGCCACCCACGACATTTTCCTGAATGAAGCCGCCTGCTGGCAAAACGTGCCGGAACGCGTCTGGGACTACACCATCGGCGGTTATCAGGTCATCAAGAAGTGGTTGAGCTACCGGGAATTTGAATTGCTCGGCCGCGCGCTCACGCCGGACGAGGCGCGGGAGGTCACGCACATGGCCCGCCGCATCGCCGCGCTGATTTTATTGCAGCCGGAACTGGACAAGAATTATCAGGCCGTGAAAGCCACCACGGTTGATTTATGACCCGCGCCGAAATGCTGGCCGAAGTCACGCGCCGCCGGACGGAAGCGCGGCGGCTGCGTTCGTCCGCCGGGGCGGAGCGGGCCACCGCCAAAGCGCATTTCGAGCAGGAACTTTTGGGCACGGCTTTGCCGGGCCAGGCGCAATGAACCATGATTTATTTCCGCGATCATTACTGGCTGCCCGTGCAGGGCTATTCGCGCTTTGACGCGCTGATCCAGACGGACGACCAGAAGCGGGAGGACGTGTTTTGGATGCTGGACTTTCGCTGCGTGGCCGCTGGCGCAGAATGGCGGCGGGTGCGGCATTGGGAACGGCCCTCGCTCTGGGTGCAGGTCAACGGTTTCAAACCCAAGCTGCGCGACTGGCGCGATCTGGAAACCTTGAATTATTGGAACTGGGAGGAGGAAGTGGCCGAGGACGCGGTCTTCGGACCAAGCGGCTGGCTGGACGTGGAGTTTTATCCGCGATGCGGCTCGAACGAATGTGAAAAATCCTTTGTGAGCGACGGCATCTGGCGCGTGGCCGGGCGCGAGGACGGCTGGCTGACGGTGGAACTGGCCGCCTTCGCCGACGGGCCAAGTTTGATGGAACTGCTCAAGGGGCTGCCCGTCCAGGTGACGCCGGAAGGACGCGAGGAACGAGCCGAGCCGGACTTGGATTTTTGGAAGAAAAACGCGGAGATTTATTTCGTGGAGAACATCCCGTTTGGCACGGTCACGGTGCGGGTGCCGCGCAACGTGCGCGACCCGGAGGCTTACGCGCTGCGCCGCGCCCGGGCGTTGATCGGCGTGGATGAGCCGGAACACATCCAGGTGCATGACTACCTCAAAATCAACGAACGCATCCAGAAACAATGCCCGGAAAAGATCCAGCAGGATATTTTTGTGGAGCTGCATTTCAACGGCTTTTATGAGGATTGAACGATGAGCTGGATTCAACTCAACGGCAAAACCTGGCCGGTGACCAAGGACGAGGCGGACGTGCGTGTTTATATTCATGCGGCGGACGTGGGCTGCCCGCGCGTCTCATGGAATTTGGACGTGTCCCATTACATCCGGCCGGAAGATTATCCCGCCGGAAAAATCAAAATTGAACGCTGGCTGGACATTGACCTGGGCGACCTGGTGTTGAACCTGCGCGACTGGCAGCGGCTGGCTGGCCTGGAAATTCGTGGTGATACCGCGTGGCACGCCACGCAGGAATTTTTCGGTCCCTACGGCCATTGCCACAATTCACCGCGCGTGCAAGTGCATCAAACCATCTTGAAACCGTCGGCCGAACGCGAGGGCGTGGAAGCCGAGCGCAAGGCCTGGATCGCGCATAATTTTGTTTTGCGTTTTGGCAACCGCGATGGCTGGTCCTTTCCGTGCGAACTGGATGCGTGGCTGATTCCCGAAGCAGAATATTATCGCACCCAGCCCGAAACGCCGGAGGCTGCCGCGCGCTTTCCGGAGGAAGCGCCCAATTTCCAGCTGGTGACACGCGCCACTTTTGTCAGCGGCTCCGTGGGGTTGACCCGGCAAGCCGCCGCCGACCCCGCAGCCCGCGCGCGGGAAATTCTGCGCGCAGAAATCGCGTGCGAACCGATGTTGCGGACGGAATTAAAATGGATGTTGCGGCATACCCCCGAAAACAAGGACATCATCCCGATGCCCGGCTGGCGCTCGGATGTGCATTTCTTTACCCCGCCCGGCAATGCCCGCTTTGAAAAACCCGCGCCCGCCGGAACTAAGTGACCCATTCCAGCGGGAGCAGCTTTTGGGTGGATCGTGTATTCCGTGTCAATACTTCGAACATCAGTGTGTTGCGCACAGAATATCCCCGCGCGGTTTCGTTTTTTACCAAACCCGAATCAGTGTGCTGCCCAGCGCGGCGGAATCTTTCCCGGCATCAGTTTGCATTGGGCTTGTCAGCCGGGTGTTTTTGGAGAATAAATCAGCCATGCAAAACAAAACCGTGCTCGCGTTTCTCGACGACGTCTATGAAGACTTGGAATTATGGTATCCAAAGCTGCGATTGGAGGAGGCGGGCTACACGCTGAAATGCGCCGCGCCGGAAATCAAAACCTACGCCGGCAAGCACGGTTATCCCGCTGCGTCGGATTTGCGGTTGATGGACGCGGAGAGCCATGATTTTTGCGGGCTGCTCGTGCCCGGCGGTTTCATGCCGGACAAATTGCGCCGCGATGCGCGGGTGCTGGCGCTCACGCGCGAATTTTTTGAGCAAGGCAAGCTGGTGGCTTTCATCTGCCACGGCGGCTGGATTCCCATTTCAGCAAAAATCTTGAAAGGGAAGCGGGTCACCGGATCGCTCGGCATCAAGGATGATTTGGAAAATGCCGGCGGCCTTTGGGTCAACGAGCCGGTGGTGGTGGATGGCAATTTGATTTCCAGCCGCACGCCGCGCGACCTTGCGCCCTTCGCCGCCGCGATGGTGAATTTTTTAAATGCGAACGTGGCTTGAACCCGGCCGTTAAAAGCGCCGACTCGTTTTCGTCATTGAATTTTTCCCGGCAGTTCTTAAACTTTTGTCATGGATAGTTCGCACCCATCGCAGTTGGCCCAATACATACCGATCCTGTTTCTGCTTGCCGCCGCCGTCGGCTTCGCGGGCGGGACGCTGGTAGTTTCGGTGTTGCTCGGAAAATTTGCCAAGTCCAACAAGGCCAAGGACACCGCTTACGAATGTGGCAAGGATCCCATTGGCGAAGGTGGCGGGCGGTTTTCGGTGAAATTTTATCTCGTGGCAATGCTGTTCATCCTGTTCGACATCGAAGTGGTGTTCATGTATCCGTGGGCGGTGGTTTATCGCGATCTACTGGCCGAGCACGCCACGCGCAATCTTGCGCTCGGCTCCATGGTTTCTTTTCTTGGTATTCTATTCGCCGGCTATATTTACGCTGTGCAGAAAAAAGCCTTCGACTGGAAGACCTGAGCCGCCGCCGCTTTCCGTCGTTTTGCAGGCGGCAAATCAGAGTTAAGACCATCAACCGCTGATGCAAACTTCCGCGACGCGGTAGCGGAAAGGTCAATCGCGAAAGTGTTACCGCGTCACCAAGTCGTCGTCGGTCCACATTTTTTTGTCCGGGCCGGCGGAGTGGATTTCCATTTCCGTGCCGGAAAGCTGGTGGAAAAAATACGGCGTGCCCCACGCGTCCACCAGTTCGCCGTCGGCGTTCACGCGCAAGCCGTCGTCAGGATTGAGAAAATTCACCTGCTTCGGATTGTCGCCAGCGAGGGCGCGGGTGATTTCCAAATTGGTGCCCACGGGATTGCCGCCAAACCGCGCGCCGTAGTTGCGGATGGCGCGGCGCATGTTTTCCAAAACGAGGCTGGCGGAAATGTTGGTGAACTCCAGCGGCGCGGGCGCGCCGGCGGGCGCGAAATTTCTGGCGGGCGCGCTGAAAACCGGATTCGGCGCGGGCCGCACGGCGGCGAAGTTGGAGGCGATGACGGCGTTGGCCTGCGGGCTGGCGGTGGCCAGCGCCTGCGCCACGGCGGCGTCCTGGGCAATTTTGTTTTCTGGTGCGGAAAATTTTTTCTCCGCCACCGGCCGCATCCAGAAATAAACGAACAGGGCGAATGGCAGAATCAGAATCGCGGCGACAAGCAAACGGTTTTTCATCAAATGAAACCAAGGTTGTTCGTGGCGAAACGGCCGACGTTGGGGAAAATGGTGGCGAGGTTGCCGGGATCCACGCCGAACCAGGTGGCGAGCGTGGCGAAGTATTGGTCAATGGCCGTGGTGGGAATCCAGCGGCCGGTGCTGGTGTCGTCCGGCCCGTTGACGGAGAGTGTGGGAAATTTGCCGTAAGTCTTCCCGCCATTCACCGCGCCGCCGACAATGAGATGATGGCTGCCCCAGCCGTGGTCGCTGCCCTGGCCGTTGCTGGGAAACGTGCGGCCGAAATCGCTCGCGGTGAACGCGGTCACGCTTTTGGAGATGCCGGGATAAAGTGGCTCAAGCTGTTCCATGGCGCGCTGGAAGGCATACAAACTCTGGCTCAATTCCGCGAACAAATTGGCGTGCGCGCCGATGGTGGTCTGGCCGGGGCCGGGCGTCTGGCCGGTGTGCAAATCGTAGCCGCCGACCTGGCAGAAAAAAATCTGGCGCTTCATGCCGAAGCCGCCGTTGGCGGTGGCGCGTTTGCCGGCCTCGATGAGCCGCGCGATCATCTGCAATTGCGGCGCGAGCGAGGAAGTGAATTTTGCGCCGCTGATCTGGTTGGTGACGGTGTTGGGAAACGGATTGGTCCAGTAGGCATTGCCGGCAGTGTTGGTGATGGCGGTGTTGAGCAGACCGGCGCTCTGGATGCTGTGCTGCGCGACGCCGGCGTAAGCCTGCGATTGTAAATTGGAATAGGACAAGCCCAGGATGTTTGTCAAAGCCGCCAGTCGCGCGCCGGAAACGCCGGAGAGCGAAATCGCGCCGCCGGTGGAAACGGAGTATTGCGAAATGATGTTGCCAATTTCAAAAGTGTTCGCGCCCGCGAGCGAGACGGAAAGCGAAATGGGCGCGCCGGGCTGGACGGAGTTCAGCAGGTCCGCGCAACGTCCGCCCCAGCCGGTGGTCGGCGGTTGATCGGGAATGGACGTCTGCCATTGAGTGACCTGGTCGGCGTGCGAGAAAAGCTGCGGCGGCTTCTGCAAAATGCCGCCCTGATATTGTGCGCGAGTCATCGGGTAAAGCAGCGTGCCGGTGTTGAACAGCGTGGCGAGTTTGCCTTCCGTGAAAAGCTGCTTGAGTTCCGGACACGCCGGATGCAGGCCGAAGGTGTGGCCCGCCGGGTCCGTGTAGCCATCCAGCGTGAGGATGGAACTTTGCGGGATGGCGAGGACGTTGGTGCGGATTGCGGCGTAGTTGCTGTATTCGGTGGGAATGGTTGGAATGACAAGATTGTTCGAGTCGTTGCCGCCCTGGAGAAAAACACAAACCAGCGCCTTGTAATCGTTCGGCCCGATGGTGGACTGCGCCACGGCGGCATTCATGAACCGCAGGTCGCGGATGGCCGAGGTCATGGCGGCGGTGCCCACGGCGGCGCACGCGGCGCGGCGGATGAATTCGCGGCGCGTGATGACGGAAAAATCTTTCGGCTCCATAATTTATTTTTGAATGGTGTAATCCGGCG
This sequence comes from uncultured Verrucomicrobia subdivision 3 bacterium, assembly GCA_903944085.1. Classification (GTDB taxonomy): domain Bacteria; phylum Verrucomicrobiota; class Verrucomicrobiia; order Limisphaerales; family UBA11358; genus UBA11358. The sequence goes on from CAJAQO010000056.1 coordinate 21,273, forward strand.
AGTTGAGAATGAGATGAACCACGGCGCGCACGCGGTCGCGCTGCCAGGTGGAAGACGAGGTCGGGAAATTATTCGTGACGTAGCCGACGATGTTTGTCTTGGCGGCGTAAGACAACTGGCCGGCGAGCAGCGCCGTGCTCAACGAATCCACCAACGCCGGGACATTGGCCGACGCGGTGAAATTGGTCGTCATCCACGGGCCGAGGTCGAGCGCGACGGAGCCGTTGCCGGAGGTGAAACTCGAAAGTCCGTTCGTGTTGCCCCCGTTGTTCAAGATGCCCGATTCCAGAAAATTCATCTGGAGCGCCACACCGGTGTCGGAGGTGAGTTGGAATTCCGGCGTGGTCATCCCCGCCGCCGCAATTGCGCCGGGAAACTGGAAGCTCGGATAAAAGAAATTAAACACGGTCGGCGCGCGCAAAGGCGTCTGCATCAGGCTCACGGTCGAACCGGTGTCGGTGTAGCCCATGTTCCAGGTGTTGTATTGCTGCGCCACGGTGCCGCTGCGCGAGAGCACCGGCGCATTCAGCGGATAAAGGCTGAAACCGCTCTGCGTCTGGTTACTGGAAGTTGTCAGGTTGATGGTGAAATGGGTTGCATTCGGAATCGTGGCCACCAGATATTGCCCGTCCGCCGGCACCACTGTCGGAAAATTCACAAACAAAGATTCATTCGTGCTCAAGCCGTGCGGCCCGGTGCAGTCCACGGTCAGCACCGTGCCGCTCTGCGCAAAGCCGGCGGCGTTGATTTTCGGCATGACACAATTTCCCGAACGCACCGCCGCGTCCGCCGTCGCCACCGTGAACGTGGATGAAGTGGGATTGGTAATGACAAGAAACAAACCGGATGCCGCGCCGCCGGAAGTGAACACCAGATAAGCCGCGTTGCCCGGCAACAAACCATGTCCGGAAATGCTGACGGTGATCGTGTTCGTGTTTTGCGAATAAGTGCCGGCAGCCAGGTTGAGCGCATTCACCGTGAAAGTATTTGTCCCGGTCGAGGTGACGGAATAATTGCCGCTGACCGGCGCGGGATTGCCGGACGTGTCGGTGAACGTCAGCGCCACGGTGTCGCCGGTGTTCAAGCGATGCGCGTTGGTCATCGTGATGGCGATGGTCTGGGAGCCGCTTTCGGTGTAAGTCCCGCCATTGCCCGGCGGCGCGAGCAGGGCGCGCGCCGCGCCGGTCACCCGCAGCAGCGGTTCGCGCTGTTTGCCGAAAGTGGGCTGCGCGACCAAATTGGTCGAACGCGCTTCGTAATCCAAAAGAATCGCCGTGACGACGGCCGACAAATCACCACGCACGCCGGCGCCATTGTCGTTGAATTTCTGGACGACGCGATAGAGATAGTCGCGGCTCGGATTGCTCGTCACCAGCCGCTGAATCAGTTGGCGGCAAATGAACGGCCCGACGTTCGGATGATTAAAAATGGAGTCCAGCGCCTGTTCCAAATCCTGCGCACAATAAGTGTCGAAGCTGGCATTGGTTGAAAAAGCCTGCGCGCCCTGTGCGGCGGGCAGCACGACATTGTCGAGCAGTAACTTGGTGCCGAGCTCGTGATGCCCCGGCACCAGCACCATCGGGTTCGTGTAATTTGCGCTCGGATACCAGCTCGTCGGCAGGCGACCGTTCGCCTGATTGGTCTGATAATAATTCCAGCCGGTGAACACGCTGGCAAAGCCGCTGACGCCGTTTTGCGTGTAAGTCGGCACCAGCGCATTTTGCGAATTCATCACCAGCGTGCCGTCCGGCCACATCCGGTTCAGCCCGATGGAAAACAACTGCTGGACTTCCCGCGCATAATTTTCGTTCGCGTGCAGGCCCGTCACGAGGCTGCCCATGTCATTGCCCTGCATGTTGAGATAGATGCCCATCACCGGATGCAGCGTCACCGCCTTGAGCAGCGCGCGGTAGTTGCCGAAGGCATTATCGAGCAGCGTGTCATAGTAAGACGAAAGTCCGTTGGCGTAATAACTGGCGAGCGTGCCGTTCTCGGACACGACCATGATTTCGCTCAAGGCAAATGCCACGCGCTGACGCAACTGATCCGGCGCGGTCACGGATTCCTGCCACCAGGCATTGAAGGTAAGTTGGCTCGGATACGGCTGCGTCGGGTCCGCACTGGTGTTCGCCAGCACCACCGGCAAATGGTGCGTGGCCGGCAGCGAAAGCTGATTGCTGATCCAGCCGGCATAACCGAGGGCTTGCACGGCGGCAATATCGCCGGGGCTGGCGCCAAATGTGGCTTGCGTTAGAAAGCGCACGGCGGCGTTCGTGCTGGCCGAATCATCCGTCCAGGCCGGCGGCGCGGGCGGCGCGGTGAAAGTTTGCGCGCCGTTGGCCGGCGTGAAATGGCCGCCGATTTCGCCGGCGGGATACGCGGGCGTCTGGATGACAATGCTGGCCTTGCCTTCCGCAATGATTTCCAAAATGTCCGCCGCCGCTAGCGAGCCGGCGGATTTTATTTTCCAAAGATAACTGCCGTCCGCTTGCGGATGCGCCGCCGCGATGTCATAAACCAAGGTGGTTGGATTGGCCAGATACGGGTCGGAATAAATATGGTCCACGTGCGTGCCGGTGAGGTCGCTGACGTTGTAAACCAAGGTTGCCTGCGTGCCGTCGGCGCTCACCCGCAAGGTTGCGGAACCGACGGCGGTGCTGCTTATTCCCGGCAGGGCGAGCATATTTGCGGAATAAAGCGTGCCGGGGGCAATTGAAATCGGCGTCGGATAATAACGCGACAACACATAGCCCGGCACGATGCCGCCGGGCACGGTGTTCGTGCCGAACGGATCTTGCAGCCAGCCGACGGACCAATGATCGTTCGGCGTCGTCCCCGCCTTGTGCAAAATTTCAACGTAATATTTCTGTCCCGCGACGAGCGAAAGCCATTTCGACTGCTGGTTGGTCTGCGCGTTCCATTGGTGGTAAGCCGTGCCGCCGTTCGTCGGCCAAACATTCGCGCGTTTGAGTTTGTTCACATATTCGTTGTCGTCGGAAACCCAGAGTTCCGCCGCGTCGCTGGCCGCGATCCAAAAATAATAATTGCCCGTCACCGGCGCGGTGAGATAGCCGCGAATCCGCTCGCCGTAGTTGCTGCCGAAATTGGTGATGCCTTCGAGCGAACTCAAAATGTTCGTGACCGTGGCCGGCGTGCTGGTCGGGATGTCGGCGACATTGGTGCCGGCCACGCCCTGCCAGACTTCGCGCACCACGGAACTGCCGGTGTCAATCACTTGAATATTGACCAGCGACGCGCCCAGGCCGATGGCATTGCTCGCCGTCAGTGTCACCGGAAAATTGCCCGCCAATGTCGGCGTGCCGCTGATAAGTCCGTTGGTTGAATTGAAGGCCAGTCCCGGCGGCAAGCCGTTCGCGGCAAATTTCAGCGGCGTGTTGGCCGCCGTCACGGTGAGGCTGAATGGCTGGTTCAAAAATGCCACCGCGCTCAAGGCGCTCGTGATGACCGCCGGCGCATTGGAACTGCTGTTGCTGTTGTTCGTCGGATAGAGCCGGTTGCTGGGAACAACCTGTTTCGACTGGCTGGCGCTATACCAATTCAGATGCACCACGGCCGAGCCGGTGATTTGCAGGTATTCCAATTTGAGGTCGTAACGCACACCGCCTTGCAGCGCGATGGTGCCAATGGAATCCGTCGCGCCCTGCGATTTCCAGTCATCAATGATCAACTGGTCGTTGACCCATAGCTTGCAGCCGTCATCCGAATTCACATCAAAGTAATAAGTCTCCGAATACTGCGGCTGCACCTGGCCGGTCCAGCGCACAGTGTAATAGCCATTGTTTGGAATCGGATTGGTGGTGTTGCCCCAGACAAAATCCACCGTTGAATCCAACCGTGCGAACCGGAAATTGGTCGGATTGAAATTTGCGGCATTGGTATAAGTCACGCTGGAGTTTGTAAAATAATAACCCATCAGCCCGCTGCCGGTTGACGTTGGCGAAGGATAAATCACCACGCTCGCATTGCTCGCGTTGCCGACGGTGTAGCCGGTGCCGGACAACAGATTCAGCTGCACGATCACCGGTGTTTGCAAATTGGTGTTCGCCAGCGGCGTCACTGAAATGTTCGTGGCACTTACTCCCGCCGCAAAAGCTACGGTGCGCGGCAGGACAGCGTGATCCACACTTTCGGTGGCGAAACCGGCACCCGGTCCGCCGAGCCCGAGATTCACCGTCACCGCGTTCAGCGGAAAACCGCCGCGGGTTACCGTCAGCGTGCCTAAATCCGTCGGTGACGAGCCGGGATCGGGTTGCGTGGTGCTCGCGTCCGTGGCGGCGATGGTAAAAACATTTTGCGATGCCAGCAGGTTGGTCGCATACGCATAATCGCCGAGCAACTGGCCGTTGTTGTCCAGATTGCCGTTGCTGACAGGATTCAGCGGGTCAAGGCCGAGCTGATATTTTTCCCAGTCGTTCATCGCGCTGCCGTCGGTGTTCGTGTCGGCAATCGCGATGCGAAAGAATTTTCCCGCCGGGCCGTTCGGCGCGGTCAGCGTGAGGGCCGAACCGGCGCGCACAACCAATCCGGTTTCCATCAGCCAGTTGGCTCCCCCCAGCGCGGTGACGCTTTGGAGCTGATAGACCTTGCCCGGCAGGCACGGAATGGTCACGCTGAAATTGGTGGCGGTCGAGCCAAACGCCGTGATATGCGGATAGGAATTGGAATCAAATGGATTGGTTCCCGCAAGTGCTTCCTTGAGATTGGAAACCCCGTCGCCATCCGCATCGGCATTGGGAGCGAGGCTGGCGGCTCCGTAAATCTGCTCCCAAATGTCACTCATGCCGTTGCCGTTCAAATCAATCATTTGCGCCGGTCCCAACCGCGCCGCCAAGAGTGCCAACAGGAATGCCAGCGCGCGGAAAAAACCTGGCCATGGGGAATAAATAAATCGCCGGAATACTTTCCGGCGGCGGCTGAAGGTATTGCGGGCGATCATTTGCGGCGGATTAAGAATGCTGCTACCGTGCCTCTGGCCAAGCCGAAAGTCAAGTTGGTCGGCCGGTTCTTTTCTGCGCGACTTTTTTATGCGCGACCGCACGGGCAATGCTGAGCTGAACAGCGGTTGTCTTGCGACCGCAATTTATCCTTTTTCCTGCCATTCGCGCGGGTGTTTTTTTATTTCCCGGAGATTTAAGTGAACACAATTAAGCCGTCGCCAGCCGGGCCACGATTTCTTGAATGACGGCAGCGCCGTCCGGATAATCCTGCAAGGCTTCGCGGCGCAACAGTAGCCGGTGCGCAAGGACAGGTGCCGCCAAGATTTTGACTTGGGCGGTGGTGACCTGACTGTGACCTTGGATGGCGGCGAGTGCCTGGGCGGCGTGGAATAATCCCAGCGATCCGCGGGGACTGGCGCCAAGTCGCAAGGCGGGATGCTCCCGCGTCGCGCGGGTCAACTCGACCAGGTAATCGCACACGCCTGATCCGACTTGGATTTCCCGCACGCCGCGCTGGCATTTCAGAACCTGATCCGCCGTCGTCACCGCCGCGAGGGTTTCAATCGGATGCTGTTGTTGCACGCGCTGGCACATTTCTTTTTCTTCGGCGGCGCTGGGATAGCCCAGACTCAAGCGCAGGAGGAAACGATCCATCTGGGCTTCGGGCAGCCGGAACGTGCCTTCCTGCTCGATGGGATTTTGCGTGGCCATGACCATGAAGGGTTTTTCCAACCGGTAGGAAACGCGGTCCATTGTCACCATGCCTTCGCCCATGGCTTCAAGCAAGGCGGATTGCGTGCGCGGACTGGCCCGGTTGATTTCGTCCACCAGCACCATCTGGGAAAACAGCGGGCCGAAGCGGAAATCTTTCCGGCCCGTTGTCGGATTCAGTATGAAATCGCCGACGACGTGTTCCGGCTGCAAATCCGGCGTGCATTGGATGCGCTTGAAAGTGCAGCCCACGCTTTGCGCCATGGCGCGCGACAACATTGTTTTCGCCACGCCCGGCACATCTTCAAACAAAATATGACCTTCCGCGAACAGGCCCACGACCGCGAGCCGCACCTGTTCCGGTTTGCCGATGATGACGCGCTCGATGTTGGCGCTGATTTGCCGGGCAATTTCCGCCAGCCGCACCGCCTGGAAAATTTCTTCCGGCGGCGGCGTAACGGTCAACCTCATTTTTTCATTCGGGTCGCGGACCTGGCGCGGTTTCAGAATGTTCTCGCCGCAGTTCGGGCAGGGATGGGCCGCGCCGACCCGCGAGTCCGGGATTTCAAACGGATGACCGCAATGTGGGCAGACGCGTTTGGGCATGAATGATCCTGTTTAATTGGCCGGCACGGCAATGATTCGGTGACGGGTTGAAGTTGAAGTTTTTGGCCAGTCCGGTTTTTTGTCCAGCACAATGCAAAACTTCCGCCGCCGGATCAAAATCGTTTCAACCCGGGTTGTCCGGGCCGGGCGACTGGCCGATGCACGGCTTGAGCCGCACATCAATTTGCATAATATGCGCTTCAATCCAGTGGCTGCAGGAATGGTGCAGTTCCAGCAAGACGTCGGGCCGGATTCCCTCCGTCTCGAAGCGCACTTTGAATTTGCGGAAAAAAATCAGGAAATCGCGGTGAGCCAGTTGGTTTTCCTGATGTGCCGGACACCGGTAACTGTCCATGCAAGCCTCCTCCTGCTTGAAATGCACGTCTATGTAGGTTTCCATGAAACCGATGAGTTGGAGGACAAACTCCGCTTCCCGCCGGCTTGGATTGGTGTTGCGGGCGATCCCGCTTAACCGGTTGATGTAGCTGATCAGCATTTTGTGCTGGGTGTCAATCAGCGAATGTCCGGTCTCAAATTGTTCGCTCCATCGCAACATGGTTGGCCTTCTCGTTATCCTTCAGGGTGTCCGATCGGCTGAATCAGAATATGGCAAATTTATTCACAAATCACACAGGCGTCTAGCCATAAATTGCAAAAGCTTTGGCCATTTATAGCTGGCTTCGGCGGAAAGGACCGGCCACCGGCAGCAAAAAGCGGCGAGGTTTTGGCAAGATTGTTTCCGAATTCTTCATTGACCGGCGGACGTTCCAAGCTAAAATCCCGCATCGGTTTAAGGAAATTATTTCCACCAAAAATACAAAATAAAACTATGGCAGTAAAAGTAGCTATCAACGGATTCGGCCGCATCGGCCGGATGGTCTTTCAAGCGCTCTGTGATCAGGGTTTGCTTGGCAAATCAATTGATGTCGTCGCCGTCGTGGACGTGTCCACGGACGCTGATTATTTCGCTTACCAGATGAAATATGATTCCGTCCACGGCAAGTTCAAACACGCCGTCAGCACGGAAAAGAGCAATCCCGCGCTCGAAGAACCTGACGTGATCGTCGTCAACGGCCACAAGGTCAAATGCGTCGGCGCGGTCAAAGACCTCGCCACGTTGCCGTGGAAGGCGCTCGGCGTGGACATCGTCATCGAATCCACCGGCCTCTTCACCGACAGTGAAAAAGCCAAGGCGCATCTGACGGCTGGCGCGAAGAAAGTGATCATCTCCGCCCCCGGCAAAGGTGAAGTCAAAACCATTGTCATGGGCGTCAACGAAGGCGAATACGACGCGCACAAGCACAGCATCGTTTCCAACGCGAGCTGCACCACGAACTGCCTCGCGCCGATCGTGCATGTTTTGCTCAAAGACGGTTTCGGCATCGAGACCGGTTTGATGACCACGATTCACGCGATGACGGCCACGCAGAAAACCGTGGACGGCCCGTCCAAGAAAGATTGGCGCGGCGGTCGTGCGGCTTCCATCAATATTATTCCTTCCACCACCGGCGCGGCCAAGGCCGTCGGCGAAGTTTTGCCGGCGACCAAGGGCAAGCTCACCGGCATGGCGTTCCGTGTTCCGACGGCGGACGTCTCGGTCGTTGATTTGACCATCCGCACCGTCAAAGACACGAGCATCGAGGAAATTGACGCCGCATTGAAGAAAGCCAGCGAGACCTATCTCAAAGGCATTCTCGGCGTGACCGACGAGGAACTCGTCTCCACCGACTTCATTCACGACAATCGCAGCTCCATCTACGACAGTCTGGCCACCTTGCAAAACAATTTGAAGGGCGAGAAACGCTTCTTCAAGATCGTGAGCTGGTATGACAACGAATGGGGTTACAGCAACCGCGTGGTTGACCTCGTGAAATATATCACGGCCAAGGGAATTTAATTTCCGCAGCAATTCAAAACGGCGATCCGGCAGCGGATCGCCGTTTTTTTTGTCGTCACTGTTTTTCCAACGCCGGTGAATTGCGCAGGACAAGGCCGCTCACGCTGTCGGCGAAAACGGCGGCCTTCACGCCGTCGGCCACCTGCGGTTTGAAGTTGTCAATTTCCAATCCCTGAATGTCCGCAAACGACGCGGCGGAGCGAAAATCATCCTTGGCAAAATTGACGGTGATATTCGCCAGCTCCAAATCTTTGACGTGGCGCGCATAAACGCCGTAGGCCGGCAGCGTGCCGATCTTGCCGGGATCGGGATAGCCGGCACCGAGTTCTTTGGGCTGGATCGCGGCGTCGTTCGTGGAGCCGCCGCCTTTGCTGGTGAGCCGGATGTTTTCGAGGCGCACGCCTTCGACCGGCTGCTCCGGCAGGCCGGAGATTTGAATGCCGCTCATTTTGTCCACGCCGTCGGCGATGACATTGGAAATCAAAATATTTCTGGCGCGGCTGTTGGTGGTGACATTCGGCGCGCGGTTGCGTTTGCCGGTGGTGATGTAAATGGCGCAGTCGCGCACGTCCATCATCGAGAGGTTGTTGATGGTGATGTTCTCCAACAGGCCGCCGTCCACTTCTTCGAGCGCGAGGCCGTGGCAACTGCGGAAGGTGCAGTTCGCCACCGAGCAGTTGCGGAAACCGCCGCTGGCCTCGGTGCCAAATTTGATGCGGCCCATGCCGCCCCGCGCCGGCTTCATCGTGCCGTCAATCAACGTGCCTTCGACAAAGCCGGAGACCTGGCAGTTGACGATGGTGAGGTTTTCCGTGAGCCGCGTTTCGCCGAGCGCGTAGGTGCTCTTCGGACAGATGCCGTCGTCGGTCGGCGAATTCACACGGCAGTTGGAAACCATCGTGTTGCGGCAGCAGTCCAAGTCCATGCCGTCGCGGTTGGTGTCGAGCGTGACATTGTCAATGGTCAGGTTGTCGCAGCCCGTGACGAGAATCCCAAAATGGCCGCCATGAAAAATGGTGACGTCGCGGATCAAAACATTTTTGCAAAGCTTCAGCGCAATGGCCTTGTTGCCGAGGCGCACGGGTGGGAATGTGTTGGTGTTCGGCGTTTGAAAGTGGTCGTAGCCGCACATTTTATCGAGGATTTTGGAATCACGGGTCAGCCCGCCGCCGTTGATCATGCCGTGACCGGTGATGAAAACATTGGTGAGATTTTCGCCCCAGATCAGGCTGTTGTGAAAATAACAATGTCCGCCGTCCTGGTAGGCGATGCCAGGAAACGGCTCCGTCTCGTCGTAAGCATTCAGTTTTTGCGGAGCGCCGAGAATTGTCGCGCCGGTGTCAATGAGTAGATGAATGTTGCTCCTCAGATGAATCGAGCCGCTCAAATAAGTTCCCGCAGGCAGGAGCACTGTGCCGCCTCCGGCATCGGCGGCGGCATTGATAGCCTTGTCAATCGCCGGGCTGTCGAGGTTGGTGCCATCGCCAACCGCACCGAAGCTGCGGATGTTGAAATAATTCTGCCCCGGGTTTTCGACGGCGTGCGCCAAGCAGAGCAAAAGGGTGAAAAATTGGACACCGAAAATGAATTTGATTCTCATGGGATATTTTGTGGCTGCCAAACAATGACGAAAACTCCCGCCTCTTGGCTACAAAAATATCGCCGGACTTTCGTTCGGGCTTTCGCTTTGGCTCGACAAGCGGCGCGGGTTGCGGCAGACTTTTTTTGCCAGGGCCTGTGGAGTGTGGACTTACGAACCCCGCCAGGGCCGGAAGGCAGCAACGGCAGTATGCTTTGCAATTGCCGCAGTCACCCTGGCACCTCTTCAATTTTTAATTGTGAATTTTTAGTTTTGAGTTTGAAGCCGTCACAACTAAAAATTGAGAATTAAAAACTAAAAATTCTGTGTCATATCAGGTCATCGCCAGAAAATATCGCCCGCAGCGGTTCGCGGACGTTGTCGGGCAAGAGCATGTCACGCAGACGCTCGCCAACGCTATCGCGCAAAAACGCATCGCCCACGCATATCTTTTTTGCGGGCCGCGCGGCACCGGCAAGACCACCATCGCCCGCATTTTTGCGAAATGCCTGAACTGCACCGGCGGACCGAAAATTGATTTCGACGACAGCGACACGCGCGTCCAGGAAATCACCGACGGCCGCGCGCTCGACGTTTTGGAAATTGACGGCGCGAGCAACAACGGCGTGGAACAGGTGCGCGAACTGCGCGAGACATGCAAATACGCGCCGGCCAATTCGACCTACAAAATTTACATCATTGACGAAGTCCACATGCTCTCGACGGCGGCGTTCAACGCGCTGCTGAAAACTTTGGAGGAGCCGCCCGCGCATGTGAAATTCATGTTCGCGACGACGGACCCGGAAAAAGTTCTGCCAACGATCCTTTCGCGCTGCCAGCGGTTTGACCTGCGCCGGATTCCGAGCGCGCTCATCACGAAGCATCTCGCGGAAATCGCCGGCAAGGAAAACGTCACGATTGACGCCGCCGCCCTGCACGCCATCGCGCGCGGCGCGGACGGCGGCATGCGCGACGCCGAATCCACGCTCGACCAGCTCATCAGTTTTTGCGGCGACAAAATCGAGGAACCGGACGTGCTTTCGATGTTCGGCCTCGCGGCGCAAAACCAGATTTTGAAATTGAGCCATGCGGTTCTCGCCGGCGAAATTTCCGTCGCGCTCACGCAGCTGGACGAACTGGCACGCGGCGGCAAAGACCTCGGCCGGCTGCTCGGCGATTTGCTGAACCATTTTCGCAACCTGCTGATTTACCAGGTTTCCAAAGGCGATTTGAATTTGCTCGAAGTTTCCGAAGCGGAAGTCGCCGCCTTGAAAGAACAGTCCGCGCTCGCCGGCACCGATGCCTTCACGCGCATCCTCGAAGTTTTGGCCGACGCCGAACTGCGGCTGCGCGATGCCGCTTCCAAAAAGATTCTACTGGAAGTTTCCCTGCTGCGCGCCATCGAAGCGCGCAACGCGATGCCGCTCGACGCCGTGTTGAGACAGCTCAACCAGTTGCGCGGGCAAAGCGGCAGCAGTGGCACAGGCGTCCCGCCGGTGTCGGCCAGCGCGCCGACCAGAACCATTTCTCCCGCGCCAACCGCAACGCCCGTTCACAAAACTGTGGCAGCTCCTTCGCCATCTGCTCCGGCGGTTCAGGCCGCCGCCGCTGCCGCGCCCGTCGGCGATTTGGCCGAACTCTGGCACCAGCTGGTGGACGCCATCGGCCGCGTCAGCCCGTTCACGCGCGGCTACTTGATTGACGCGCATCCGGTGTCGTTCGAGAAAAGTGTTTTGGTCATCGGCTTCGATCCGGAATTTGAGGATCACCTCGGCCTCGTGGACAACTCGCGCAATCACGCGCTGCTCGCGACGAAGCTCGCCGAAATGGGCCACGCGAACGCGATGATCAAATTCATCAAAGCCGAAGCGCCCGCCGGCTGGCATCAAAAAGCCGCCGCCGCCCCGGCACCGACCGCGCCGGCAGCCACGAAAGCTGCACCGGCCACGGCAAAACCGGCGGAAGCCGCGCCCGCGCCCGCCGCCGAGAAAAAATCCGCGCCGGTGCCGTTCAACAAAGACGATTTCAAGAACGACCCGCTCATCCAAAAAGCTTTGGAAATTTTCAAAGGCACGATTGTGGAAGTCCGCGCCTAATTTTCCTTCAACCTTCAACTATCAACCTTTAAAGTATAAAATGTCCAGCATCGGAAAACTCATGAAGCAGGCTGCGAAAATGCAGCAGCAGATGGAACAGATTCAAGCCCAGCTCGCCGCGCGCACGGTCGAGGCCACCAGCGGCGGCGGCGCGGTGAAAGTCCTCGCCAAATGCGACGGCACGATCGCCGCCATCAAAATTGATCCGCAGGCGCTGAATCCGGCCGACGCGCAGATGGTCGAGGACATGATTCTCACCGCCGCCAACCAGGCGCTCAACCAGGCCAAGGAAATTTCCAACGCGGAAATGGGCAAGGCCACGGCGGGATTCAGTTTGCCGGGACTGATGTGAATGCTGAAGTATGAATGATGAAATTGTCCCGCGCTGTTCATATTGGTTTCATCATTCACACTTCATCATTCATCATTCTTTGTATGTTGCCCGAACCCATCATCGCGCTGACTGCGGCTTTGAGCAAACTGCCGGGCATCGGTCCGCGCTCGGCTGAACGCGTCGCGCTGCATCTGGTGCAGGCGGAGACGGCCACGGTAAAGCATCTCGCGGAAACAATTTTGACGGCGCGCGAACGCATCCGGTTTTGCGAAATTTGCGGCGCGCTCACCGAGCAATCGCCGTGCGGCACATGCACGGATTCGCGGCGCGATGCCGCGATTGTTTGTGTCGTGGAAAAAGCCGTGGACATTTTGAGCATCGAAAAATCGGGGACGTATCGCGGCAAATTTCATGTGCTGGGCGGAAAAATTTCCCCGCTCGACGGCGTGGAGCCGGACGACCTGCGCATCGGCGAACTGGAAAAAAGATTAACCACCGAAGCGATTCGCGAAATCATCATCGCGCTCGGCACGGATGTGGAAGGCGATGCCACGAGCAATTATCTGGCAAAGCGCCTGGCACGATCAGGACTGAAAATCTCACGCATCGGTTTTGGTTTGCCCGCCGGCAGCGGACTGGAATTTGCCGACGAGCTGACGCTGAACCGCGCGCTCGAAGGCCGGCGGGAAATGCTATGAAGGCAGAAAGATGAATTATGAATGATGAAAGAAAATCGCCGGGCCACCTTCAAACCATTTCAGCATTCAGCATTCATACTTCATAATTTTCATGCCCGCTCCTGTTTTCATCTTCGATCTTGGCAAAGTGCTGGTGGATTTCGATTACACCATCGCCGCGCAAAAAATCGCCGCGCGCAGCCGCCAGTTGCCGGCCGATCTGCACGCGTTTCTGGGCACTTCGCCGTTGCTGCTCCAATACGAAAGCGGTCAGCTCACGCGCCAGGCATTTTTTGACGCCATCGCCGGCGCCATCGGCTTTCAGGGCGACGTGACGGAATTCGGCAGCTACTTTGCCGATATTTTTACGGAGATGCCCGGCACGATTGCGCTCCACGCCGAACTGCGGCGGCGCGGTTTCAAAACTTTTATTTTCTCGAACACGAACGATCTCGCCATTGAGCATGTCCGCCGGAATTTTCCATTTTTCAAAAACTTCGACGGCTACATTTTTTCCTACGAAGTCGGCGGCCTGAAACCGCAGCCGGAAATTTATGCGGCGATGGAGGCGATGACCGGCCAGCGCGGCGCGGAACTGATCTACATCGACGACCGTCCGGAAAACATCGCGGCCGGGCGGACGCGCGGCTGGCGGGCAATTCTGCACGAGTCGCCGGAGCAGACGCGGCGGGCGCTGGCGGGCTTTGGCGTCCTTTGAGCCGGCGAACAATTATTATTTCGGCGGAATCGCCCACCGGCCTTGGATCATGCTGGCGCCGACGTTGCCGGCATGGGCCAGCAGCGTTTCCGGCACGCGGGAGATTTTTCCGGCGAACGGCACCGTGATCAAATCGGCAAAAGCGCCGGGTGAAAGTTCGCCGACTTTGCCGGCGAGACCGAGCGCGCGGGCGCCGTTCACGGTGGCCAGTTCCAAAATTTCAACCGCCGGAATGGATTTATCTTGGTCGGCGAGGGCGCGCATTTCCGCGAAGAGGTCGAGCTCGGGATTTTGTTTTCCGTTTTTGCGGACTGTGGCGAGGCTGTCGGTGCCGAGGCAAATATTCACGCCGGCTTTGGCGAGCCGGGCGCGTTCGAAGGGCGGATGCTGGAAATAGTCGTGGCTGCGCGGACAATGGACGACGTGGGTTTTGGTTTTGGCCAGCAGCGTGGCGTCGCCGCGCGCGAGGCAGTTGGCGTGGATGGCGAGGACATTTTCGCCGAGCAATTTGTGGCGGGCCAGATGCGCCACGGGCGAGCCGAGGCCGCAGTCGGAGTTGTCGCGTTCGTTGCGCTTGAGCCAGTCGTGCATCTCGCCGCGCGCGTCCTGAAACATTTCAAATTCCTGCACGGACTCGGCGACGTGGACGCTGACGCGCCATTTTCGCTTTTGAGCGACGCGGGCGGTGCGCTGTAGCAGTTCGGGCAAAGTGGAGTAGGGCGCGTGCGGCGAAAGCCCGGCGCGGTGGCGCGGGTGTTTGAGCCCGTCAATGGTTTCCACGGCTTCGCGGAGAATTTCTTTGGGCGCGCGGCGGGCTTTGATGCCGGTCATTTCCAAAAATGAAAACACGCGCAGCGGCGTGGCGTCCCAGACTTCCGGCAATAAATCGGGCATGGCCTCGATGTCGCCGACGGTGGTGGTGCCGGTCTTGAGCAATTGATGCGCGCCGTGCAGCCAGGAGCGCGCGTAGTCGGAATAGCTCCACGCGGTTTTGGCGACGGTGATGGCGGCGATCCAGTCGGTGAAGGTTTTTGGCGGCGACAGTTCGCCGGCCATGTCCGTGTAATCGAGATGGCAGTGGGCGTTGACGAGGCCGGGCAGCAGGATGACTTGGCCGAGATCAATGATTTTTTCGCGCCGGTGCGGGCGCAGATCTTTCCACGGTGCGACGGCCCGGATTTTATTTCCGTCAACAAAAACCGCGCCGTCCTCGATGGGCGGCGCGGTGAGGGGAAAAATTATTTTCGCGCGTAAAATCATTCCACGCTCGTTTCCTGCCGGGTGCGCTTGGTGCGGGCAGCCACCTTGTGTTTCGTGGCCTTGTGCTTGCTGTGACGCTTGCGGATCTGCTGCTCAATTTTCTTGGTGACCGCGTCAATCGCCGCGTAAAGATCGCTTTCAATGTCCTTGGCAAACAGATCGGGGCCGCGCACGCCCAGGCGCATGGAGCAACTGAACTGTTTTTCCGGCACGCGGGTGTGATCGTGATCCAGCGTGACGCGCGCATCCACAATGCGTTGTTCGATGTGATCAAGCTTGTCGAGCCGGGCAATGACGTGGTCTTCGATCGCTTTCGTGAGGGTGACGTTGTGCGTGGATAAAATCAGCTTCATAAAAAAAGAATGCTACCTTTTGACGGGAAAATCCAGTTTTTCCTGCGGGGAAAATTTGCAAAGCGAGATTCGTGCCAAAATCGCTTGAGCTTTGGCTGGATTGCGTTATGCTGCCGCGCAGATGGGACCCGGCTTACAACTTTCGCAACGCCTGACGCAATCGCTGGTGCTCGCGCCGCAGCTTCAGCAGTCGCTCGCTTTGCTGCAAGCTCCCACGCTTGAGCTCAAGGCGCTCGTCGCCGCCGAGCTGGAACAAAATCCCGTGCTCGAAGAAGTCGCAGAACTGGATGTTGAGCAGCGCGAGAAAGCGGACGATAACGACGAGGGCGACACGCCGGAAGTGCCCGATTTTGCCGAGCCGCCCGAGGACGTGAAATTCGACACCACCACGGAAAAAAATTCCGGCGATCCCGTGGATGATTTTCAAGCGGAATTTGAAAAGCTCGTGCAGATGGACCAGGACTGGCGCGACCATTTTTCGCAGGCCAACACGCCGATCCGTTCCACCAGCGAGGACGAGGAAAAGCGGCAGTTCATGTTTGACTCGATCACGGCGGAGACTTCGCTCGCGCAGCATCTCGTCGAGCAGGTGCGCGACACAAAATTGAACGAGGAAGAGCAGGGGATCGCCGAACTGCTCATCGGCAACATTGACGACTACGGCTATTTGAGCACGACCATCGAGGAACTCGCCACCTCCACGAGCCTGACGCCGGACAAAATTTCCGAAGTCCTGAAAGTCATTCAAACCTTTGATCCCGTCGGCGTCGGGGCGCGCGATTTGCGCGAATGTCTGCTGCTGCAGCTTGAACGCATCGGCCAGCAGGAGACCATCGAATACCGCATCATCCGCGATTTCATGGATGCGCTCGGCAAGCGGCGCATTCCCGAAATCGCGCGCGGCACCGGCCAGACCGTTGAGGAAGTGCAGGAAGCCCTCGCCCGCATCGGCAAACTGGAACCACGCCCTGGCCGCGCCTTTTTGCCCGCCGTCGAGCAATACGTCGCGCCCGAAGTTTTCGTGGTGAAAAACGGCGAGGATTTCACCGTCACCACCAACGACGAGCAGATTCCGCATTTGCGCATCAGCAATGTCTATAAAGATCTGATGTCCGCCGGCGAAAACAACGCCGACGTGAAAAATTACATCCGCGAAAAAATCCGCGCCGGCAAATTTCTCATCAAGAGCTTGCACCAGCGCCAGACGACCATCGCCAACATCGGACGCGAAATCGTCAAGCGCCAGCACGAGTTCATGCAAAAAGGCGTCGCGTTTCTCAAGCCCATGACCATGGCGCAGGTCGCCGAAGTCGTCGGCGTGCATGAAACCACTGTCAGCCGCGCCGTGTCCGGCAAATACATCGAGACGCCGCAGGGCATGTTCGAAATGAAATATTTCTTCACCGCCGGCCTGCAAAACGCCCACGGCGACGATGTCTCCAACACCAGCGTGAAAGATATGATCGCCGAAATTTTCAAGGGCGAGAATCCCAGCGCGCCGTTGTCCGACCAGGAAGTGGTGAAAATGCTCACCGCCAAAGGCATCACCATCGCCCGCCGCACCGTTGCCAAATACCGCGACGAACTGGGCATCCTGCCGTCGAATCTGCGGAAAGTTTATTGAACCGTTTTCGCCGCGCCGCCCGCCGCCGCGTGCGTCCAACCAGGTCAATGATCCTAAAAGCCGCCGTTCAACCGCGGATAAACCCGAATGGAACGGATACAGAAATGAAGTTGAGCCATGTGCACCTCAACCAACGGGTGAAGGCGCGGAATTCGTTTCCATCCGTGTTTATCCGTGTCCATCCGTGGTTAAAAAATAAATTTTATGTTGGAAAAATTAAAAGCTGAAGTCTGCAAAGCCAATTTGGACCTGGTGGCCGAAGGCTTGGTCATCCAGACGTGGGGCAATGTGAGCGGCGTTGACCGCGAGCGCG
>CAJAQO010000057.1 GCA_903944085.1 uncultured Verrucomicrobia subdivision 3 bacterium
CCTTTTTGACAGGCAGGCGAAAAGGGAATATCACCACTCCATGAAATGGGCGAAACCACAAAACTGGGGCTCGCGATAATTTTAGACCACTATGCGAGCGGTATCAAACATCACGCTGATATGCATCGCCATAGTTACATTCTTTTTGGCGCCGATGTTTATCTCGGATTATTATCCGGCTGCGTATCCTGTTATCGGGCCAGACGGTTCAGTTTTGCATGGCGCTGATGGCCAGGTTTTATTTCATCGGGATATGGCGCTTTATTATAAGATGATGATTCCAACATATATTTTGTTCTTTATCAGTGCCGTTTGCACCATTTGGTTATTCGTGAGGCTTTTGAAGTTTATTTATGGTCGAGTTGCCAGCCACAAAACCGTGGCCTAACCATAATGTTATGGCGGCAATAAGTGCATGAAAGCTCTTCATAAATTTGTCAGTCCAATATTCTCGATTAGCACCGCGATTTTAATCCCTTCACTTTTCGTCGCACACGTTACCGGCGGTGGAATCGGACCATGTGGGATTACAAATGGGTGGGGTTTCCTTTCGATCCTCGGCGTTTTGATTGGAACCATTGGCATGGTTGTCGGACTTCCCGTTTCGGCAATCAGAACTTACAGACATTTTTGCCCTCCGCAGGCAAGGAACCAAACGAACAGAAATAAGCCATGAAGCCATTCGCACCTAACAAGATCGCGACGGAGCCAACCGCCGTTGGCGCGGTTCCCGTCGCGCGCCGGCAGCGATTCAGCTTTCTTGACCGGCCGGCTAAAATGGAATATCACCCTTCCATGAAACGTGCTCGGCCACAAAATTGGGACTCACGATACTTTTAAACCGCAAGCGAGCGTTATGCCAATAATGTTAGCAGACTTTGACCCAGGCGAAGTTACCGCGTTGTTTGTTGTCTGTGGAGCGGGACTGGTTGCTGCACTATGTCTGCTGTTAGGCGTGGTAGTCTTATGCTTCAAGAAGAGGGAAGCATTTCTTGGTTGGCTGGCTGCCGCGGTCAGCTTTGTTCTGCTTGGCATCTTACTCGCGGTTTTGGCTGTCGTTTTTGGCAAGAGATTTAATTTGTTATGAGGTTGCGGCCTAAATCGCCGAAGCCAGCCGCCGTTGGCACGGTTCCCGTCGCGCGTCGGCTGTGGTCCAGCTTTCTACGATAGCACGAGCATGTTCACCGTAAAGGGGTCCGCAGTGATTTTACAAAGTCCAGAAGCCGCGCTTTGAAATTGGAACCCGCCGACGTAAAATGGACCGATGGAACTGCGCGACTTTGCTGAACAAGTCTTGTTCGCCACAACGCTCGAAGAAAAACTTCGCGCACCGGCGAACCTCACCGACGAGCGGCCCGGCCCCGCGCTCGTCACGCCTGCCGCGCCCGGCCGGCCGGCGAACTTGTTTTTCAAAGCCCACGGCACCGGCGACAAAAGCGAATTCCCCGGCCTGCATCTGCTTGAAAAAAATCACGAGCGCGGCAAGCTGCTGCATTTTTTCGGCAACCACGAACTGCTGGCCACCGAATTGATGGCGCTGGTGCTGCTGAAATTTCCCGACGCGCCCGCCGCCTTTCGCCAGGGCGTTTTGCGCACGCTGCAGGACGAACAGGAACACACTCGCCTTTACATGGAGCGCATGAAAACTTGCGGCATCGCGCTCGGCGATTTTCCGGTGAGCGGCTATTTCTGGCGCTGCGTCGCGCCGATGGAGCACCCGATTGACTACGTCGCCGGCCTCTGCCTCACGTTCGAGCAGGCCAATCTCGACTTCGCCGGCCACTACGGCCGCAATCTCGCGACCGTCGGCGACGCCGGCTCCGCGAAGCTGCTGGAAAAAATTTACCGCGACGAAATCGGCCACGTCGCCTACGGCCTAAAATGGTTTCGCCGCTGGAAAAATCCCGGCGAATCGGATTGGGATGCGTTTTGCCGCACGCTGAAATTTCCCCTGTCACCGCAGCGCGCGAAAGGTTTTTCGCTGAATGTCGAAGGTCGCCAAGCCGCCGGGCTGGATTCGCAGTTCATCGCCGAACTGAATGTTTATTCGCAGTCCAAAGGCCGCACGCCGAGTGTTTTCATTTTCAATCCCTTTGCCGAAGGCCGCCTCGCGGAAGGAAAAAAATTCAATCCCACGAAACCGCAGGCGCAGCTTGCGCGCGATCTGGAAAACCTGCCGCAATTTCTCTGCCGGCAGGACGACATTGTTTTGGTGCAGCAAAAACCGTCCGTGGAATTTTTGAGCGGCATCAAGCAGGCCGGCTTTCCGCTGCCGGAATTTGTGGATCTGCCGGAGCGCGGCCATCCTCGGCCGCAGCAACAACCGGTTGAAACATCGGCGCTGACCAATTTCAAGAACACGGTTGATACCACATCGCCGCGCCCGGGGACGGGCGCACTCCAATCGCTCGCCGCGCGCAAACTCGGCCGTCTGCGTCCGTGGGCGTGGGGGCCGGACAGTTTTGAACTGCTCAAACCCATTTTCGCCAGCGTCACCGGCGAAAAGCGCGCGGCTGAAAAAAGGTTCAACGAGGAAATCGCGCAGCTTTATTCCAAAGCCTGGAGCGCGGATTTTTTGCGGAAGATTCTTTCGCGTGGCAGCCGAGGTGACGAGGCTCCAATTTTAAATCGGAAATCGGAAATCGGAAATCGGAAATTCAGTCAGAGCCTCCTCACGTCGGCTGCTACGGAGAACTGGCTTTGCTCTGAAAATGAGATTGGCGTGGCGGCGACATCGCTTGCCGATGCCCAAGATGCGATTGCCAAAATTCGTGCTCGCGGCCACCACAAAATCGTCGTCAAGGCCGCGCTCGGCGTGGCGGGCAGCAACGCGCTGCGTTTGTTCGAGCCGGAGATTTTGCCAACGCAGTTGCGCTGGCTGGAAAATGCGTTCGCGCACAAACGCACGCTGGTCGTGGAGCCGTGGCTGGAGCGCGTGCTGGATTTTTCCGGGCAACTCGAAATGTCGGCCAGCGGTTTGAAGCTGTGCGGCTACACCGGTCTGCTCAACGATGCGCGCGGCCAGTTTCAGGCGAATTTCGCCGAGCCGCATCATCACAAGCGGATTCCGGCGCGCGTTGTTGGACTGTTCCGCGAGCCGAAGGACATTTCGACGCGGCTGCTGGAATTTTACGGCGAAATTTTCACGGCGCTCGAAGTGGAGTTGCGCCGCGTGGATTTCACCGGGCCGCTTGGCATTGACGCATTTATTTATCGCGATGCAGCGGGCGCGGTGAAGCTGAAGCCGATTGTGGAGATCAATCCGCGCTACACCATGGGCCGCGTGCTGGTGGAACTGATGCGGCAAACTTGCCAAAATACTTTTGGCTTGTTCCGGCTGGTCAACGCCGCGCACTTGCGCGCCAATGGTTTCAAGGATTTTTCCAGCTACGCGCTTTCGCTGACGGAAAAATTTCCGTTGCAAATTGAAGTCGAACCCGTCACCCGCATTCGTGAAGGCGCGGTTTGCCTGAACGATCCCGGCACGGCCAAAGTCTGTCTGGCGGTCTTTCAAGCCAGCCGCAACCTCGCCGGATTGGGCGTCGCGCCCGCAGCGGCGGCTACTTCGTCTGGCTGAAAAGCACGAACACGCGCGGCCCGCGCGGCGTTTCCAACTGATGCTGTTTCTCCTCGGCGGAATGCGGCACGGCCAGGCCGTCGGCGTTTTTGTCATGGGCCGGCCGGCCGTTCACCAGCAGCATGTAATTGTGCGTGCGGTGGCCGGGAATGTCATGCAGCGTGAGCTGCCACATCTTGTTTGTCCGGTCATACTTCAGCGGTGCCTTCTGCCAGCCGTTGAACGTGCCGGCCACCTCGACGCGCACGGGCATGGGGCCGCCCGGCAGGTCGGGCTGCCAGCGGAAAATTTTGCTGAACGTCACCGGGCGTTTGCCCATCTCGGCTTTGTCTGAACTTAGAATCGGCTGCGACATGTTTTTAAAATTCGTTGTTCCGCCGGATCGCCGGACAAAACATCGCGCGGAAAAATACACGGGTCTGGCTGAAGTTCAAGCGTCTGTGCGAAATTGCCACCGCACGCGGAAGCCGGGCCGGGCCGCTATTTCGCCTTCATGTTGATTTCCCAAAGTGCAAACGTGTTATTCTCGGTGTCCTGACAGACGGCAAAGTAGCCCATTTGGGGCACGGCGGTTTTGGGCTTGCAGATTTTCCCGCCGAGCTTTTTGACCTTCGCCATCGCCCGCGTCACCGACGGCACGTTGACGTAGTTGGTGATGGGCTGGCCCGGATGCTTGCGCGTCATCAGGCCGCCGTCGGGCGAGGCGTCCGGGCCACCGGTGTCAATGTGCCAGTAATCCGCCATGCCGGGAAACGCGGTGATTTTCCAGCCGAACAATTGGCCGTAAAATTTCTGCGCGCGTTCGGGCTGGTCCGCCGGGATTTCAAACCAGATGAGGTTCGCCGCCGTCTTCTTTTTTGCCTGGCTCATGATTTTGCCTGGGTTGATGGTTGGATTTTTGGGACTTCATGCTTCCAGTCTGGCTGCCAGCGAAATTTTCGCGTTGAGCAAACGGGAAATGGGACAGCCGGCTTTCGCGCCGTTGGCGATGGATGTAAATTTTTCCGCATCAATGCCGGGAATCTTCGCGCTCATCTCCAAATGCGATTCCGTGACGGTGAAACCGGCGTCGGTTTTTTCCATCGTGATGGTCGCCGTGGTGTGGATGGCGGTGGGCGTGAAACCGGCCTTGCCGAGTTCCGCCGAGAACGCCATCGAGAAACAGCCTGCGTGCGCCGCCGCGATGAGTTCCTCTGGATTGGTGCCGACGCCATTTTCGAAGCGGGTGCTGAACGAGTATTGCGTTTCCTTCAGCGTGCCGCTCTCGGTGGAGATGCTGCCCTTGCCGCTTTTCAAATCGCCCGACCAGACTGCCGATGCTTTGCGTTTCATAATTTCCTTTCAATGGCCGAAACGGGAATTCGCTTCGGCGGGAGCAACGCTAATGCGGGTTTCCGCTAAATTCAAGTCCGCCAGTTTCGTTGACCGCGAGCTTGGCTGGTTGTCCGTTGGACCGGCTTGAATTTATTCAACCGCTCAGCCGCCCGCCATTGCGCCGATAATCAGAAATGGCTCAGCACCGCTTACGATCGCTTCGGGCAACGAGGTTTCCGGCGGTTCGAGCGACCAGTCTTCTTTGCAGACGAAGAAGCGGACGAACGAACGGCGCTTCAGCGTGGCGTGGTCGCGGATCGTCCCGCGCAAAACGGGATGCCGCGCCTCCAGCGCGTCGAGCACCGCGCCGACGGTGACCGGCGCGGCGACTTCAAGCTCCACCTCGCCATCCATGTGAGCGAGGTTGCGCAAATGATATGGCAGCACGACGCGGATCATGGCAGCGTTTGCACCTCGACGGAATAAACCGCCGGCAAGTCGCGGACAATCGCGTTCCAAGTGTCGCCGCCGTCGGCGGAGCCATAAACCTGGCCGCCCGTCGTGCCGAAATAAATGCCGCACGGATCCAGTTGGTCCACGGCCATCGCGTCGCGCAGCACGTTCACGTAACAATCTTTTTGCGGCAGACCTTTCGTGAGCGCCTCCCATTCGTTGCCGCCGGTGCGGCTGCGATACACGCGCAATTTGCCTTCCGGCGGAAAGTGCAGCGAATCGCTTGTGATCGGCACGACGAAAATTGTCTCCGGCTCGTGCGCGTGAACATCAATCGGAAAACCAAAATCGCTTGGCAGATTGCCGCTGACTTCCGTCCACTGCTCGCCCGCATTGTCCGTGCGCAAAACGTCCCAGTGCTTTTGCATGAACAGCACGTCCGGTCGCGACGGATGCAGCGTGATGCGATGCACGCAATGCCCGACTTCCGCATCCGGATCGGGCAGCTCGAAAGGTGATTTGAGTCCGCGCGTAATCGGCTTCCAGGTGTTGCCGCCGTCATCGGTGCGAAAACATCCGCCCGCCGAAATGGCGACGTAAATCCGTTTTTCATTTTTGGGATCGAGCAGAATCGTATGCACCGCCATGCCGCCCGCGCCGGGCTGCCAGAGATTTCCTTTGGCGCGGCGCAGGCCGGGAAGTTCCTGCCACGTTTTGCCGCCATCGGTGGTTTTGAAAATCGCCGCATCCTCCACGCCGGCATAAGCCGTGTCCGGATCGGTGAGCGACGGTTCGACATGCCACACGCGCTTGAACTCCCACGGATGTTGCGAGCCGTCAAACCATTTGTGGGTCCCGGCCTCGCCGGCATAAACGAATTTGTTGCTCTCGCCCTTCGGAAAACCTTCCGCGCTTTTCAATTCCTCGGCGCTGCTGCCCGGCGTGTTCCACGTTTTGCCGCCGTCGTCCGAACGCTGGATGATCTGCCCGAACCAGCCGCTGGACTGCGACGCATAAATGCGGTTTGGGTCAACGGGTGAACCTTTCAGATGATACATTTCCCAGCCCGCGAAATGCGGGCCGCTCACCTCCCAATTTTTTCGCGCGCCATCGGCGGTCAGGATGAATGCGCCTTTCTTCGTGCCGACGAGAATTCGGATTGTGCTCATAACTTCCTCCGGTAATGAATTTATGTTTGGACGATTTTGCCAGCCTTGCTTCGAGTATTATATGTCCGTTTTAATGTTTTGTTGTCAAGCTTGACCAGCGAAAAGCGGTGCGAAAATTTGAAATTGAGTGCGCGGCGGATGACATCGGGGTTGTGCTTTTTCCAACCGGCGGGCAATCTCCGCGCATGAAACCATTTCTGACCAGTGGCGAGTTGCGGATGGTGTTTTTGCTTTTTGCCACAACTTTTTTCCCCGTATTCGCGCCGGCGGATGAACTGGCCATTACGCCGACCAATCGAATTGAATTGTTCGACGGCCACAGTTTTTCCGGTTGGACGTTTGTTTCGCAAGGCACCAACGCGCCTGCCGCGGCCATCTGGTCGGTGACCAACGGCGTCATCACATGCCTGGGCAAGCCGAACGGTTACGCGCGGACGCTCCGGACTTATCGCGATTATCAGTTGCACGCGGAATGGCGCTTCCCGGCCGGCCCCGGCAACAGCGGCGTTTTCCTGCATCTTAATCCGCCGGACCAAGTCTGGCCGACGTGCCTCGAGGCGCAACTGCTGTCCGGCGACGCGGGCGAAATCCGTTGCAACGGCGACTCGCATGTGCGGGAACAGACTTCGCCCTCGACCATCGCGGTGCCGCGCCGTCAGCCCAGTTCGGAAAATCCCGTTGGCGAATGGAACCGCTACGATATTGTGTGCCGCAGCAACACGGTGAGCGTTCGCGTCAACGGCGTTTTGCAAAACGAAGTCACCGGCGCGTCCGTCAGTGCCGGCGCGATTGGCTTGCAGGCCGAAGGCAAGCGGGTGGAGTTCCGTAATCTTGTGATTGAACCATTGCCGTGAAGCGTCGCCTGGCGGCAGGCTTGATTCGCGCGTTGATGACGCGCGCCGCAATTGCTAAGGTGGTGCGATGCTGAAATTTTTGACAACCACCGTGGCGGGCAATTCTGTCCGACGACCCGCATGAGGCCATCAACTCCTTGCCTATGGGCCTGACCAAGCTGGGCTGGAATGCCGAGCGGGACGAACAGTTCGCGCCTTATCTCGCGAAGGGTTTTCTCCCGGCACGCGTCGCGGTCGAGGACAAACATTTCTACCGCGTCTGGACCGTGGACGCGGAGCTTACCGCGCAGATCATCGGCAAACTCATTCACGAGGCGCGCGGCGATCATTCCAAACTTCCCAAGGTCGGTGATTGGGTGGCGGTGAAGCTTGTGCCGAACGAAGCGAAGGCCATGATCCAGGCCATCCTGCCGCGCCGCACGCAAATCGTCCGCAAAGCGACCGGCCGCGATGCCGCCGCGCAGATCCTCGCCACGAATGTCGAAACGGTTTTCCTCGTGACCGCCGCCGATTCAACGTTCAACGCCGCGCGCTTGGAACGCATGCTCGTCATGGCGCACGACAGCGGCGCGCGGCCCGTGGTCATTCTCAACAAAATTGATTTGTGCGACGACCTTGACGCTAAACTCGCAGAAGCCACGCGCGTGGCGGGCGACGCGCTGGTGCTCGCGGTCTGCGCGCTCACCGGGCGCGGCGTGAAGAAATTGGCCGCGCTCATCAAACCTGGCGACACCGTCGTCTTCATCGGCACTTCGGGCGTCGGCAAATCCAGTCTGATCAACCGGCTTTATGGCGAGGATTTGATGGCGACGGTGGAAGTGCGCGAGCAGGATGCCAAGGGCCGGCACACGACCTCGTGGCGCGAAATGATTTTTCTGCCGAAGGGCGGCGTGGTCATTGATACGCCCGGCATGAGAGAGTTTCACATCTGGTCGGCGGGTGAAGGCGCGAAGGAAACCTTTCCGGAAATCGAAGCGCTTTCGCAGCGCTGCCATTTTCGCGATTGCACGCACACGAAGGAGAAAGATTGCGCCGTGCTCGCCGCGCTCGCCGATGGCTCGCTTCCCCGCGACCGGCATGAAAGTTTCGTCAAACTCCAAGTCGAAATCAGCTACCTGCGCGAAGCCGAAAAGCGCGCCGGCTGGCAGGATCGCCGCAAGAGCGACCGCGTGGCCCACCGCGTGTTCAACAAGCAGGATTGAGCCACACTTGCGTGGCGGCCAGCACGGGCAGCCGCAGGACATTTCCGCGCGGTGGAAAATCGCAAAGCCATTCGGGCCGAAAATCCGGCCGCGCCATGATCGGCCAGCGGTTGAAATCGTTTATTTTCCGAAGCGTTCCAGCGCCCAATGCTTGAACACCTCCTGCGCCTTCGCGCCCTCGCCCGGGAAGCCGCCGTGCTGCACCATCCAGATGAAGACCAGTCCTTTTTGGAAACGGATCTCCATATTGGTTGAGTAAGCCCCGCCGTGGCCGAACCAATCCGCGCCGATGGCCAGGCCGAAACCGTAGCTGTCGTTCACGGTCAGCGGCGTCTGCCGTTTGGTCAATTCGTGGAACGCCGCGTCACTCAAGTAGCGCCGGCCATTCAACGCGCCGCCATTGAGGAGCATCTGGCAAAACCGCGCGGTGTCTTGCGCGGTGGAAAAAAGCCCGCCTGCCGGCATCGCGAAACGCTGCGTCCGGTCGGTCAGCGGATAATGGAGTTGCGTGACGGGAAATTCCACGAGGTTCGTTTTCGCGTCATCCGGATGATATGATTTTGCCAGGCGTCGCACCTGCGCCGCGTTTGGCCAGAAGGTTGTGTCCTTCATCCCCAGCGGATCAAACAAACGCTGCTGCATGAAATCCTCGTATTTCATTCCGCTCACCACTTCGAGAATGCGGGCGGCGGTGTTGATGCCGGCGTTGGCATATGAGTAATGCGTGCCCGGCTCGGTCTGAAGCGGCGACATCGCATAGCTCCGCACGGCGGCGGCCAGCGGCAGGCCGTCGAGCGTCGGCTCCTCGATGGCGGATTTAAAAGGCAGTCCGCTCATGTGACTGAGCACTTCGCGAACCGTGATGGGATGCGCCGGTTTGCGCAGCAGCGTGTGATCGTTGTCCTTTTCCGCGACCACCATCTGCCCGCGAAATTCCGGCAGATACTTTTCCACCGGATCGTCGAGCGCGATTTTTCCTTCGTCCACCAGCATCAACACCGCCGTCGCGGTCATCGCCTTGGATTGCGAGGCGATCCAAAACAGCGCGTCCGGTTTCATCGCTGTGCCGTGCGCGATGTCGGCGAACCCGACCGTCTCCACCGCCAGCACCTTGTCCTTGTCCGCGACGAGCGCGACCGCGCCGGCGAGTTCGTGCTTGTCCACGAACGGCTGTAGGAGCGGCACCACCGAAGCCGGGGTTTCCGCGAAAGCGGAAACTTGGAATGAAAATGAGGCCGCCAAAGCCAACCGTAAAAGCATGGTTTTCATGGATGAAATGATGATTGCGATTTGAAAGTTATACCGAAGATCGGCTGGAACCGCAACGGCGGTGAGAGGCCAGGCAATCGGCCCGTTGGTGGATGTCTGCCTAACCGCCTAGCGGCAATCCCAAAGGGAATGTGGCCTCCAGGCCGTGCATGATTTTGTAGGCCTGCATCGGGTAAGTCTTCTTGATGCTGACGAAAACGAGGTTGTGGAACACGCCTTCCGCTGGCAGCGCGATGTCCACGATCTCCGGGAAATTCATCTTGAAAATCGGCAGGAACAATTTCACGCTCGCGCCGCCGAAGTGAAAATCCTCCATCGGCGGAATGCCGACAATTGTCGCCGGATACACCGCGTCTTTGCGATGGGTGATGGCGGTGACGTGAAACACCGGATACGGCTCGGGCAACGTGTAATAGCCGGTGTGATCGCCGAACGGCCCCTCTTCGCGCAACGGCTCGGTGGGGTCAATGTAACCTTCAATGACAAAACGGCGTTGGGCAAAACAGTTTTCAACTTGGGAAAATCATTAAATCGCCATGCGCCTCTACGTTCAATTAAAACTGGGTTCAACATCTTCAACGCGACGTGCGCCACAAGTTAAACGTGAGCGCTCCGTCAGCCGACGAAAACTGGCAGCCGCCTGATTCAATCCGCCGGAAAAATTGTTCAAACAAAACTTGACGACCGTTTGCCGCTCCTAAAAAATCAGGGCGCACTCCATGAGCATCCGGGGAACAGTCGGAAGCCTTCTTGAAAGCCACCGTGCGAAAGGTTCGCACCCTGACCGGAGAAATTTTATCCCCCAAACCGGACGGCTACCGTCCGCAGCGCGTTTTTCAGGACGGATTCCCCAATTACGAAGCACCGTCCCCAATTCGCCACGGGCTGTCCCCAATTTCACGACGCCAATCCCCATTTTCCCGGCGGCTCTCCCCAATGCAAAAGCTCCCGTCCCCATTTTGCGGATGGCCGTCCCCAATTTCCCGACCATTTTCCCCAATTTTTCTGCCTCTCTCCCCATTTTCCCGATGGTTTTCCCCAATTTCCCAGCCACGTTCCCCAATTTTTCTCCCGCCGCCCTCATTTCCAATGGTTTGTTCCCCAGCCATTTACACGGATTTCAAGCTCTCGACCCTCAAAATCACAACTAAAAACTGATTATGAACCATAAACCGCATTGCCCCGTCCCCGTCATCACCTACAATGGCAACCTCATCGTCGCCGCCGCGCAGAAATATCCCAAAGTCGCCGCCCGGCTGCCCGCCAATTATCTCACCGAGACCACCACCGCCCTCGGTAAACTACCCACCGACGTGACCGGCCAAAAGATTGCCAAGGGCGAAACCGGCAACCTCACCGCCGCGCAATCGGCCAACCTCGATTCGCTGTTGCATTGCATGGGCCAGGCGCGCAAGACCGCCAAGCTCGCCTTTCCCGGCCAGACCGTGAAGCTGCATCAGGAATTTCAAATCGGCATCCACGATTCGCACGAACTGAATGCCGTGTTGAGCCGCGCCGACATCATTCTCGCCTCCGTGCAAACCACGGCGAACCTGCCCGCGCTGAAACTCAAAGGCTGGACGGATGCCGAGACGCAGACTTTTACCGCCGTGCGCGGCACGTTTCCCGCCAGCACCACCACGCAGCAATCCGGCCAGAGCGACGCCAAAAAAGCGACCGGCGTGAAAGCCACCGACGCCGCCGATGCCTACGAACACATTTTGACCATCCAAAACGCCGCCGACCTGGAATTTCCGGCCACCGACCCGGCCAACGCCCCCGCCCGCGCCGAATTCAAACTGGGCATCTTCCCGCCGGATCATCACGTCCCGCCCGCTACGCCGACGCCGACGCCAACGCCGGCAACGACGCCCGCGACATCGAAGCTGTAAATAAATAATAGGGACATCCATTTTTTATGTCAGGCACGACAACACCCGAAGCTAGGAGACCTCAAATGAAAGTATTCATAAGCTGGAGTGGCGAACGCAGTCACGCGCTTGCACAAGCTCTCCATGATTGGATTCCGCTTGTTTTACATAATGTAGAGCCTTGGCTGTCCGAGGCTGATATTGAAGCAGGCGAGCGCTGGGCGGACGCCGTAGCAAAAGAATTATCGGACTCGAATTTCGGAATTATCTGTGTGACGCGCGAGAATGTTGGATCGCCGTGGGTTCTTTTTGAGGCGGGTGCGCTCGCCAAATCAATGCAAGGCAGCAAGCTGATTCCCTTGCTTCTGGACTTGGAACACCGTGACATAACAGGACCATTGGCTCAATTCCAAGCAAAGAAGACAGACAAAGCAGGTCTCAGTGAAGTCATCAATTCAATCAATCAGACGACGAATCACGCAGTTCCTGAAGCACGGGCGAAACAGTTATTTGAGGCACTCTGGCCTGAGTTCGAGAAAAAGGTGGATGCAATTCCAAACGAACCGACAGCGGCAAAGCATACGCGACCACAGCACGAAGTTTTAGAGGAACTTGTCACAAGCGTGCGGTCACTTGATTCCAGACTGCGTGAGGATTTTGACGGTCCACCTATGCGGCGGAGAAGGATGAAATTCCATCCCATGATGGTTGAAGAGATGATGCATTCGTTCGGACGGAAACGCGGTGATCCGATTGGTTTACTTGTCATGGCAAGTATGTTTCGCGAGGACATGCCTTGGCTATATGAACTTGGGATGGAGACATACAGAACTGCAAAGGCGGGTTTGCCTGAAGACGCGCACAGAGCCATGCATCAATTCCGACGAGCTGTTGAAATGATGATGCATGGACCTTTCCCGATGGATGAAATGGGTATGCATCCAAAAGAGATGCACATGTTGATGAGGGAACTAGAACATATAATGAATTTTGACCCATCTCCGGAAGAAGAGCCTAAAGAAAAGCCGAGGCGCAAGAAGGATGACAAAGAAAGCCCCTAACGATGCCACCGTATGAATGAATCCAATATCTTTTGGTTATGCATCGTGGTTAGCGTAGTCGGTATTTTCCAGCCTGACCACGGCTGAAATTACAAATGACAAACTAGAAATTAAACATGAAACTACAGACCAATGTATCACAAGCCTTTTGGTGTTCCCTGCTTGATGGTGAAGCCAAGTTCGAGAAGGCTCTAGTGAAGCCAATTAGGCCTGACAATCCGGCTTTAGGAACTGCCGAGTATAAGCCCGTTGCTTGGTTCGATGAATTGTTCAGGGGCGGGATTTTGATTCCAGAAGCAGACGGAAAGCCTCTGACAATTCTCATTGCTGGTCCGCCAGGTAGCGGTAAAACCACTTTGGCTTTGGAATTATGTTATCGATTGGCGAAAAACGATGCCAAAGTGCCCGGACAGCCGGAACTCTTCACTTTTTATATCTCAACTGAAGCTGAGAGCAACCGGATAATCAGCAATTTCAAGAGTTTTGGCTATACGGATGCTCAACATTTTGTCGCTGAGTTTAAAAACCAACAACCTGTTGTCCCGCTTGTTTCTGTTTATGGAAGAGAAAAGCTTCGCAAATCAGAGACACTAGCAAAATTGGTTGAAGCAGCCCTTGAGGCTCTCGCCATTCCATTTGGAGTGGCACCAACACCGACAACGAGTGAGTGGATTAAGCGGTTATTTACACCGGATCCATCCGTGCCAGGGAGAAAAAGCTTGCGCCCGGATATTCTTGTGGTTGACAGCTTGAACATTGTCGCACCCGACAGACAAGAAGGTTTTTTTGAGGAATTTCGTGACAAAGCCCCGCCAGCAACGAAAGTTATTATCCTCATTCTTGACTCAGGTGTTGCAGACGATCACAAAAGTTGGGAATACGCTTCCGATATCATCATCCGGTTGAGCTATAATTTGACAGATTATTTTGTGCGCACACTTGAAGTTATCAAAGCACGTTATCAGCCCCATGTTTGGGGCAAACACCAGCTAAAAATCTACGAGAAACCCCAAGTCCCAGCTACGAATGACCCTGACCGGAACCGGAAACGTCGGAGAGATCATCCATACCGTGAAGAAGGCGGTGTCTTTATCTTCCCATCAATTCACTACTATCTTTCGCGATATAAACGCGAAGCACCTTTTGAAAAGCAAGAGGGTGCAGATAGTTGGAACGAAAAATTCTCCGAGTTCGTAAAATTTCCGGAAGGTCGCTGCACGGCTTTTATTGGCACTCGCGGTGGCCACAAGAGCCATCTAGGTTATGTTCATCTGCTTTACCGAATTTTAAAGAAGAATGAAGCCGGATTGATTATCTCATTGAGAGACGATGAAAACATGACTCGGAAGACAATGAAACGCATACTTAAGGAGGAGTTTAATGCACCAGAGACGGCTCTCGATGAATTTGAAAAAAATAATCAACTTGAAATCCTCTATTATCACCCTGGCTATATCACGCCAGAAGAGTTTTTCCACCGAATGTTCATCAGTGTGCATAGGCTCAAAAAAAATCGGCCTAAGGTGACCGTTTTATTTAACAGCCTCGACCAGCTCTCCGCGCGTTTTCCGCTTTGTGCCAAACAGCAAATCTTTGTGCCTGGGATCATCGAATTCCTAACGGGCGAGGAAGCAACCAGCATCTTTATCGCTGTCAATGAACCTGGACAACCGGGTGAACAGTATGGGCTGCTTCAGATGGCCGACTTGATCCTGTCTTTCTATCCGCATAGATTCCCTTTCGAAGAATATTATAGCCATTTAGATGAGGAACTGCATCTTGAACAGGAACTTCAGAATGGAACGGATCAAAAATTTAAGGAACGAATTCGTAAAACTAAAGAAACGCAAAAGGGCACATTTCGCACAGAAACCGTCTTGCGCGTGGTCCGTTTTGCTGGGGGCGAACGCGCTGGTGCTGCGGGGTTATTGGAATTGGCTGGCGATCCCAATAATCACCCGCATCTCTATAAGCAACCCGGTCTACATTTCACTCGATTGTTGAGTTCTCGATTTAATCCAGAAGACCCAAAGCCACCATCAAATATTCAAAGCCCGTAGATGCCTATTACGCCAGATTTCATTCTACCTTCGCCTCACGGCACGGGCAGTTCATCAAAGATTTTCTGGATGACCGTTTCGCTGGTCTTTTCCTCGGCCTCGGCTTCGCCCTTGTCAAAATTCATCTCATGGGCGAGACTTGCCGCATGAAGAAAGAGTTCGTTTTTCAGATTGAGCGGGACGAGGACGCGCTCGTCGCCATCTGCCACAATCCAGAAATGGCGACGCAGGGCGAAAATCTGGATGAATTGATTGCCATGATCCGCGATTTGATCCAATGCCGCTTTGAGACGGACGACGAGTGCCGCCATTGGCCCATCCGTCTGCACTTCGTGGACGATCCCGTTTTATCCCTCCAGCCGGCGTGAAACTGCCGCGCGATCTTTCCGGCGATGAAGTCTGCCGCGCCTTAAAACGGCTGGGCTTTGAGTTTGTCCGTCAGACCGGTTCGCACCGGCATTATGTCAAGGATTCGCTGCATCCCTGTGTGCCCATGCACTGTGAAATCAAACCGAAAACCTTGCAATCCATTTTGAAGCAGGCGGAAATCACCGTGGAAGAGTTGCTGGATAAGCTTTGAAATTCAGGTTGAATTCCAGCGCCTCGCCCAAGGCGGAGCGGAGATTTTTCAGCAGTTCAACTTTCGTTTTGCCCTGGCTGTTCACGCCGGGGATTTCCTCGACCCAGCCAATCCACCAGCCGGCGTCCTTTTTGATCACGGCGGTGTATTTATTTTTCATGATTTCAAGGTAACGGTTTTCACGGCACTGGCAACTCATCAAAGATTTTCTGGCTGACCGTTTCGCTGGTTTTTCCTTCGCGTCTCTGCGTCTCCGCGTTGGAGAATTTATTTTCCGAGCAGCCCGTCAATCTTTCGGCGGACTTCATCGCTCATTTTAATAAGCGGCGGCCAGGCGCGTTTGAAACCTTCGCCGGGAATTTTCTTCGTCGCGTCAATGCCCAGCTTACTGCCACTGGCGATTTCGCTCGTCGCGTGGTCGAGCACGTCGGA
>CAJAQO010000058.1 GCA_903944085.1 uncultured Verrucomicrobia subdivision 3 bacterium
ACGGACCGGCTGGAGCATTACCAGCGCCAAGGCAAATGTTGCCCGAAACGCTCCGACAACGACCCGACCAACCCATATTACGCTGCGCAGCGGTCAAATAAGTATCGGCCGGACATTTGAATACATTTTTTGATTTGGCGAGGTAGGGAGCCAGCTTGGCATGAGTATCGTCAGTGAGCCATTGGGTATTAGTATTATCGGTGGCCGTTGACCAGTCCAGCCAGCCCTCCGCCCAGCTATGCACCAAGCCCACTCCTGGAAGATTATATCCGGCACCATTTTGGGCCCCAGGGCCATGCAACCCATAAACAATATGGTCACTATTATCATGGGTGTAAGCCAGCCACGCGATCATCATCTGCTTGCAGTTGTTCATGCAATAGACGGCCTGAGTTCTCGACTTGGCCTTGCTCAACGCGGGCAGCAGCATTGCGGCAAGAATGGCGATGATCGCGATCACCACCAGGAGTTCAATCAAGGTAAAACCTTTTTGTCGTTTCATAGGAGTTTGTTTTAAGCTAACAGAATCAAGCGGGCCGGTCAATGGCACAACGTCAAAATCTTGAACTTTCCGACTTTGAATAGCGGCGGCAACCGGTCGGGCCGGTTGCCGCCATCCTGAATCAATGCTGCCTGCGGTCGCAAACCAAACGAAGGACCAAGCCTTCGCGGCTGGCTTACGGATAACGCAATTGGAAAAACACGTTCGGGTTGGCCGGATTGATGCTGATCGTTTCATTGGTAACCGCTGCGGAGCCGATCACCGGGAACCAACTGCTTTTGGCGGTCAAGCCGACGGCGTTGGTGTAAAGCTGCCAGCCAATATGATCCGGTGCCCAGGTAAAATGCAGCGCCCCACTGGCAAGGGCGGCTTGGAAGTTCGCGGTCGCCGGGTTGGTGTTGATCGCCGGCACGACACTCAAGGTTGACGTGGCCGGATTCCAACTCCAGCCCAAGCCGGTGCCCAGCGCCGGCAGATTGGTGGCCGCAAAGCTGCCGCTC
Organism: uncultured Verrucomicrobia subdivision 3 bacterium; assembly: GCA_903944085.1. Classification (GTDB taxonomy): domain Bacteria; phylum Verrucomicrobiota; class Verrucomicrobiia; order Limisphaerales; family UBA11358; genus UBA11358. Next base: position 1,003 of record CAJAQO010000058.1, read on the forward strand.
ACCGTGCCCGCGTTGAAGAGTTTGAACGTGTTGCCGGCCACCAGCGGACTCCCGACCACGTTGACGGTCAATGTGCCACCATAGGTCAGCGTGCCGGTCACCAACGCAACGTCGTTTGAAGTCGCGGACACGCCATCGAAGCCGACATCGGCGACAAAGGTGCTGCCCGCTTGCAACGTCAGGTTGTTGCTGAAGTTCATGGACTGGACATTGCCCAAACCGCCGGGTGTGATCGTGGTGCCGGAGCTGGCCACCACGTTGCCTTTGACATAGGAGCTGTTGTCGCCGCGGAGGGTCTGGCCGTTGACGAGCGTCAAAGTGCCGTCGGTGCGCCCGCTCGCGTCCAATCCACCGGCAAAGGCCTGGCCACTAATCACACCTTGCAAGGTGATATTGGGCGAATTGGAAATCGAGCCATTGCCAGCCAGCCGCAACACTGATCCCGGACCGGCGTTGCAATCGGACACATAGGTGTTGCCACTATATGTATTATTGGTGGCAAACGTAACGGTCGAATTGTAGGTAACATTGATGCCACCCGCGCCACTCAACACATTACTAAACGTCAGCGCGTTGAAGTAATTCGCGTTAAGAGTGATCGTGCCGCTGTCCAGCGCAATCGGACTGGCGAACACATTGCCCGTCGTATTATAGCCATACAAGGTGGCCCCGTTGCTGCATACCATCTGTTTTTTGAAAGGCGCGGAGGCCGTGCCGAGGATAAAGCCGGCACCGTTGCCGACCCAGATGATCTTGCTGGGGTCGCCAAGGCCGTTCGTGGAAGACGATTCAAAACTGACGTTGCCTTGCAGAATATTGATGTTGCCAAAGTTCGTGCTGACTTCGGTGAGGTATCGGATGCGGAACGATCCCGGGCCAACTTTGGTCAATGTGTAAGCACCGCTCTGCGAACTCAGCTTAGGCGCGACGCCGTGACGGACATTGACGTCGCCAAGACCACCGACAGTGGCATTGCCCGTCAGGGTGACATAACCGGCGTCGGCATTGTCGTTATTGCTCGTGTTGTTGTTGACCAGTGCGCCGCCGTTGGTTACACCCGCGCCGCTGATATAGACGTTATAGCCGTCAGGGCCGTAGCCCTGGTAGTTAGGCACCTCGATGCCATTCACGTCCAAAGTGCCGCCGCCCGAGACGGTGACATTGCCTAGATTGTCATTCAACGCGCCGGCGGGATAAGGATATGTGTAGTTTTGATCACCCAGCATCAAGGTGCCACCAGTGATATAAGTGCCGCCGGTGAAACTGTTGTTAGTATTCGCTACGATCAATGTGCCGGAACCGGTTTTCAAGAGGCTGGCCGCACCGATGATTCCGGCCGGACCGCCGAAAGTGTAGGCGTTAGTAGTGTTTACGGTGATGCCTGTGGGCGACACATTGGCGGGAATAATGACATTGTAATTATTCGTAATGTCGTTGAACACGACCGTATCACCGTCGTAATAATAATCGAGCGACAGAGCCTGTGGATTCCACCAGTTTTGCGTGGCGGCAATGTCCCAGTTGGCGGAATTAGCCCCGGTCCACTCCATGCCGATCGAGGTGACCAGCAAGTCAATGCTTTGATTGGCGCTGTTGTCCACCAAAACACCCGCCACGCCGCGCGGCAGCGTGTTCATCGTGAGGCCGGCAAAACCCGCGCCGCCGATGGTGCCTTGATATTTGATCAAAGGAAATTGTCCGACCGAGTAACCCGACTTCGGTGGTATGATGTCGCAACTGGCAGTGATCGTCAGATTGGTGGCATAGATCACGGGGCTGGTCGGCATGCTGGTCAAACGGCTGAAACCCAAGTTGGGGTAGCCAAGCAATTGAACGTCCAGCAACAAACTGGACATCGGCAGCGTCTTGTTGGTCGAAACCGGGATCACGTCCAGTGTCGCGGAATCCACCACAACATAGGCCCCGCCGCTTTGATTATAGGTGGTGGTATTCAACGTCACATAGTTGCTGACAATGGTTAATCCGCTGTAGGTATTATTGCCGGTGAAGTTCACCGGATTATTGGCGCTGCCGTATTGCGAAAGCGGGCCGACAACAGCCACGTTATTGGTGCCGGCAATGACGCCGCTGAAGGTCATGGTGCCCCAAGTGGGCACGTTATTAGGCCCGCCGCCGTAGTTGGAGGTGTCCAAAATAGTCAGTCCGTTGTTTGCATTGGTGTCAGGGCTTAAAGTGACGTTTCCGCTGAAAGTATTATAAGCGGCATGATTGTAATACATGCCCCGGGTGTTCTGTAGTATTGCCCCGCCCGCGCCAATCGTTATCGGGTTGGCCAGCGTCACGCCATTGTTCGCATAGTTATCCCAGAAATCCACATACGCGCCGTTAGAAATGACCAGCGTGGCGGCAGCGCCAAAAGGATTGTTGGCCGTGTTGGCGATGAGCATCCCGCCGCCGGCCAGCGTGAACTGGGACAGCGCGGAAGCGTTGGTGGCTTCCATAATAAGCAGGTTGTTGCCGACTTTCGTCAAACTGAAGCCTTTGCCGTCAATCGAACCAACACCAGCGGCATTGCCGTTGGCATTGACATCCTGGCCAAGCTGCCACATCGGACCGTCATCGCCCATGGTGGCGTTGCCCGACAAGCGCAGCGAGCGGATGCCAATCGGCGCGCAGCCGATCGCGCAGTTCTGCCCTCCCGCGCTGGTGAAAATGGATCCTTGATTCGGAGCCACACCAAATCCGCTGATGAGGACCGCATTCAGCGGATTCAAAATTTGTTTGCCGCCAAAATCGAACGAAGCGCCATTCGTCGTGGCGTTGGTCACCGTGACCAGCGTGGCAGCCGGATTGCCCAGCGCATAGGTGTTGTTGATGGACAGCACGCCGCCATAAACAAAAGTGCCACCCGTGTAGGTATTGCTCGTTTGCAGGAACAGCGTGCCCGTGTTGCTCTTAATCAGGCTGGCGGTGCCGGCAATGCCACCGGCACCCAAGCCGCCCACTGACGAGAGTGTGTAATTATTCGTGGCATTAAAGGTCACCGATTTCGGATTGACGACGACATCCAACGTGGGCTGATTGATGGTGCCAGATTGGTTGGTGCCGACATCCGTGAAAGCGACCGCGTCCAAATCAAAATAATAGTCGGGATTGGCACCGTTGAGCCAGTTCGTGGTCGTATTGATATCCCACGCATTGGCAGAACCGTTGACGAAATCCCCCTGCCAGACTAGGCTGGCTGGCGGATTGCCGGCGACGGTCAATTTGACCAGCCTGTTAACGGGGTCATAAGTTATCGGGAAACTTTGGCGAGTCTGCAAGGTCGAGGGGATGACAAAGTTGGCGGCAGTCCCCCCCAGCGTGCCGTTGACTTTGATGAGCGTGTAGCTCTGGCCGTTGACAAATCCGCCGGGCGGAGCGCTGCCAACGCTGACGGAGGTGATGCCGCTGGGCGACAGATTGCCGTTGACGATAAGCACGTCGTTGGTCGTGGCATTGAAGTCCACCACGAGGCTGCCACCGTTGACCAAGGTGAGGTTGTTATTGAAAGTCAAATTTCCAACCGTGGCGACTCCGCCCGCGTTGATGGTGCTGCCGGAAGCGTCCGTGAGACTGCCATTGACGGTGCCCGCGCCAAATAAGTTTTGGCCAGGGCTCATTGTATAGCCCGCCGCCGAAACATCAAAAGTCGCGCCGCTGGCCACGTTGATGGTAGGCGTGTTAGCCAACGAACCGCTCGCGCCAATGGCCAGCGTGCCCGCATTGATGTAGGTGTTGCCCGTGAAACCGCTGCCGCTGCCATTCAAGATGAGCGTGCCCGCGCCGCCATTGGTCAGCGCCCCCGTGCCCGCGAGCGGATTGTTGTTGGTGAGCGTGAGGCCGGAGCCGATGTTGAACAGGCCGCCGCTGGCGCCAATCGTGACACCGCTGTTGGCATTGTTCAGCGCCATGCTCACGACCGGCGAAAATATTCCCCCATTCAAGACAAATTGTGCGGCGTTGAAGCTGGCCGGGTTGCCGCCCAAATTCGTCTGGGAATAAGCACGGATAGTGGTGCCGAGCGACGTCACCAGCGGCCCGGTGAACCCGGTGGCGTTGCCCGCGTAAGTGATCGTGCCCAAACCGTTGTTATTGACGGGCACTCCGTTGCTGAGCGTTGACGAACCAGTCAAGTTGAGGTTGCTCAAGACAAAAAAACGGCTGTTATCGTTTTGCAACCCGAAGCTGCTGTTGGCAGCGACGAACAGGTTGCCTGAAAGCGTGTAAGTAGCGCCACCATTGCCGTGATCAATGATGCCGCCGGCATTGGTGCAGTTATTGATTATCGCCGTGCCGGGACTGGCCAGTTTGAATCTGAACGAACCGAGGGCCGCCGCCGAAGCCGGCCCGATGGTCAATGAATCGCCCGCAAAAGTAACACTAGTTCCGCTGCCCGGCGTTCGCATCAAATAACCCGCAGTAAAATAGTTATTACCTGCCGAGGGAGCCGCTGCCACGTTCCAATGACCGGCGGTGTTAAAAGAAGTTGAGCCGCTGGCATCATCGGCAGTCAAACTGACGTTGGCAGCAGTGGAAGTCACCGCTGTCCCGATCAGGAACACGGCGGCCAAACCGGAACGAAGTCCGAATTGAATCAAGTTTGATTTATTTGTTTTGGTGGTTTTCATGGGCGTTAACAGGTGGTTGCAGATTTTTTCACCGGTTCAAAGTGAATATATTTAGTGCGAACTGGCTTTCATGTGCTGGTTGCTCTGATTTTGCACTCGGGTCGGGACAAAAATCCCCGCATGGCGATAATTGCATGTTCAGTTCAAACCATGATTCGGGTGATTTAAGTTGAAACTACCAGTTTCATCGCCAAATTCTACTACCCGTTCGGGTGGTTTTGGAACGCATGCCCAAAAAACAAAGCCCGCTGAAAACCACCCGATTCGGTGCTGGCGGCGGGGCGACCATGTGGCATCTGGTAAAAGCTCATCTTGGTTTCGCCATTCCCGAACCGATCCCAAGCCGGTGTGGAAAACGGAAGTTTTCGCCTTTGACACTTATGACGGCAGCAGCACCAACGGACTATTCTGGGCGTTGTGAACGTGACCGACGGGATTTTCAATTACGTGCTGCCGCCGTGGAGTGTTTTTTTTCCAGCGACTTCGCCAATTACCCGACCAATCTCACTTTCAACGGCAGCCGCACGAACCTCACTTTGAGCTGACCGCTGACGCAACTCGGCTGGATGTTGGAGGCGCAGACCAACGTGTCTGCCGTTGGTCTGGGCAATAACTGGGTGGACGTGGCCAATTCCTCGACCACGAAACAAATTACGGTGCCGGTCAATGCCGCCAAAAGCGCCGTGTTTTGCCGCCTGCGGCGATAAATAATTTTCTCACCACGCCCGCAGATATTGATTTGGCGGCGTGATTTTCTGGCCCAGCGCTTTGGCCGCGTGTGCCGGCCAGTAGGGATCAACGAGCATTTGCCGCCCGAGCAACACCACATCCGCCTGCCCGTGACGCACGATGTCATCCGCCTGTTTCGCTTCCGTGATGAAGCCGACGGCGGCGGTGGCAATACTCGCGCCGTGTCGGATTTTTTCCGCGAACGGCACTTGGTAGCCCGGCGCAACGGTGATTTTCGCATCCGCCACGACGCCGCCGGAACTGCAATCCATCAAATCCACGCCCTCGGCTTTGAGCAACTTCGCCAGCGCGATGCTTTGCTCAATTTCCCAGCCGCCTGCCTTCCAGTCGGTCGCCGAAATGCGCACGGTCAGCGGCAGATTGTCCGGCCAGACTTGGCGCACCGCGCGCGTGGTGTCGAGCAGCAGGCGGCTGCGATTTTCCAAACTGCCGCCGTATTGGTCCGTGCGGTGGTTCGTGTGCGGCGAGAGAAACTCGCTGAACAAATAGCCATGCGCCGCGTGCAGCTCCAGCCAATTGAAGCCCGCCGTCAACGCGCGTTTCGCCGCCGCGACAAACTCATTTTGCACGCGTTGGATGTCCGCCACGGTCATCGCGCGCGGAACTTTGGTCAGCGTGTCACCAAACGGAATCGCGCTTGGCGCAATCGTCGGCCAGCCACCCTGCGCGTCCGCCAAATGCGCGCCGCCGCGCCACGGCAGATCGGCGGAAGCCTTGCGGCCCGCGTGCGCGATTTGAATTCCCGCCACCGCGCCGTGTTCCTTCACGAACTTCGCGATGCGCGCGAGCGGCTCGCTGTGTTTGTCCGACCACAAGCCGAGACAGCCCGGCGTGATGCGGCCTTCCGGCGCAACCGCCGTGGCCTCGACAATGACCAAGCCCGCGCCGCCAACCGCGCGCGAGCCGAGATGGACATAATGCCAGTCGTTCGCCACGCCGTCGGCGGCGGAATACTGGCACATCGGCGACACGCCGATGCGGTTGCGCAGCGTCACGGAGCGGACGGTGAGGGGTGAAAATAAATGCGGTGCGGGCGTTGAATCATTTTCCATAGCGCAAAGTTAATAGTGGCCCACCGGCCAAAAAGCAAGCCGCCGTGCGGAAAGCGGCGGCTTGATTTGGCGGGCGCGGCGATGGCAAACGAATATTCCCCGCTTGCCTTGCCGCGCCGGTTGCAAATAATCAGGGACATGAAAAAAGAAACCGCCACGCGCTTCAGCGTTTCGCTGCCGCCTGCGCTGCTCGATCAATTGGACGAGATGACGCATGAAAAGGGTTATGACAACCGCTCGCTCGCCATCGCCGACATGATCCGCGCCCAGCTCGTCGAGCACCGCCAGAAATCCGACACCGGCGAAATCGCCGGCACCATCACGCTGGTCTATGACCATCACAAGCCGCATTTGCAGGCGAGCCTCACCGACATCCAGCACGACCACCACGACGCGATTCTTTCCACTGTTCACGTCCATTTGGATCACCACAACTGCCTGGAAGTTTTGATCGTGCGCGGCAAGGCCAGCGTCATCCGCAAGATCGCCGACGAACTCATCGCCGCCAAAGGCGTGAAGCATGGCCGGCTCACCGTGACCACGACGGGAAAAGATTTGCCGGCATAACTCAAAAGTAAAAGCGCGGCGTTTCGAAAAACGCCGCGCTCGAATTCCTAAACTTTTCCTGCTTCAGTCCGCGTAGCCCGTCGGGTGCTTCAGGTGCCAGGCCCAGGCGGTCTTTACAATGTCTTCCAATTTCGGATACTGCGGTTTCCAGCCCAGTTCATTGAAGGCTTTGTTGGCGGCGGCCACGAGCCGGGGCGGATCGCCGGGCCGGCGCGGCTTTTCCACCGCCGGAATTTTCTTGCCGGTGATTTTCTCGCACATCGAAATGACTTCCTTCACCGAATAGCCGTCGCCGTTGCCGAGATTGAAAAAGCCGCTCTTGCCCGGCTGCAAACCGAGGATGTGCGCCTGCGCCAGATCCTTGATGTGAATGTAATCGCGGATGCACGTGCCGTCCGGCGTGGGATAATCCGTGCCGTAAATCTCCACCTGCGGTTTTTTGCCGAGCGCCACGAACAGCACGTTCGGAATCAAATGCGTCTCGATGCGGTGATGCTCGCCAAATTTTTCGCTCGCGCCGGCAGCGTTGAAATAGCGGAAGGCGATGAAATCCAGCTTGTAAATTTCACGATACCAGATGAGCACTTTCTCGAACATCAGCTTGGCCTCGCCGTAAGGATTGATCGGACGCTGCGGCAAATCCTCCGTCATCGGCACGCGGTCCGGCGGACCGTAAGTCGCACACGTCGAGCTGAAGACAAATTTCTTCACGCCGCATTCCACGGCGGCGTCCGCGAGCTTGAGCGCGTTGACGAGGTTGTTGTGGAAATATTTTTTCGGGTTCGTCATGGACTCGCCTACGAGCGCGAACGCGGCGAAATGCAGGATGGCATCGGGCTTCACCGACTTGACAGCGGCGAGAATATTCCCCTCCTCTTCCGGCTTGGCAAAAATGAATTTTGCGCGCGGATCCACCGCCGAGCGATGGCCTTCCGTGAGGTTGTCATACACCGTGACCTGATGTCCGGCGTTGAGCAGTTCTTCCGTGCAGACGGAACCAATATAGCCGGCACCGCCGGTGACAAAAACGTTCATGCGCACAGTGTAGAAAAATTTGGCGGCGGTGAAAGTTCAAAATAAAAATGGCCGGAACCTTTGCGGGAACCGGCCATTGAAAACGGGGCTTTATCAGTGAGCAATTAAAGATTGGCTAAAGCCTTAGTTTTTTCCGCCTGAAATTCTTCTTGGGTAATCAGACCATCATCCAATAGTTTTTTCAGCTTTTGTATTTTTGATGCCTGATCTCCTCCCGCAGAAGGATTACTCGCTGTTTGAGACAGCGCGGCAGTCTGGGCACTTGTGCTTTTCTTGTCGCGAACCATGGCACGAACTGCTTGAATGGCTTTTTCAGATTCTGTTTTTGGCAGTTTTCCGCCCTTGGCAGATTTCAGCTTCAATATATCTTCAGATCCGAGACACACTTGAAATGCCGTTCCTCCAGATGTGGTTAACCTGAATACTTCAGCCGTTTTAAATTGTATCAAATTGAGTTTTCCTAGTTTTCCTTTGCCAATTTGAAGTTCTGTTTCCATTTTGATGGTTTCGGTAGAAACAGCCACTACGTCACGATAAAAATATTCTTCAGTTCTTTCTGCTAAAGGCTCGCCACTTCTCCTGTCATAAGAACACTGATAACCGAGAAGTTGATCCTTAGCAAAAAATAGGATTGTAATGTCAACAGGAGTAAAGCGAATAATATTATCTTTTCCCTTTATAAAAGTGATTTGTGCGCCGCCAGTATTCTCAATGCGTGGCCCATATATTATTTTTTCACCGCCTGTTACATCAAGGGCACCATGCCCTACCTTCTGCTTTGCCCGTTCAGTTAAAGTTTGCAATTCTTGGCCAAACCAAGAGTCAATTTGTTCATCCGTAGGTTTATTTTTGGTGCGCATGACAATCCCAACTATCCCAATTGCAATGAATATCAAGCCAAATCCCTTAGCGCTTAAGAACAACACGCCCAAAACTATCATCCCAATAGCCCATTTTGGAAAAGGCTTAAAATAGTTTACAATTGCCTGCCTATCGATTGGTTGCATTTTATTTTTTCTTTCTATTTTTTTGTTTAGTTTATTGTGATTTCTTCCAAATAACTTTCGTCTTCGACAAGCACGCATTGCCGAAGACGCTCAATCTCGTTCTTATTCACCGGAACCCCATCTATCTCAGCTAAAATATCTGGCATCGTAGGTGCGTTTACCATAAGCCCATTTTCCTCGTAATAGTCACTTTTGATGAGTGCGAGGAGCAATTTGTATAGAGCTGATTCAGACTCAAGTTGCAAGGCTGTATTTGCATAATTTTCAACTTCCCGGATTTCATTTAGTGGCAAGGACATTAGCCTCCGCCCGGAAATTTTTGATAGCGCGAAATAATAGTATGGTTGCGGCAGTTCTGGAGCGACTTGGATGGCCTTTTCAAAGCTTTTTTGGGCCATTGGGAACAGCCCTGTTTGCAGATAACACAGCCCCAAGCCGAGCCAGCCTTCGCCGCCATTTGGATGTTCACTCGCTTGTTTTTTGAAATGAGCCACGTATTTGTTCAACCCGTTTTTATCGAAACCTGAAAGATAGGCAATGCTCGTAACAAAAAACTCTGCTTTGCAGTAACTGCACTTGTGTTCTGCGGGAGAGGCGGACGCGCCGCATTGTGGACATTCAATGATCTGCATATTTATCTTATCTCCGCTTCAAACTCTCCGCAATTGACTCAACTTTCATGGCTAAATCTGAAAATTCCTGTCTGAGATTCGCTATCCGATTTTCAACCAGTGCTGGTTCACGGATACTGGCATCAACTTTTTGGCAGGCATTCCTGACAGCCTCGGAAAATTGCCGGTATTCCTCTCGTCTGCCAATTTCACCGACATGCGGCAGCGAGTATTGAATCTGTTCCCGAAGGCTTTTCAATACGGCAACCAGTTGGCCGTATTCTTTGGCCTTACTGCCTTGTTGAATACGAAATTCTTCGGCTTTCAGCAGAGAAGCCAGTTCGTTCGGTGGACAGGTGCCTTCAGGAATCGGCTCGGTGCCATGTGCCGCAGCCACGCGTGAGATATTGAGCAAGATACAGACTGCGATGGCAACAGCCATCAACACAATTTGCCCGGCGAGATGGAAGCGGCTGATAAAATCAGCATTTGGCAGAAAGGCATTGAACAGCATCCAAGCCAGGCTCAAAAAAGCATAAGCCGTCACGACAAGCCGGAAGGCTGGCAGAATTCCACCAACGGACGGTGGGGCTTTGCTGATTAAAAACGCATTTGAAAACAAAACCAACGCCGCGAGGAATTGCGCCCACAGAATCCGCTCCCAGAAAAATGGCGACCGGTGCTCTGGGCTGATCAGGAGCAAGCTGACTCCAATAATCGCCAGAGCAATAACCGCCCAACCGGCAGCGGCCACCAACAATAATTTTGTCCGCATATTATGCATAGGGAATTGTTTTAGAAATTATCAAGCAGTTGCTTTTTCTTGGCTTCAAAATCCTCTTTGGTAATCAAGCCACCGTCTAACATTTGTTTGAGTTTTTGGAGTTTCATGACCGGGTCGTTTGCGGCAGAGACTGCTGGCTGCGGGTTCATCGCTTCCCCAAGTTTTTGGCCGGCTTGAATACCTGCTCCCAAACCGAGGCCAGCTCCTAAACCACTAGCGAGCAAGGCACCCGTCACGCCGCCTTCGTTTGAAGCGGCCTTTTCTAGCGTGTCAAAGGTCCGCATCGTCGTGTATGCCTGCCCAACCTGCGACTTGCTGATTTGGTCAATCTCCATTTTGCGGCCAAGAATATCCTGAAATTTCTTAAGTTCCTCCGGCGGGATACTGATCCGCTCCACGTTGAAGTTGACAATCTCAATCCCGAAGCGAGCAAACTCCGCGCTAATATCCTTTCCGACGAATGTGGAAAGCTCATTGATTTTGGCGCTGGCTTGAAATGCTGATATGTTTTGTTCAACAAAAAACTTTGCCAGCGCATCCGAAAGACGCTGGACAATTTCGCCAATAAAATACTCCTCAATTTTTGCACTGTCTGCCGTATGCAACGTGCCGACGATTTGGGAGACAAACTTCCGAGAATCTTCTATCCGGATACCCCATCTGCCAAATGCCCTGACGCTCACAGGGAAATTATAAACTGGATCTATAACCTGAATAGCGCCTTGTGTTCCCCACTTCAAATCCCGTTTTACGGTTTTGTTGATATACCAGATTTCCGCAGTAAAGGGAGTTCGGCTGCCGAAGGGAAGGTTTATGAGCCGATTCAACAACGGTATATTGCCCGTGGCCAGTGAGTGTGTTCCTGGGCCAAAAACGTCCAACCCATGTCCACCTTTTACAAAGATAGCCTCCTGACTTTGGTTGACAATAAGCTGACTGCCCAAAACCAATTCTTCGCTCGGGTGCTTCCATACGAGCAAATCATCACTGGGCGCATCGAACTTGATTCTATCTATTAAAGCCATATTTTCCTTTCAAACAATTTTGATTTTCCATGTGACTATGTAGATCTTGAAATTACGGCACCACCGCCGTCACCTCCGTGCTCGGGCCGCTTTCGCCGGCGTCGTTGACGGACGTGATTTGGATTTTCGCGGTCGCGCCGCTCGGCAGGCCGGTCAGCGTGTCAGCGGTGTCGGTCACGGTATCCACGTTGCGGTAAGCGGTGTCCACGCCCACGATGAAAAGCCACACGTGATAGCGCGCGGCGTTGCGGGCGTGCGGCCAGTCGGCGTGCAGCG
>CAJAQO010000059.1 GCA_903944085.1 uncultured Verrucomicrobia subdivision 3 bacterium
CCACCTGACGACCGGCTTGCGAATGAGCGATGGCACCGTGTATCTCGCGGGCGCGTCGGTGTTGGCGCGACGGGATGCCGGCACCGGAGAATTCAGCTCGGTGACGGCTTCCAACATCACTTTGCAAGCACTATGCGAAGGCGTGGATGGCTCGCTCTGGGCCGGGACATCGGATGGCGAACTTAAGCAGTTAGTGAACGGCGGGCTGCAAACCGTCACCAACGGCGTCTTCCCAACGCAGATTTCCGGGCTGGTGCGCGGTCCGGGGGCGGCGCTTTGGTTGGCGACGCATGGCGCAGGCCTTTTCCGCTGGGATGCGGGTCGCGTGCAAAGGTGGACCACGACGGCAGGTTTGCCCACCGACGTATTGCGTGCGCTCTACCAAGACGGCGAAGGAACCTTGTGGATCGGCACGGCGGGCGGTGGCCTGGCCTGGTTGCAGAATGGGAGTATCCATTCAGTGAATACCCGGCAGGGCCTGGGCGACAATGTGATTTCACAAATTCTCGAAGACGATCAGGGAAATCTCTGGCTCGGTTGCAACCGGGGAATATTTCGTGTGGCCAAGCGCGAGCTTCAGGATGTGGCGGCGGGCCGGGCAACCGCTGTGCATCCGCTGGCGCTCGACGAATCGGACGGCATGTCGGTGGCCGAATGCACCGGCGGTTATTCGCCCGCCGGTTTGCGCAGCCAGTCGGGCAAGCTTTATTTCTCCACCTTGCGGAGCGTTGTGGCGGTGGACCCGACGCAGTTTGGTTCTCCGCCCAGCCCGCCCGCCGTCCTGATTGAAGAGGCGAAGCTCGACGGTAAAACGATTCCCATGTTCGGTGGGGTGCTAACTCTGCCGCCGGGAGCACGCGAGTTGCAAATCACCTATACTGCTTTCAACTATGCCAAACCGGAACAGATTCGTTTTCATCACCGGCTGGTGGGCGGGGACGAGCAATGGGTGGAAGGAATGGCGACACGTTCCGTCCGCTTCTTCCAATTGCGGCCCGGCGATTACACGTTTCAGGTGAGTGCCGCGAATCAGGACGGGCGCTGGCAGGAGCCGGGTGCCAGTCTCGCGTTCACGGTGCAGCCCTTCTATTGGCAGACGGGTTGGTTCCGCTTTTTCATCGTGTTGTTATTGCTTGGCAGCGTCGGTGGCATTGTCTGGCGGGTGGTGCGGGCGCGACTGCGCCGCTCGGAGTTCAGAAAGGCCATTCTGGATTCGGTCGGTGCCCACATCGCCGTGCTGGACCGCCATGGCGTGATCGTGGCGGTGAATGAGCGGTGGAAACAATTCACGGTGGCGAATTCGCCCAGCACCGGCGAACCGGCGAGAAACCTCGGCCTCGGCGCGAACTATTTGGAGGTCTGCCGCCAAGGTGCAGGCGCGTCAGCCGAATCGGCAAAGGCAGCTCATGATGGCATCCAAGCGGTGTTCGCTGGCCGGATGAAAAGTTTCTACCTTGAGTATGCCTGTGATTCCCCGCAGCAGAAGCGCTGGTTTTCCATGAACGTTACTCCGCTGGGGGTGGCGGGCCAGTCGGTGGTGGTGGCGCATGTGGACATTACCGAACGCAAGCGGACGGAAGAAGCCAACCGTAACGCGCATGAAATGATGACGGCAATTTTCAACAGCGTGCCGGGTTTGCTTTATCTTTACACCGAGGAAGGGCGGTTGATCCTATGGAATCGGCAGCATGAGGTGATGACGGGATATACGGCTGACGAACTGATGAACTTCCGCATCGAAGATTGGTTTGACGAAGAAAATCGGCTCAAGCTGGCCCAGGAGTTTCCCAAGATCTTCTCTGAAGGTTATACGCAGGTCGAGATGAGCCTGATCCTCAAGAACCGGCAGAAGATGCAAGTTTTCGCCACCGGTTCAAAGCTGATCCTGGACGGAAAACCGCACATGGTCGGCATCGCTGTGGACATCACCGAGCGCAAGCGTGCGGAGGATAGATTCCGGCTGGTGGTGGAGGCGTCGCCGGCAGGCATCGTGCTCGTGGATCAGGCCGGACGGATGGCACTGGTCAACGCGGCGGCGGAAAAAATCTTCGGTTACGCCCGCGCCGAGTTGGTCGGGCAATCGGTTGAGTTATTGATGCCGGAACGATATCACCACCGGCATCAAGGCCAGCGGTCGGAATTCTTCGCCGCGCCTGAAGCCCGCAGCATGGGTGTCGGGCGGGAACTGTTCGCCCGGCGCAAAGACGGAACGGAGTTTCCGGTGGAAATCGGCTTAAGCCCGATTCAGACCGAGGAAGGGGTTTTCGTCTTGACGGTCATTGTGGATGTCACCGCCCGCAAACAGGCCGAGGCCGAGGTGCAGCGGCAGCGGGCGGAGCTGGCGCATCTCTCCCGCGTGACCATGCTGGGGGAGTTGTCCGGCTCGATGGCGCATGAGTTGAACCAGCCGCTCACCGCCATCCTCAGCAATGCGCAAGCCGCCATTCGCTTCCTCGCGCACGACACCATTGATCTGGACGAAGTGCGCGACATTCTCAAGGACATCGTGGAGCAGGACAACCGTGCCGGCGAAGTCATCCGCCGCCTGCGCCTGCTGCTCAAAAAGGGCGAGGTGCAGCAACAGCCGCTCGACCTGAACGACGTGGTGCAGGAAGTTCTCAAATTGATGCGCAGCGATCTGGTGAATCAGAATGTGGTCGCGCACACCGAGTTGACGGCCGACCTGCCGTCAGTCAAAGGCGACCGCGTGCAGCTCCAGCAAGTCCTGCTCAATCTGGTGATGAACGCCTGCGACGCCATGCACGGCAACGCGCCCGCCGACCGGCAATTGGTCTTGCGCACGGAATTGGGTGCAGATAAAGCCATCCATGTTTCCGTTTCCGATTGTGGCGTGGGCTTGGCCCCGGACAAACTGGAGCAAGTATTCATGCCGTTCTATACCACCAAGTCACACGGTCTGGGCCTGGGCTTGTCGGTGTGCCGCACGATCATTACGGCGCACGGCGGAAATCTTTGGGCCGCGAGTGGTGCGGAGCGCGGGGCGGTGTTTTGTTTTACGATCCCGGCGCTCGAAGAAGCGGGGGAATAGTGAAGAGTATTCAGTGATCAGTGATCAGTGATCGGTAAACAGTGAACAGTAAACAGTGAACAGTAGAACCTCAGTGAGGTGAATTATGACCAACAGTTATGCGAGAAGTTTCAAAGACCTGCGGGTGTATCAGAAAGCCCGCGAGGTTTCTGGTGCGGTGTTTGCATTGACGAAGACGTTTCCCAAGGAAGAAACGTATTCACTCACCGATCAAATCCGTCGCGCGGCGCGGTCGGTCGGGGCGCAAATCGCGGAAGCATGGGGCAAGCGCCGCTACGAAAAGCATTTTATGAGCAAACTCACCGATGCGGATGCCGAGCAACTGGAAACCCAGCATTGGGTCAGCGAGGCGCTGGATTGCGGTTACCTCACTGCCGCTGACGCCACCCGATTGAACGCCGGCCTTGAAGAAATCGGGCGGATGCTGAATTCCATGATGGCAAAGTCTGACGCCTTCTGCGGTTCCCCCGCTGGCGTTTTGCACGAAGACGTGACTGAGTATTACACCGACGCGCTGGATGATGACTGAGGTAATCAGTAATCAGTGACCAGTGATCAGTGCGGCGCGAGTGATTTGCTGACAAATAAACCGCCAATGGGTATCTTCGACACCGAACACGGAAAACTGATTACTGATTACTGATTACCGATCACCGATCACTGATGACTCCTCACCCCACCGTTTTTATCGTGGACGACGATGCCGCCGTGCTGAAGAGCCTCGCGCGCCTGCTGCGCTCGGCGCGATTGGACGTGCTGGCGTTCGGCTCGCCGCAGGAGTTTTTGGAACGCCACGATCCTCGCGCGCCCGGCTGTCTCGTGCTCGACCTCGCGATGCCCGGCTTGAACGGCCTGGAGTTGCAGGCGGCGTTGATGGCGAAAGGCAGCACCATCCCGATTATTTTCCTGACCGGTCACGGCGACATCCCCACGAGCGTGCAGGCGATGAAGCGCGGGGCGTTGGATTTTCTCACCAAGCCCGTGAAGGACGACGACCTGCTTCAGTCCGTCAAGGCGGCCATCGAACAGGATCGCACTGCGCGGCAGGCCCGCGCTGAATTGGACGACATTCAGGCCCGGCTCGCGACCCTCACCCAGCGCGAGCGGGAAGTCCTTATCCACGTTGTCTCCGGCCAGTTGAACAAGGAGACCGCAGCCGAACTCGGCACCGTGGAAAAAACCATCAAAGTCCACCGGGCGCGGGTGATGGAAAAAATGAAGGTGGACTCCGTGGTGGAACTCGTCCGCCTGACCGAGCGCGCGGGCATCGGCGGGAAGTGATCAGTGACCGGTGATCAGTGATCAGTAATCGGTAATCAGTAATCGGTGGGACGGTAATTCACACAGCACTGGCCACCGATCACCGATCACCGATTACCACCCACTGTCGCCGCCCCGTATTGGACTAAAGTCCAATATCCGTCCGCCCGGCTTTTTTGCTAGGGTTTATGCTTGTGAGCAAAACCCGACCTCTCGTGGCCATCGTGGACGATGAAGAGCCCATTCGCAAAGCACTGACGCGTCTGTTGCGTTCCGCCGGCGTTGACGTGGAGTCGTTTCCCTCCGGCGGCGAGTTTCTGGCATCCCTGCCGGCCCGCCAGCCCGATTGCGTGGTGCTTGATCTGCACATGCCGGTCGTGAGCGGCTTCGACGTGCAAGCCAAACTCGTGGAATCCGGCGTGCCCGTCGTGATCATCACCGGCCACGATTCCGATGAGACGCGCACCAAAGCGCTGGCCCGAAAACCCGCCGCTTATCTCCGCAAACCGGTCAACGACCAGACCCTGCTTGACGCCATTGAACTGGCGCTGGGCATTCATCCGCGAACCTGAAACCAACCATGAAGCGTAATCAGTCATCAGTGAACAGTGATCAGAATTCAGTAATCGGTGTCCGGTCACGGATCACTGATCACTCACCCCTCACCACTGATTACTGATTACTGATTACTGATTACTGATCACCGGCCACCGACCACTGCTTAATTTTATGCAAACTAAATCAAACCTTCTCGCCGCCGCGCTGACTTGCGCGCTGGCATTCACCACCACCACAACGCTGTTCGCGCAGGACGCGGCGGCCACCGACCAAGCTGCCGCCGACAAGGCTGCTGCCGCCGAACTCGCCAAGAAGTTGGCGAACCCGGTCGCCAGCCTCATCAGCGTGCCCATCCAGAACAACTGGGATTTCGGCATTGGCTCCGCGAACGCCATGCGCTATACGGCCAATATCCAGCCGGTGATTCCGTTCACGCTGAACACCAACTGGAATCTTATCACGCGCACCATCATCCCCGTCATCTATGCCGAAGCGCCGGTCAAGGGCGGCCATGACCAGGCCGGCCTCGGTGACATTGTGCAGAGCTTCTGGGCTTCGCCCAAGGCGCCGACAGACAGCGGCTGGATCTGGGGCGCGGGCGCGGTGATGCTTTATCCCAGCGGCACGGATGGTTTGAGCGGCGACCACTGGGGCGCAGGCCCGACGGCGCTCGTGTTGAAACAGCAAAATGGCTGGACTTACGGCGCGCTGGTCAACCACCTGTGGTCCTACGCGCAGACCGGCGGCCATCCCTCGTCGGATGCCGGCGATGCCAGCGACGGCGGTGATGCCGGCATCAACGCCACCTTCATTCAGCCCTTCGTCTCTTACAGCACCAAGACCTTCACGACTTTCGGGCTGAACACCGAGTCCACTTATGACTGGTCGCACAGCCAGTGGACTGTGCCGTTGAACGCCAGCGTCAGCCAGCTCGTCAAGATCGCCGGCAAGCCCGTGCAGTTCGCCCTTGGCTTCAAGTATTACGCGGAGGCTCCCGCCGGCGGGCCGGACTGGGGCATCCGCTTCACCGTCACCTTCCTGTTCCCGAAATGAAAAGGAAATATCCAGTGATCAGTGATCAGTATTCAGTAATCAGTGTTCGGCTACTGACCACTGGTTACTCGCTTACTGATTACGCCTTCACTGATAACTCACTTATGCCCCCACTGATCACTCGTTCACTGATAACTGATAACTCCCCACAACTATGAAATCAACCACCGCTAAATTCATCGCCCTCGCCCTCCTGCCTGCCACCGTGCTGGCTTTAACCTCGTGTTCCTCCACCGCGCCTCAAGCCGAACCGCCCGCTACCGCAGCGGCGTCCAAAACGGTCGCTTTTGAGCCGGGCGTCCCCGGCGGCGTAATGGTCGAAAAATTCAAGGAATCCGCCACGGTCACGGCCATTGATCCGGCCACCCGCAAGGTCACGCTCGTCAAATCCGACGGCACCCAGGCCAGCTTCATCGCCGGACCGGAAGTCGCCAACTTCGCGCAGATTGCCGTGGGCGACCAGGTGAAGGCCACCGTCACGGACCGGGTTTCGCTCTTCGTGCCCAAGCCGGGTGAATCGGCGGCGGATCTGGCCGTCGGCGCCTTGGCGCTGGCCCCGCTTGGCGAGAAACCCGGCGGCGAGCTGGCCGACACCGTGCAATATACCGCCAAGGTCACGGACGTGAGTCTGTGGCACCACACGGCCACGCTCCAATTGCCGGATGGCTGCACCGTGACTTTCAAAGTCCGCCCGGACGTGACGCTGACCAAAGACACCGTGGGCACCGAAGTGGTGGTCCGCAGCACCCAGGCCGTGGCCGTCTCCGTCGAGAAACCGTGATGAAAACCGGGTGTTCCGAAGAAAGTGAACAGTTATCTGTCATCAGTGATCGGTGGTCAGGTTTCCGCGAGTGCGGCGAACGCGCGACTGATTACTGATCACTTCATTACTGATTACTGGTTACTGGTTACTGATCACTGACAACTGATCACCACATTCAAACCAATTTGCCCGGCGCTGACTGAATTGAACCGCGCCCCGGACAGAGCACAACAACACAACCAAAAAAATATTATATGAAGACAAACAAACTGACATTGATCGCCTCCAGCCTCGCCCTCACCGTGGCGCTGGCCGGGCTGGCCGGCTGCGCCTCGCACGGTTATGACCAGGGCACCGCCACCGCCAACGGCTTGCAGGCCTCCGCCGACAAGATCGCCGCCGCCGACGGCCAGTTGGACGCCACGCTGGCCGCCTTGAACGACCTCGTCAACAACCCGCAGCCGGACTTGCGGCCGCAGTATCAAAAATTCTCCGACAACGTGGATGATCTCGGGTCGCTCGCCAAAAGTGTGAAAGCTTCAGTGACGGCGATGCGCGATAATGGCAAGGAATTCTTTGCCAAATGGAACGAACAGCTCGCCACCATCCAGAACGAGGACATTCGCAATCTCAGCGCCGCGCGCCAGAAAGAAGTCAGTGATGAACTCCTGAACGTGAAGCGCAGTTACGCGGAAGTTGAAGTCGCCTTCAAGCCCTTCATGTCCGACCTGCGTGATGCGCAGAAATATCTCGGCACCGATCTGACCACGGGCGGCGTCGCCGCCATGAAGAACGTCGCCGCCAAGGCCACCGCCAACGGCGCCACGCTCAAGACCTCCGTGGATAAACTGACGGCCGATTTCAAGTCGCTCGGCCTCGCCATGTCGGCGGTCGCTCCGGCACCCGCGACCAAGTAAGCAAACCACCCAATTCAAATTAACTAACTATGAAAACAAAAAACCTCCTCAGCATCCTCGGCCTGCTCCTGGCCGGCAGCTTCGCGCTGCAAGCGCAGTCGTTGGAAAAGGCACCCGGCACCCAGCGGTTCGAAATATCGCCGTTTTACGGCTACCGGTTTGGCGGCGATGTGCATAGTCCGCTTACCGGTCGGACGTATGGATTCGAGGATGCGGGAGCTTACGGCTTGTTTCTCGATCTCACCCCGCAGCCGAACTGGCCGGCAAAGTTCGAACTCCTCTGGAGTCGGCAGGACAGCAGCGTGAACCTGAGCGGCCTGTCCGGGCTGGGCAAGGTGGATGTGAGCATTGACGAGATTCAGCTCGGCGGCGTCCTGGAACGGGGTGGCCAGCATCTCCGCGAGTATGTGTCGCTGCTGGCCGGTGCCACGTATTACTCCACGGAAAGTTACGGGTCGGACACCCGGTTCAGCCTGAGCCTGGGTGCCGGCGTGAAGTATTTTTTCACCCGCAACCTCGCCCTCCGGGCCGACCTGCGCGGCTTTTGCACGATCGTGGATGGCTCGGGCGGCTTCATTTACAACGGCGGCGCGACGGTGATTGCCTTTAGTGGCTCCGCCGTCTGGCAGGGACAGGCCACGGTGGGCTTGAGCCTGGCATTTTAGCACTCCTCGGACCCCCAACGAAGCGAATCAAAATGACCAGCCGGATTCAACAGGAGCAAACCTGCGAAGAAAGTGATCAGTTGTCAGTGATCAGTGATCGGGCCACCATGCGCGCGGGCGACTGGCGACTGATTACCGGTCACCGTTCACTGATTACTCCTTCGTGCTCCGTTCCCTCCTGTTGATGTCCCAAACCAATTTGCCTGTCGCTGACTGGTTGGAACCGCGCGACGGACAGGAAACGCAGTAAACAACAAACAACAAAATGAAAATGAAAACGAAAAAAATGCAGCACATCGGTTTGTCGTTGCTGACCGCGGGCGCGGCGCTTTACGGCGTCACGTCCCCGGTTCAGGCAGCCGACAAGAAACCCAACATCGTCATCATCTGGGGCGACGACATCGGCCAGACCGATATCAGCGCCTACTCGATGGGTTTGATGGGCTTTCACACCCCCAACATTGATCGCGTCGCCAAAGAAGGCGTGATCTTCACCGACTATTACGCGGAGCAGAGTTGCACCGCCGGTCGTTCCTCGTTCATCACCGGCCAGTGTGGTTTGCGCACCGGCAACACCAAGGTCGGCCTGCCGGGCGCAGCGCAGGGACTCCAGGCCCGCGACGTCACCATTGCCCAGTTGCTCAAGGCGCAGGGCTATGCCACCGGCCAGTTCGGCAAAAACCATCTGGGCGACCGGAATGAATTCCTGCCCACCGTCCACGGGTTCGATGAGTTCTACGGCGCGCTCTACCATCTGAACGCTTCCGAAGAACCGGAACAGCCGGACTTTCCGAAGGCGCCGCAATACCCGAACTTCCTCGCCAACTTCGGCCCACGCGGTGTGATTGACTGCAAGGCCACTGACGTGGACGACGCGACGGTTGACCCGCGCTTCGGCAAGGTCGGCAAGCAAACCATCGTGGACACCGGCGCCCTGACCAAGAAGCGCATGGAGACCATTGATGACGACTTCGCCGATCGCTCGGTGGACTTCCTCAAGCGCGAGGTCGCGGCCGGCAAGCCGGTGTTTCTCTGGGTGAACTTCACGCACATGCACTTCCGCACGCACGTGAAACCCGAGAGCGTGGGCCAGTCAGGCCAATGGCAGAGCGAATATCATGACGCGATGATTGACCACGACAAGAACGTGGGCACGGTGCTCAAGGCCATTGATGATCTGGGCATTGCCGACAACACGCTGGTCATGTATTCCACCGACAACGGTCCGCATATGAATAGCTGGCCGGATGCGGCCATGACGCCCTTCCGCAGCGAGAAGAACTCGAACTGGGAAGGCGCTTACCGCGTGCCCTGCATGATTAAATGGCCGGGCCACATTCCCGCCGGCGTGGTGAACAACGACATTGTGTCGCATCTCGACATGCTGCCCACGATCCTCGCCGCCGCCGGCGTGCCCGACGTGAAAGAGCAGCTCCTGAAAGGCATGCAAGTCGGCGACACGACCTTCAAGGTGCATCTCGACGGCTACAACCTGCTGCCGCTGCTGACCGGTCAGACCAAGGTGGATCCGCGCAAGGAATTCCTCTACTTCAACGACGACAGCGACCTCGTCGCGCTGCGTTACGACAACTGGAAGATCGTCTTCATGGAACAGAAGGAAGTGGGCACGTTCACGATTTGGAGCACGCCATTTGTCACCCTGCGCGTGCCGAAGATCTTCAACCTGCGCACCGACCCCTACGAGCGCGCCGACATCACGTCGAACACCTATTACGACTGGCTGCTCAACCATGCGTTTCTCTTCGTGCCGGCGCAGGATATCGTCGGCAAGTTCATTGGCACGTTCGCGGAATTCCCGCCGAGCCAGAAGGCCGGCAGCTTCAGCCTGGACCAAGTCATGGACAAGCTGACGCAAGGCGCGACGGGCAAAGACTAACGCCTCGCTTGTGAAACACGCGGGCCGGCCAAGTGGCCGGCCCGCGACTTCACCAGCGAAGCGATGGAAACTATGATTCAACCAGCGACCCTGCCCGCGCCGCCTGCATATATATATGCAGCCCGGTTCGGGGCCGTTGGTGGTCAAAAAACGCCAATTCTGGCCTCAAATCTTTCCCAACCGGCCTTAATCAACGGCTTGGCCAAACCTGAACTGACAAAATCTGGACGCCCAAATGGGGGTCGTGGACGGTCAAACGCAGGTGGTGGACGCCCAAACGCGGGTGGTGGACGGTCAGATGGGGGTCGTGGATGCCCAGATGCGGGTGGTGGACGGCCAAACGCAGGTCATGGATGCCCGGATGGGGGTCATGGATGGTCAAGTGCGGGTGGTGGATGCCCAGATGGGGTTGGTGGACGGCCAAACGCCCTGCATGGCCGGCTTTTTGCCGGGGAAAAGTGGTTCACGACCGCCCACAGCGATCATTTCTCCCTCTCCCAGCGGGAGAGGGCCGGGGTGAGGGAGCGCGCCACCTAAAACCCCATGCCAACTCATGCTCAAGCAATCTCCCAAGCAAACCGCCATCGCCCGCAAGCTGCGGTCGGCGGATACATGGGCCGAGCAACTGCTCTGGCGCTGGCTGCGCGACCGTCGTTTCTCCGCTTACAAGTTCCGCCGTCAGCATCCGCTGGGGGCTTACACTTTGGATTTCTTTTGCCCCGAGGCGAAACTCAATATCGAACTGGATGGCTTCCAACACGGCCACCCGGAACATGCACAGGCGGATGCGGCGCGCGATTGTTGGTTAGCGGCGCGCGGCATCAAGGTGCTGCGCTATTGGAACGGACGGCTGCGCCGGGAGCCGCAGGTGGTGTGCGACGACATCTGGCAGGCATTGCAGGAACGCGCGCCGAGGCCGTTGCCGGCCTATTGCCGGCCCGGCGTGGCGACAGCGAAACCTCCGGAACCATTCATGCCGCATGATTGATTCACTGTTCTCCCTCACCTCAATCCCCTCCCGCTGGGAGAGGAGGTCGGCCTGCCCCGCATCTTGGCGAAAGCCCACAACCTCGCAGCGTGGAGCCAGCCGAACTGCCGACCAGCGCGAAATCCAATCCCCTCTCCCAGCGGGAGAGGGCAGGGTGAGGGAGAGCGCGAACAAAGACCTGTGCGGGTGCGGATGTCACCGGCGGCTCCGGCCGTTCTCCCTCACCTCAATCCTCTCAAAGTAAACATTGATATGACTACACGCATAAATTATTATGAACATATCAACCATGCCCCGCGCTTACAGCTATATTCGTTTCTCCACCCCGGAGCAGGCAGAAGGCGATTCTCTTCGGCGGCAAGCCGAATTGTCCGAGGACTACGCCCTA
The DNA here is from genome assembly GCA_903944085.1 of uncultured Verrucomicrobia subdivision 3 bacterium. Taxonomy (GTDB): domain Bacteria; phylum Verrucomicrobiota; class Verrucomicrobiia; order Limisphaerales; family UBA11358; genus UBA11358. The sequence goes on from CAJAQO010000059.1 coordinate 11,539, forward strand.
AAACATAAACTCGTTTTCGACCGGTCGCTCAATCTGCGCGATGAAGGGTTGAGCGCATTCAGCGGTGACAATCGGAAAAAAGGCGCACTGGCAGTCTTCCTCAGAGCCGTGGAAAACGGCATCGTCAAGCCCGGTTCCTTCCTGCTCGTCGAATCCTTGGACCGGCTCAGTCGTGACACCATCACCGCGCAGATGTCGCTGTTCATGGATTTGATCAACGCCGGCATCACCGTCGTCACGCTGGCCGATGAGCAGGTTTACAGCAAGGAAACCATCAACACCGACTATGGGCGACTCATCACGTCACTGGTGATCATGATGCGGTCACACGAAGAATCCTTGATGAAATCACGGCGCTTGGTGGCAGCCTGGCAGCAAAAGCGCCGGGACATTGGCACCCTCAAATTGACTTCCGTATGTCCCCATTGGCTGGTGCTGAATGAAGATCGTAAAAGTTTCCGCGTCCTCGAAGAACGGGCCAAACTGGTGCGCCGGATTTTCCAGATGTCCATTGACGGCACCGGTCAAGCCTCCATTGCCAAGATTTTGAACCGGGAGAAAGCGCCGACCTGGGGCCGGAACAAGGGGTGGCACATGGCCTACATTCATACCCTCCTGCGCAACCGCGCGGTGCTGGGTGAATTCCAGTCGCGCCGCCGCGAAACACGCGGCAAACGGGTTTACGTTTCCGTGGCCGATCCGGTCAAAGATTATTTTCCGGCCATCGTTGACCAACTCATGTGGCAACGGGCGCAGGCGCGCAAACAAACCAGCACGCCGGGCCGCTTCAATCAAAGCCGGGGCAACCTTTTTTCGCGGCTGGCCTACGATGGCTATTCAGGTGCCCCCATGCGACACATCGGCCGAGGATTCAACAAGCGACTGCGAAAGGAAAACGGTGAAACCCCCTATCGCCATTATTATCTGGTGAGCGATTATCAGCGGCAAAATCCCGACGCTAAAGCGGTCAGTTGGCGCTACGAGTGGTTTGAGAAATGGTTTTTAGATTACATCACCGGGCTGGATTGGCAGGCGATTACCAAGGAAAAAATTCCGATTGCGGAGACCGGCGTTGAAAAAAAGCTGGCCAAGGTTCAAAGCAAGCTCGATGAAATCAATCTCAAGTTAAGCCGGTTTGCTAAATTGGCTGCTTCCACCAACACGCCGCCGGCTACGATTGTCGAGGAGATGACCAAACTGGAAGCGGAAAAGACCGGGGAAAAAGCGGTGGAACTTGAACTTGCCAAGGAATTGGACGGCTTGTTGGCGCGCCGGGCGTCACTCACCGAAGCCTCGACAGAATTTAAAAATCTGATTGCCAAGGGCGATATGGCCTCACGCCTGCGGTTGCGGGAAGAAATCCGCCGCCGGATTGCGCGCATTGATGTATTTCCCCACGGGGCCGACGCCAAACACCTGAAAGACGAACCAGTCTCGGCACCGGAAATGCCAGCGTTCAAAATCACTTTTGCCAATGGGGCCATTCGCTGGGTGTTCTGCAACTCCCGCAAACCCGAGGGCGACGCAGCGGCCATCTTGGATTCGGGCGTGCCTCCGGCAGACATGGAACTGGAATTGCGCGAACGACCGGAGGTTGATTACGGAGCCGCCGAAAAAGATGCCCCGCGTAGGAAAGTCTCGGTCCCGGTATTCGTGCCAAAGAAACCGAAACGGACTGAACGACAATTGACGCGACCGGGCAAACCCGCCGGTGCCAAAAGCAAACGGGTGGCTAATTTAAAGAAATGATTAAAATCATCAACCACAACAATGGGAGGTTTCGGCAACATCCCACGCGCTTTGCTGGACACGATAGGCGGTAAATATTGCCAACTCGATTATGCCGGCTTGTATCACCGGCAATTCAAGCACCTTTCTACTTTCCGCCAGCGCAATGCGTTTGTTATTGTCCCCGTCATGCCGAGCCGGGATGTTCAGGATTTCATCGACCATTGGTCTGCCGCCGGTGCCTCCGAGCGGGCCAACTCCCAGCCGTTCCTGCTTGAGCTGTGCGACCTGCTCGATGTGCCACGCCCTGACCCACAACCGGACCATGGCTATTTTTTCGAGTTCCCCGTTGTTGAGCATCACCCGGACGGCACCACCAGCAACGGCCGCATTGATCTTTACCGCCGCGCCCATTTCGTCCTCGAATCCAAGCAATTTCAGGAAGCCAAGGCCAAAGCCTCCCAGCTTGAACTCGCCGCCGAGGAAGCGGGCGTCATCGCCCGCAAAAAATCCTCGCAGCCGGTGCGCGGCACCGGTGCTTGGGACGATGCCATGATGAAGGCGCGCGGCCAGGCCGAGCGTTACGTCCGCGCCATTCCCAATGACAACCCGCCGTTCATCATCGTCGTGGATGTCGGCCACTCGTTCGAGGTTTTTGCCGACTTCTCGCAGGCCGGCAAAGCCTATCTGCCATTTCCCGACCCGCGCACGTTTCGCATCCGGCTCGCTGATCTGGCCGATGAAAAAATCCGCGAACGGCTCCGGCTCATCTGGACGAATCCCGCCGCGCTCGACCCGGCAAAACATTCCGCCGATGTCACCCGTGAAGTTTCCGGCCATCTGGCGGAACTCGCCAAGTCGCTGGAATCAGCCGGCCACGAACCCGATGTCGTCGCGCAATTTCTCACGCGTTGCCTGTTTTGCATGTTTGCCGAGGATGTCGAGTTGTTGCCGAAAGACAGTTTTACAAAAATGCTCGAATCCCTGCCAGCCAACGGCGAAGGCTTCGTGCAAAAAGTCCGCACCTTGTTTGAGGAAATGCAGAAGGGCACAGATTATTCCGTAGTCCTCAATCGTAAATTACTTCGGTTCAATGGCGGCCTGTTTGAAAATTGTTCTGTCCTGCCCATCAATGGCCTGCAACTCGGCTTGCTCAAAGAAGCTGCGCGCCAGAATTGGGGTAACGTAGAACCCGCGATTTTCGGGACCCTGCTGGAACGCGCCTTGAATCCAGGCGAGCGTCACCAACTTGGCGCGCACTATACGCCACGCGCCTACGTCGAACGGCTAGTGTTGCCTACGGTTATTGAACCGCTCCGGGCCGAATGGGAAAACGTCCGTGCCGCCGCACTCACCCAGGCCCGCGCTGGCGACCTGAAAAAAGCCCGCGCCGAGGTGAACACTTTTCACGAACGGCTCTGCCAAGTCACCGTGCTTGATCCCGCGTGCGGCTCCGGCAATTTCCTTTACGTCGCCTTGCAGCATCTTAAAGTATTGGAAGGCGAAGTGTTCGACGTGGCCGCGCAATTCGGCGACACGTTCCGGCTGGAATTGGAACGGCAGACCGTGGACCCGCATCAGTTTCTAG
>CAJAQO010000060.1 GCA_903944085.1 uncultured Verrucomicrobia subdivision 3 bacterium
CTGGGATACGCCCGGCCAGGGACTCTGGGCCGAGAACACGAACAAGTTTCCCGGCGGGTTCGCTGCTCTAAAAATGCAGATGGAAAAAATGGACGCTCATCTCGCGATTTGGATTTCGCCGCTCGGCGGCTACGGCGGCAATGAGGAACGCACCGATACCGCGCAAAAAATGGGACTCATTCCCGCCGGCGCAAAACTTGATCTTGCCTATCCCGGTTACAAAAAGTGGTTTCAGAATCGCTGCCTCCAGCTCATGCGCGAGGACGACGTGAATGCATTCAAATGGGACAAGGCCGGCGAAGGCGTCAGCCCGCATTTCATGGCCTTGCTTGACATCGCGCGAAATCTGCGCCGACAAAATCCGGAAGTTTTCATCAACGTGACGGTCGGCACCTGGCCGTCGCCGTTCTGGCTGAATCATGTTGATTCGACTTGGCGCAACGGCAGCGCCGATGTCGGCTGGGCGGGCAAAGGCGACGACCGCGAACAATGGCTGACATTTCGGGATGGTTATTGCCGCAAATTATTTGTGGAAAAATCCCCGCTCTATCCGCTTAACTCGATCATGGCGCATGGCATTGTCAACGGCCGCAATTTTCAGGGCGAACGTGTCGCCAAGGCTGGTCCGCATTTAAAGAACGAGGCCCGCTCGTATTTTGCCAACGGCTCGTCGTTGCAGGAATTGTATCTCACCCCGTCGCTGATGACGCCCGAAGCGTGGGATGCCGTGGCCGCCGCCGCCAAATGGGCGCAGACGAACGCCGACGTTTTGGTGGATTCGCACTGGGTCGGCGGCGATCCGCTCAAGTTGCAAATTTACGGTTACGCCGCGTGGAATCCGCGCAAGGGCACATTGATGCTTCGCAATCCCGATGACCGGCCGCAAAGTTTCACGCTCGACGCGGACACAGTTTTTGAGTTGCCCGCTGGGGCTGCGAAACAATATGCGCTTGCGTCGCCTTATCCCGACCAGCGCGTGCAAACCTTGTCGCTGAAGGCCGGGCTTCCGCAAAGGGTCACGCTTGAACCATTCGAGGTGCTGGTTTTTGACGCGGAAGCCGTTGCCGTCGGACGGAAATAATTTTCAACCACCGCCATCAAACAAAAAATGAAATTCAAATTGTATTCATTGTTCCTCGCCGCATCGTTGCTGGGCGGCCTCCGCGCCTCGGCCCAGCATCTTTGGTGGAATTTGGCGGGGCAGGGCGACGGCACCTGTCTCTACGGCGAAATTACCGTGCTGGCCACGCAGCCGACGACTTATTATTGCGGCGCCAACTGGCATCCGGGCGAGTCGGCGGGCGGCTACTGCGGCATCCAGCACAACGATCCGCAGGAGCGGCGCACGATTTTTTCGATCTGGGACACGTCGCCGACGCTGCATCCGAAAGTCAGCGAGGCTTGGCCCGAGACGGTTTTCGGACGATTCGGCGGCGAAGGCGAGGGCGGGCACACGCACATGATTTGGAACTGGAAGACCAACGAGACGTTTCAATTTTTTGTCCACAAACAACCCGGTGCTGAAACCAACACCACCGACACGCGATATTATATTTTCGATCCCGCCACCAAAACCTGGCACCACCTCGCCACGATCAACAGCCCGAATGGCGGAAAGCGCAGCGTGGAAACTTTGGGCGGCGGCGTGAATTCCTTCCTCGAAAATTTTTCGGGCGAAAATCGCGAAGCGTCCCGGCTCGCGCTGTATCGGCTCTGGCTGGGTTCGGACGTGGATCATTTGAAATGTTTGACCGGAGCCGTCGGCGACGGCACTTGGGGCGAACTGCACGACAACTATTTCCTCGCGTCCGGCGGCAGCAACGAGCTGGGCGCGGTGTTTGCCGATTTGGAACCGCAATATGGCAAACCGGTTTATGGCACAAAGAAAAGTCAATTGGAGCCGCTGACGGAACGCACGTTGTCCGCCGATTTGACTGAGCAACTCAAGCATCTGCCGCGCGCCGCCGGCACCGAGAACGCCACGACGGAAGACTCTTGCCAACAGCCGTCGCCGGAGGATATGGCCAAGGCCGCCGGCGTGACCCTGCCAAACCAGCCGTGGCATGTGGCCAACATCTGGTGGGATTTTCAAAAGCCCATCGAACATTTCACGTCGCTGGAAATGGACGTGACCATTGATCGCGACATTCCCTCGACCTATAATCTATATGTTTCGCCGTGCGGCATCGCCAACATCAACGGGCTGCAATTCTACGGCGGCTTGCAGTCAAACATCAACGGTTGGCAGAACGCGACGAACCACGAACGTATTTTTCCCGGCCACGGTGGGATCTTTTCGCGCTGGTCCAGCGACAAGCAAACGCCCGTCGGCTTGGAAAATGTCCGCGTGGCCGGCGACGATTGTCTGGTTGAGAGCGCCGGCTACGAAGGCGAATTTGCCAGCGTGCGCCGCCCGTTCGCGTGGACCAGGGGAACCTACACTTATTGCATTGAAAAAGGCGCGACAGAAATCGCCGACGGCAAAACCAACACTTGGTTCACCTGCAAAATAAAATCCACCGCTGGCACCGAGCGCGAAATCGGCAGCCTGCGGTTCGAGGGCGACGACTTCAAATTTTGGGCGCGGCATTCCGCGTTCGTCGAAGTTTACAGCACGGAAAAAATTCCCCACGCGAACATCCCCAAGGTGAATATTACCTTCGGCTGGCCGCGCGTGAACGGTGAAAAAGTGCCGCTCAAAAAAGTCAGCGCCTATTATCCGAGCAAGACCGGCCCGGCGTCGCCGGATTGCTGTTGGATCAAGGCTGATGGCGAAAAGGTGCGCGTCGAGGTGGGGGCGATTTTTGTGCGCGACGAGGCGCAGCGCCGGCATGATTTGAAGTTGCAGTCGGTTCGGGATTAGTCATCCTCTCGTCAATCGCAATTTTTTATGAAACGAATCTTTTTCGGGATTTTGTTATCCGCCCATTTTGCGAGCGAGATCTTTGCGGCCCCGGTGGCTCCCTATCCCCATAGCGAACTGATTAAGGAGATTGACTGGCATTGGGAAACATACACCAACGCGGCACTCGGAAGCGACTTGTGGCCGGTAACTTGGGGACCCGATGATAATCTTTATACCGCCTGGGGCGATGGCGGAGGTTTTGGCGGTTCGGATCAGGATGGCCGGGTAGCCATGGGATTCGCCCGCATTGAAGGATTTCCGGAACATTGGCGGGGCATCAACATAAATGGGGGTAAAAACGCTGAACATCCGGCATCTTTTACCAAGAAAGGCAAGACTGCCGGACTGATTTTTGTTCATGGAATCTTATACGCCATTGTGAACCTTCAGGATGGAGTTTGGCCGGATGTAAATCATGTGGTTGCCTGGTCCACCAATAGCGCGGTGACTTGGACGATGGCCGACTGGCGTTTCAACAAAGGCTCGGGTCAATTTCAGCCTGCCATTTTTCTTAATTTCGGAAAAGATTATACCGGTGCGCCCGCACGATTGGCCGGCTATGTCTATCTTTACGGAGTGAAGCGATTTGCGCCGACACAAAAGGTAGGCTGGATTTATCTGGCGCGTGTGCCCGTTGATCGGTTGATAGAGCGTGCGGCCTATGAGTTTTTTCAAAGCGTTGACGCCGGTGGATCACCAAAGTGGACTGCCGACAGTGACCAGGCTGGAGCGGTGTTTATTGACCCCAACAGTGATGGAATCGGCTCCGTGGTTTACGCGCCTGCGCTAAAACGATATTTACTCGCATCGTTTCACAGCGGCCCTGGACAATTAGGCGTCTTCGACGCACCAACTCCTTGGGGACCGTGGACGACGGTTTGCTATTACGAAAATTTTGGCCGGATGGGCGCTGCGGGCGAAGGTCTGATCTGTGAGTTTCCACAAAAGTGGATGAGTGCAGATGGCTTGACCCTGTGGAGTATTTTCAGTTGCTATGGTGGAAGTGCCAAAACGGGGATTCAAGCCCACGATCGGTTTAACCTGATTAAAACTACACTGCAACTTTATCCGTTGAAATAATTTTTCCACACTTGAAGAATTGCCAGCCGGACGGATTTGTTTGCACTGGTTAGGATTAATTATGGGCCATCAACCGACTGTCATTCTCGGAGTTTAAACATCTGCGTTGGCGTTTCAGCTATTACACAATGCAACATGCAATTCAGTGACTTCTATTGCCCAAGTATGTTCAGTCAGATAGTGATTTACGGATGAATCATCCGGTAGAACACATTCGTGTTGTTCGGATCTATCGAGATTTGCACGCGATTAGAAACACCGGAGCCTGGCACATTGAACCAATTATTGCTGGTCGTCAGGTCAGTCGAATTAGATTGCAACCGCCAGCCAATATAGTTTGATGGCCAGCTCAAGGATAGTTGATTCCCGGTGAGGCTAAACATTAGGTTGGTTCCCGTGACGGGCAGGCTCGATGCGACGTTCAGATAAAGTTCTCCGCTGGTGATGCGCAGGGAAATTGGCCCGGCGGTTCCATTGCCACCAATGGTCACGGAGTTTGGCGCAGTGCCGGCCACCGATCCCGCATTCCCGGTCGTGGCTTTGGCGATGATTTTGTAACTGCCTCCCGCCGCCAGTTGGACGCCGGTATTATTAATCTTACATACGGTGCTACCGGACAGCGTCAAAACGCCGTTGGTGATGATGAATGACGGATTCACGTTGTCGTAGGTGAGTGCAATTGTGCCGGAACCAGTATTGTTGGTGCCGCTAAGGACGGCATTCGCCGCGCTGTTGCTCAAGGTCTGATTGGTGACCAAGTTAAAGGCGGAATTTAACGAGGAAACATCAAAGCTCGCACCGCCAGCCACGGTGATGTTTTCGCTGTTGGAAATTGCCCCTCCGCCGATCAGTGCCAGCGTGCCCGCGTTAATCGTCGTCGGGCCGAGGTAAGTATTCGTGCCGGATAAAATCAGCCAGCCACTGCCTTGCTTGGTCAAGTCACCGGTTCCGGCAATTGGATTGGCAATAACCAGCACGAGGCCGGAACTAACATTGAACGTGCCGCCACTGGGATTTATGGTCACGCCGCAGTTGGCATTGGTCAACGCCATGCTGGCGAGCGGTTGGAATATGCCGTTGTCCAGAACAAACTGGGCGGCGTTGAAGCTGGACGGATTGCCGCCAAGGTTGGTTTGGGAATAAGCCTGAAGCGTGGTGCCGAAAGAAGTTATGATTGGCCCGGTGAAATGCGCAGCGTTGGCGGCATAAACAATCGTGCCCAGTCCATTGGTAAGGCTGGTAACTCCGTTGCTAAGGGCGTAGGCTCCGCTCAAGTTGAGATTGGTCAGGATTATGGTGCGGGAGTTGTCGCCTCCCAGCCCGAAACTACTGGGAGCCGAGACAAACCAGTTGGCACCGGAAAGGTAATTGGTGGCGTTGGAAGTTCCGGCGTCGATAATCCCGCCGGCATTAGTGCAGTTGTTTATGCAGTAAATTCCGCCGGGCGCGTTGAGCATCAATCGAAACGACGTATTGTCCAAAAGCGAAGGCCCAATCGTCAATGAATCCCCAGCAAACACAAAGCTCGATCCGTTGATGGGCGACCTCAACAGATTGGTCGTTGTAAAGTAGTTGGCTGTAGGATGAGGCGCCAAGCCGTCGCTCCAGTTGGTGGAACCGTTCCAAGATGAGATACCGAGAGCGTCGTTGGCCAGCAGTTTGACGGCACCTTCCGTCATGATTGGGTCCAATAATATGGCGCTGATTGGCGGCATGATTAAGTTCACCTGACCATTGGTTGCGGCGATGATCGACTGGACCCCGCCTAGCCAGGAACCATCCGCGTTGATCGCCGCGCCGCCAAGCGTGTAGCCATTAGTGCTGTCTATTGCCGGTCCATCCAGCGCCATCAATTGCGCGCCAATGACATTAGTGCCCAGATTGACGCTGGCTTTGACAAAATCATTTGTGTCCTTGTTGACCAGCACGGCGCTGATTCCGCCGTTGGCTCGCCGCACACCATAGGCGGTAAAATTAATATTTGATGCCAGCGAAACGACGGCAGGAATTACGCTGCCTTGCGACACCAGCGAAAAAAGTTTCAGCCCGTAAAACTCGGGACGAGCCTGAATAACTGTGCTTCCATTGTCGGCGATCGGCGTGTAACCAGGCCCGCTGCCACCGCCATGAAAATTCACGCCCTGGCCGCCATTCAAGGCAATGGTGAACATAAAATCCAATGTCCAAAGCGCGGTGCCGTAGGCATCGCTCACATTCGGTGCGCCACCGTTGTAGAACGAACCGCACTCGGCCATGCGAAATCCGAAGGGCAGTTTGGCTGCATTTGCCGCAGCGACGATGGTGCTTACTGTGCCGGGCAGACCCGCATCCGGCTGCAAAAGCAGTTCCAAAGTTGAAGTTGGAGATTGACCATTCGCGCGGTAGTAATGTTGCGTGACCATCGAAACAACTCCCGTTTCATTCTTGGCAAACGGCACGGTGTAAACCGAAGTATTGTCGGCCGAAGCCGGACCGGTGAGTGTCCAGCCGCTTCCGGAGTTGGTGATCGCCCAGCCGTTAACCGCATTGGTGATCGCTCCCGCAAGTGCCCGCCATTCCGAAAGGAACTGGGCATAAGTATAAGTAGTTGGGCGGATGCCGTTGCCGGCATACAAATCACATTCATTGCCGATTTCAAAACCAAGCAGACTGGAACCCAGTGCGTTGGCGGCATAGGCGGCTTCGGCGGAGCAATTGGTCAGATTATTCACGGACATGTTAATGCCATAGATCACGTGCCAGTTGGTAGGCAAGGCCTTGACAAAACCCGCGAACGCATCCACCTGCGCCGCCGTGATCGGTGTCTTGTTGGAAAGTCCGCCCCAGCAAGTCGTATCAACGCTGTTGCCGCCGACTCGCAAGAATGCTGGGGCAATCTGGCCGAACATATTGACCAAGGCGATGTCGTTCGAAACAAATAAATGGCCGGTCAATGTTGATTTTTCGTAGCTAAGGCCGCAGAACGAAGGATTTAGAACCAAGCCAGCATTCGTTGAAGAGAAACTAACCGCTGCCGGAACTACCGACGATGGTCCGGAAGTCAGTTTAAGCACAACGGCATTTCCGTTGGTGCTGAGGTTTCCGACATAAGCTGGATTGCCGGCAGGAAGACTGCCTAATGCAAAGTTGTAGCCTTGAATACCAGCGGAGGATTGAATGAGCGTGATATTAGTTGGGTAGAATAAGATGCCGGGCAAGATGGCGACTTTGATCGTATTGCCCGAGCCACCCAGATTCAAAGCTGAAACATTTACCGGTGCCGCACCTAGGCTCAGAATTCCGTTGGTCAGGTTCAAATTGTTCAGGAAGTTTGCTCCGGCGACGCCTGAAACATCAAGCGTCGCATTGCTCACTAGCACATTGGCACTGCTGGAAATCGAGCCGCTGCCGGTCAAAGCCAGCGTGCCCTGGAGAACGGCTGTGTTTCCGGTATAACCATTGGTGCCGCTCAACATCAGTGTGCCAATGCCTTGCTGGGTCAAAGAGCCAGCACCGGAAATGGAGGAGGATACAATATTGGTAATCGTTTGATTAAAAACCAGGGAGCCGTTGTCGGCGACCGAACCGGAAGGCAAAGCGCCTTTGGCGTCGCAGCTGCCGATTTGCGCCAGCGCGCCGCTGGCAATGGTCAGACCGCCGGAAATTGCACCGCCCGCATTGTCGAGAATCAGCGTGCCGCCGTTAACTGTGATTCCACCGCTGAAACTGTCCCCGCTTTCACTCAATGTCAATGATGCGCTGCCGGATTTGACCAACCCAGACGAACCACTGACACTGTTGGTGCCGACAAATTTATAGTTGAGGAGGTTATTGGTGACCATCCAGCTATACGGGGTGTGTGGCGAGTTGCCAACCAAATTGACCGTGTTCGTCTGGCCCAAGTCGTTAAAAACTACTAGATCAAGTTCGCGATAAATTGCGGCGACGCCGTTGCTCGTCCAATTTGAAGTATTCGTATCCCAATTGCCGTTCACCCCGCCGGCCCATTGATCCGTCTTGGGTAGAGTGGGTCCGTTGGTGATGACCAGCCAAATCGTGCTGGTGTTATCGTTTGAAATGTAACCCTGATACGTGCTCGGCATAAATCCGAGAGAAAAGGTGATTCCGTTCGCCCCGCCGGAGGGAGAGAAGACAAGTGGAAATTGGGATGGATACTTAAGAAGGATCGGCAGGGCACTTATTCTAATCACCCCGCTATTGTCACCGGTTACAGTGCTGATGGCGGCATTGGTCTGATTGTTGGCGACCCAGAATTGCAACGTAGCGCTGCCGCTGACAGTAATGGAACTCAATGGTGAGGCTGGTGAACCCATCGTGTTGGTCACTGCCAGCATCCCGCCATTCAGATTGATTTTACTGGTTCCGCCACCGGCAAGGATATTATTAGCCAACAGAGTTCCATTCGTGAGGCTCAAAGTGCCGGCGGCGGTGGCTGAGGCCCCGGGGTTATAGCCGAGCACCAGGTTACTATTTACCACTAGAGTTCCATTGGTAAGTGTCACAGAGCCGGTTACGTTGCCGACGGCGGTGTTGATGCTCAGATAGCCCACGTTCAGCGTGTTCACATTGAAAATGCCAGCACCAAGGCGCAAAACACCGGTGGTCGTGCCGGAACCGTTACCGGTCTGCCCTTTGGCAACAAAGCAAGCTTCCACGTGCGCAATCACCGTGCCGCCGGTTAAATTAATGTTTCCGAAAGTGGTGGAGGCGCTCGTGGACTGGGCGGAAAAATCGCCAATCGCCAGTGTGCCCACTCGCGAATTCGTGTTGCCATTCAAGTAGAGCAGGGGATTGCTGCCGGCCAGGGCCGGGTTGAAAGTCATGGTGCAAGTGGCTTTTGAATGCGCGATGGTCATCGAGTCCGCAAAAATTGTATTGGTTAGTCCCAGATAGACATAGTTAGTTCCACCATTGCTGGTGCAGTCGCCCACGTCAATTGCCGGCGCGGCACCGTTGACGCGGATGTTATCTGTGGCAGCGAGATAAAGCGTTCCCGACAACCAATTGCTGCCCCCCGATCCAGGATTGGCCGCCCCCACCATCAGCCGACCTGCCGTCAGGTTGAAATTGGCCAACCCCGAAAGATCCAACGTGGCCATGTGGTTTCCGTTATTAGCGGAGCCTTGCTGGACAGCAAACAGCGAGCCGGTATTGGTGTCTGCCACGACGAAAAGTCCTGTTCCGGTGACGGTCGTGTATAAAGCTTGGTTGGCTCCATTGTCGGTCCCGGTGCCGGCGAAAACGAGGTTGGCTGCTGCGTTGTTGGATACTAAGAGTCTCATGCCTGTGCCAATCTGCGTGGTGTGGAAGCCGTTGGTGTTTCCGTATTGCAACGAAAATATTGTGGTGTTGCTATCCACAATATTTTTCACAACGCCTTTGGCGATGCTTGCGCCCGGGTCGAAAAAATAGATGTTCGTGGCCGGTCCGGGAACGCCGCCACTCCAGTTGTTTGCATCGCTCCAATTGCTGTTTAAATTGTTCGTCGCATCATGGCCGTTCCATACAACGGTTTGGGATAACAAGGTCGTTTGCGCCAGCAGCAGGCAGGCGGACGACACGAGACTTTTCAAGCTGAGGCAGAAGGATGGTTTGACGTTGATTTTCATGCGGGTTTTACCGGCGTTAATTGCCTTTCCCAAAGCAACAAATAAGTTGTTTCGCACAGCTTACGCTCTTAGTCAAGAGCCTAATCGCAGCCACTTTGCAGGGCGGCGGGAGGGCTAACCAAAGTTTGACCGGGTCGTCTTCGGTGGAGCTTATGCGGCTGGTCCGGCCAGTTCTGCTCAGGCAAAACAGGCAGTAGTTGACCAATCTCGGAAATTATGTTTATCATTAACTATGCAAATCGAAAGCCTGAAAATGTATTGCGACTTGGTTGAAACCGAAAGCTTCACCAAGACGGCACAAATTAATGCGGTCACCCAGTCCGCCATCAGCCAGCAAATCAGCTCGATGGAACGCCTCTTCAAATCACTCTTGGTGGAACGCAGCAAAAAGCAATTCCGGCTCACCCGCGAAGGCCAGGTGGTTTATGATTACAGCAAGCAGATTTTACAGGCTTACAATGCGCTGGACAGCAAACTCATGGAGTTGAAGGACGTCATCTCCGGCAACATCCGCCTGGCGACGATTTATTCCATTGGCCTGCACGATTTGCCGCCCTATATCCAGAAATTCATGCAGAGCTATCCGACGGTGAACATCCATGTGGAGTATCGCCGTGCCAACCAGGTTTATGAAGACGTGTTGAGCAACATTGTGGACCTCGGACTCGTCGCGTATCCGGTCAAAGATCACAAGCTCGAAATCATTCAATTGCGCAAGGAGCCGCTGGTGCTGATCTGCCATCCGCAGCATCCGTTTGCCAAACAGAAAAACGTCAAGCTGCAACAACTGGACGGAGCCGAGTTGATCGGTTTTGAATCCGATATTCCGACCCGCAAAGCGCTCGACAAAATCCTGCGTGAGCATGGCGTGGCGGTGAAATATGTCATGGAGTTCGACAATGTGGAGACGGTGAAACGCGCCGTTGAAATTGAAGCCGGCCTGTCCATTGTGCCGCTCACCACCGTGACGCAGGAGATTGAGAAGAAAACCCTGGCGTGTGTTGAGATCCAAGACGGCGAGTTTTTCCGGCCAATCGCGGCGATTTACAAAAAGAACCGGGTGCTGTCGCCGGCGATGAAACAGTTTTTGGCCATATTAAAAGGGGTTGCCTGATCCGGGCTTTCTTGGCTGGCTAATCGGTGGCTGCGGATTTTATGCGCGGCAGCAAGTTGATTGAATGACCCGCCGGCGAATGTGGCGTCGGGCTTTCCCATGCAAATGGTTTGGCGTGTTTGCGCAAGCGCAGTGGACGTAAAAAGTTTTTGCCATTCCAAGCCTTGACCAACGAAGGTTCATGGACCGGTTATTTTTCGGCAAGTTTCAGGCTCAAATTTCGAATCTGCATTTCCACGTCAAAAGTGCCGGGGAGTTCCCAGCCTAGGTTCATGCCGCTAATATAGTAATCGTCCAGTAATTTTGAATCGGCCAAAAAACCGCGAGCCCACGCGGTCTTCAGTGCTTCAGCCATGAGTGGCCGCAAATCCTTGTCTATCGCCAGCCAATTTCCGTCGTGGGCACTTTCAGACGTGAAGGTTTTTGCCGCGGGCGTGAAAATAAATTTGCCCGTGCCGCCGAAATCCTTTGACTTGTTTTCGTTCGGCAGTCGCTGGCGGTTATCGTAAATCGGAACTCCGAACCAAAGCAGATCCCCGTAACCGGGCGACTGCCGGTTGCGGTTTTGCACGGTGAAAAAAAGCTGAAACTGCGCCGCGTGGATGGTGGGCAAGTAATCGTTCTGGTGGCGGCTGCGGGCGTGCAACAATCTGGCTTCGAGATGCAGCCTCGCGTCACGGAGCTTTGCCAGTGGGGCTGGGGCGTCAAATTCCTGCTCCACCAAGAGATGCACCCATGGATCACCCGATTTGCGGGCGCGAGCGCCATATTCCAGACTCGCGTTGATAGACAAAGAAATATCCGCTTCGGACGTGCCCGCCTGTCCAATGCGGACTGATTTGGCTGAGTTACTGTAAAGCAGAAAGTGGTCAGCGGTGCTGGTGAGATTGTTGGCAGCGAGTGGAAATTTACTGTTCCACTGCGCGAGTCCCCAAACCGGTTTCGCACTCGAATCAAAGCCTTTCAGTTCACCGTAGCGCACATGCTGGCCCGGCAGAGGCTGCCACAAAATGAAGCCGCAGCGAAAATGATTGTCTTGGATCAGCTCGTGTTCAGCCGTTTGATCCTTTGCGGCTCCGTCCAGAACGGTGAGGCCGAGGAGCAAGCCGACGCTGAGGCCGAGATAACTATCCATTTTATCAGTTGAACAAAAATTCTGCGCCGGATTCAAGGAAGCAGAAATATACGTGCCGTTCCAATTTCAACGGGCAAGGGCTCTGACCAGACCCAAAATCATCCAAGCCGCGCGCGATCGTAAGCCAATCGCTGCTCGGAGTTCATGCGCTCAAAATCCGGCGAGCCGTCGGCGCGTTTGGGCCAGCCGACGGAATTATTGCCGGCGGCGTTCGCGGCCGCTGATGTTTTTGCCGCCGCCAACGGGTTGTTCCGGATTTCCGCTGTGGCGCGGCGCGCGGCGCTGCCATCGTAGCTCATCGCTTGGTCGGTGATTTTCAAATCATCGGCGAGTGGGCGGTGCGGCTTGATGCCTTTGGCCTGCAACACGCCGTGATATGCGTGGACGGCTTCCTCTGGCGAAATTTTTCCAGTCGTGATGTGCCGCAGTATCTCAATGAAGGCAAGCTGATGCTCCGCGTGGTTGATCTTGCGACCGTAAAGCGCCACGCGCGCGCCGTATTTTTGCGCGTCGTGAATCAGCTTGAACGCATCGTAAGTCGTGCCGGCGCTGCCGCCAAGAATCCCCACAATCAGATTCGGATCATATTGCGCAAGCTCTTCCATCGCCTTCGGACCGTGATAAACAATTTTCAGAAAATCGGGCCGGCCCGAATCCGGCACGCCGGCGAGCGTGCGGATGATATTGTCGTTGATGAACTCGCCCAGCTTCTCCGGCGCGATGCCGCTGTTCACATTCGGGTCGAAGATTTCGAGGAAATGCCGGAATTTCTTTCGTTCCGCCTCTTCCCGAAATTCCTTATACCATAGCAGCACCTCGCGATCCTGCTGCAATTCGTTGACAAAGGTCATGGAATACAAACCGAGGTTCGCGCCGGGAAAATCATCCGTCGTGCGGTCGCATTCGATTTCGCCGCACTGAATGTGGTCAATGTTTGCGGACCGAAACGGCTGCGACGGCTCGCGCGTGTAACAGCCATGCCGCACGGCCCAGACATCCGTGGTGTCATTCGCGCGGGCGGCGGGCGTGATGGCGGAGTTTTTGAACAAGCCTTCCTTGATGGTGAGCTGTTCGTTGACATAGGCGGACATGAGCATGATGTCCACCAAGCCCTGCTGCACGACCTCGCGGATGATGTCGAGAAACTCCGGCAGATTGCGGTAGCCGTATTCCGCGCGCGACCAGACTTCCGGTGAGAACTGCGCCGGTCGCGCGCCCTGCCGCGCGAGATAGCTGCGCGGTCCGGGTGCCCGGACGCCGAAAGCCATGTCGGCGTCCTTGGCATCGGCGAGAATGAATGCCTTCGTCTGCGGCTGGGCGTGAATCGCCGCGAGTTTTTGGTCGAGTGAACGGATCATTTGATTGGCAGGTCAGCGTGAAAACCCAGTTTGCGGCCAAAGGCGAGACAATTTTCCCACGGCTCGACGGAGGCGGAACACGTGGCGTCGCCCAGCGAAGCCGCTGCGGCGCACACGCCCAGTTCCAAACTCCGCTGAAAATCCCAGCCTTCATGCAAGCCCAGCAGAACGCCGGCGCTGAACGCATCGCCCGCGCCGGCGGTGCCAACCACCAGCGTTGCCGGCACCCGCACCGCCGGTTGCCAGAGCGCCGGTTGCTGGCGGCGCACGCCCAACGCGCCTTTCGGCAGATGCACAATTATCGCGTCGTGAACGCCGCGCTGCAAAACTTCCCGGGCTTGCGCTTCGAGTTGAACCGGATGTTTGGTCGCGCTGGCACCGATCAGCCGCGCGAGTTCGTATTCATTCAGGAAAAGATAATCCAGATGCGGCAGGCTTGGATTGACGATGGCCGCAAAATCGCCGCTTTCGTTGCTCACCAAATCCGCCACGGTGGTCATGCCCGCCGCGCGAGCCTGTTCAAACAGCCGTGAGGCATTGGTGCGTCCGGTTGCATCCACCGCATCCAGCGTTCGCAAAAGACACAGGTAACCGAGATAAAAAATCCTTGCCGAACTTTCGTTCAACGCAAAATGCGCCAGGTCGAGCTGTGCATTGGCGCCATGCTGGTGAAAAAAAGTGCGGCGGCCGGAACTGGTCACGGTCATCACATCCGTGTAGGAAGTCGGCGCGGCGGAAGTTGGTTGAATCGCGTTGGCATCAATGCCATGGATGGCGCAATCTCGTAAAATCGTTTCCCCATCGGTGTCGCGACCAATCAGGCCGACGCCCGCGAGCGGAAAGCCGCAACCGAGTTTGGCGAGATTCTTCGTGACGTTGTAAGGCCCGCCACCGTTGCCATCCGATTGGTTGGCAATGTTGGCGAGCGCATCCTGTGCCGGCCAGACGTCAATCATTTTGACATGGTCAACAATCCAGTTGCCGCCGGCGAGCAGGCCGTGGCGGTTTGGCGGTTCAATTTTTTGAGCAGTCACGGCGATAAATTCTACAATTATTTTTCCGGCGCGAAAGCCGGCAATTGGGGCGGCTCATTTATATGAGATCCGGCCGCAAAGCGAAATCAACTTTTTCAAGCGGTGATGGATTCAGCTCTCCGGGAAACGGTGAGCCACTTGATTCCTGCGGCAGATTGGCTGAAGGGCGTGAATTTACATGGGCTTTGCAAGCGCGCGTGCAGCGTTGAAAACGGTGCGGACTTTTCGGCCGGTTAGGCCGCGAGCTTTTGAAGTTGAGTCGAAAACCAGCTCCCCTGAATGTGGTATTGTGCAAATCGCCAGCCACGCCTAGACATAAGCGATGCAAATAATTTACAATCTTCACTCCGGCTTTGGCTGGCGGCTCCGCACGGGAGCGTTGGCAGCGCAATAATGGAAAATGTTTGACTGGCCTCGGACAAAACACAAATAGTTGCGAACAACATGAGCGGAAAATCAAACGTGGCGCCGGGCGCGGACAAAACTGGTTACAATCGTTTCTTGCTTTTGGTGGCGGGACTGGGCGGATTGCTCTACGGCGTGGATGTTGGCATCATCGCCGGCGCGCTGCCGTATCTCGAAGCCACGTTCAAGGACGCGGCGACGGGCCAGACGCTCAACGCCGGCCAGCTTTCCTTCATCGTGGCGGCGGTGCTGCTGGGCAGCGTGATTTCGACGTTGTTCGCCGGGATGCTGGCGGATTTTTTGGGCCGGAAAAAATTGATGGCCGCCAGCGGAATTCTTTTTGTCATCAGCATTCCGATGATCGCGCTGGCGCACGGCTACTGGCCGCTGGTGTTTGGACGATTGCTGCAAGGCATCAGCGGCGGATTGATCGGGGTGGTCATCCCGCTGTATCTCGCGGAATGTCTCGGCGCGGCCAACCGCGGCAAGGGCACGGGAATTTTTCAATGGCTGCTGACGCTCGGCATTGTGGCGGCGGCGCTCATCGCGATGTATTTCAGCTATCAGGTGGACGCGGTGAAGGCGCTGCACGATCCGCAGAAGTTTTTTGATTTTCAAGACCACGCCTGGCGCAGCATTTTCTGGGTGTCGCTGCCGCCGGGAATTTTGTTTGTCATCGGCAGCTTTCTGGTGGCCGAATCGCCGCGCTGGCTGTTTCGGCGCGGCCGCAAAGAGGCTGCGCTCGCCGCGCTGCTGCGTTCGCGCAGCGACGAGCAGGCGAAGCTGGAGTTGCAGGAAATGGAGGAAACTGCCGCCGCTGAAAAGGCAAAAGTTTCTTCCGCCGGCGAACAAATCAAGGAATCGCTGCTGCGCCGCAAATACGTCATTCCCTTTCTGCTGGCCTGCGTCATTCTCGCCTGCAATCAGGCTACCGGCGTGAATTCTGTGATCGGCTACAATCCGACGATTCTTTTTCAAGCCGGCCTTTCCGATCTGCAATCGCATTGGGGCTACGTCATTCTCACCACCGTGAATTTCGTCTGCACGATTTTCGGCGTGATGCTGGTGGACAAGAAAGGTCGCAAGTTTCTGCTCTCGCTGGGCAGTGCCGGGATCATTGTCTCGCTGATCTGCGCGGGGCTGCTTTTTCACAACGCGGAAAAATCCCGCGTGGATGTGAAGGATGCCGTGCAGGCGATGGTGACTGCGGATCAAAAAGTTTCCTTGCCATTCGACGAGACCGCCGCCGCGCAACTGCTCGGTGCCAAGGCTGGTGCAGCAAATTCGTCGCAGCCCAAAAATCTCGTGGTCATTTATTCCTACGGTGATTTCCACGCTGCCACCGCCGTCAAACGCTCCAACGATCCGGACAAAACGCCGGTGGAAATTTCTCGTGCCGGTTGTCTGCCGCCGAACCAAGTCGCGGCGTTTTTCCAAAATCCGTTCGCGGATCTGGAAGCCGCAAAAAATGCGCCGCTGAAAATTGACAACGCGCTCATCAGCTTGGTGCCCTCGGAACAGAATGGCTGGCTCGTCGCGCTTTGCACTTTTGCATTCATGGCGTTCTTTGCACTCGGCCCGGGCGTCTGCGTCTGGCTGGCGTTGTCCGAGTTGATGCCCACGCGCATCCGCTCCAACGGCATGAGCGTCGCGCTGCTTATCAACCAAGCTGTCTCCACGACCATCGCCGCCGTCTTTCTGCCGACCGTCGGCAAATACGGCTATGGCACCATGTTCTTCGTCTTCGCCGGCTGCACCGTGGTTTATTTTATCACGGCAACTTTCTTTTTGCCGGAGACGAAAGGCAAGACGCTGGAAGAAATCGAGGAACATTTTGAAGGCCGAACCAATAACCAATGACAAAACCATGAACCAATTTAACGATCCCAAAAACATGAACCAATCAAACTTGTCCCGGCGCAACTTTCTCAAAGCCTCCGCGCTCGCCGGCGTGGGCGCGTCATTTGCCGGCGTTTCCCAAGGCCAGCCGGCGATGCCATCCATTGCCGCTGCTTCCACGTCGGACATCAGCGTGACCCGGCCACGACCTGCCGGCCAGAAGTCCGTTCACGATCTCACCACCAAGCCGCTGGATAAAGTGCGCGTGGCGGTCATTGGCTTGAACCGCGGCATGACGCATGTGGGCTCCTGCCTCGGCATCGAATTTGCCGAAGTCGTCGCGGTCTGCGATTTGCGGAATGACCGGGCCGTCCATGCCGCCGACGCCGTCGAAAAAAAATACGGCAAGCGCCCCGCCGTTTATAGCGGCACGGAAAATATCTGGGAGCAAATGGTGGATCGCGATGACATTGACGCGGTCTATATCGCCACGCCGTGGCGCTGGCATGTGCCGATGGCGTTGCGGACGATGGAACGCGGCAAAAGCGCGTTCGTCGAGGTGGCGGCGGCCGTGACCGTGGATGATTGCTGGCGCTTGGTGGACACGAGCGAGCGCACGCAGCGTCATTGCGTGCTGCTGGAAAATTGTTGTTACGGCGAGAATGAGCTGTTTGTTTTGAACATGGCGCGGGAAGGTGTCTTCGGCGAATTGACGCACGGCGAATGTGCTTATCTGCACGACTTGCGCAGCATGTTGTTTTCGCTGGGCACGGAAGGCGATTGGCGGCGCGATTATCACTGGCAATACAATGGCAACTTGTATCCGACGCACGGTCTTGGTCCGGTCGCCCAATATCTCGGCGTGGGCCGCGGCGACCAGTTTAAATTTCTGGTTTCGACCAGTTCGCCGGAGATCAGCCTGACCAAATATCGCGACGAGCATAAACCGAATGGCGGCAAGCACGCCGGCGAAAAATATGTCTGCGGCGACATGAACACCTCGCTCCTCAAGACGGAAATGGGCCGCACAATCATGCTCCAGCACACCGTCGTCAGCCCGCGCCCTTACAGCCGCATCAACGCCCTTTATGGCACCGGCGGCACGTTTTTCGACTATCCCGCGCGGCTGGCCATTGATCATCCCAAGAATTATGGTTTGGATGCGGGCAGCTCGGAAGAGTGGCTGGAGGAAAAAGATCTGCAGACGATGCGCGATAAGTTTACCCATCCATTGTGGAAAAAACTTTCCGAACGCGCCAAAGGCGGCGGTCACGGCGGCATGGACTTTGTGATGACCTGGCGCTTGCTCGACTGTCTTCGCCGAGGTGTCACTCCGGACAGCGTGGTGTATGATGCGGCAGCGTGGAGCTGTATCATCGAAACCTCGGTGCGCTCGGTGGCCACGGGCAGCATGCCGGTGAACATTCCTGACTTCACGCGCGGCCTGTGGAAAACCATGAAGCCGCTGGGCATTGCCGAAAAAGCCTGAAGGCGAAACCGCGCGCGGCGACGGCGGCGAGGAATTGGCGAAAAAATATAAGATGAAATTTAAACACGACCTCCGCGCGGTGGCGCGGCAATTCCAAATCCCCGGCGAGTTTCTGGAGGCAATGCCTTATGGCAGCGGTCATATCAACGACACCTATTGCGTGATTTTTGATCAAGGCGGCACGCGCGTTCGTTACTTATTTCAGCGCATCAACCACGGCATTTTCAAAAACCCGGTGGCACTCATGGAGAATGTGCAGCGGGTGACGGCGCATCTGGCCGAAAAGTGCGGCGGCGCGACCGACCAAAGCCGTCGTTCGCTCACGCTGATTGCGGCGCGCGACGGCCGGTCGTTTTATTGTGACGCGCAGGGCAATCATTGGCGCGTTTATATTTTCATTGAAAAGGCGCGCACCTTTGACGCCGTTGAGTCCCCGTCGCAGGCGTTTCAGGCCGCCAAGGCGTTCGGGCAATTTCAAAAACTGCTCGCGGATCTGCCCGCGCCGCGCTTGCAAGACACGATTCCGGATTTTCATCACACGCCCAAACGGTTTGCGGCGCTGGAAAAAGCGATTGCCGACGATGTTTCAAACCGGGTGAGGCTGGCGCAGCCGGAAATTGAATTTGCCCTGCGGCACAAGGCGATTTGCCGTGTGCTGCTGGAGGCAAATCTGCCGGAGCGCGTCACGCACAACGACACCAAGTTCAACAACGTGATGCTCGACGATGCGACCGGCGAGGGCATTTGCGTGATTGATCTGGACACGGTGATGCCCGGCCTGGCGCTCTACGATTTTGGCGACATGGTGCGGACGGCGACGAGTCCCGCCAAGGAAGACGAGCGCGAATTGTCAAAAGTCACGCTGCAGTTTCCGATGTTCGAGGCGTTGGCCCGCGGTTATTTAAGTTCGGCCGGGGAATTTCTGACGCCGGCGGAAAAAAAGTTTCTGCCGTTTTCCGGCCAGCTCATTACCTTTGAAATCGGCATCCGCTTTCTCACGGATTTTCTCGCCGGCGACACCTATTTCAAAGTCCATCGCGACGGCCACAACCTTGACCGCTGCCGCACGCAGTTTAAGCTGGTCGAATCCATTGAGCAGCAGGAAACCGCGATGAACAAACTAGTGGAAACAATTTAACCAACCACGGATGGGCACAGATATACACAGATTTGGGAACGCCAGTTTTTCGCCACTGCATCGCGCGGTTAGGTTCGGTTTCAATTCGTGTCAATTGGCGAAATTCGTGTCGGTTCCTTTTTTATCCGTGTCCATCGGTGTCCATCCGTGGTTAAATATTTTCGAATGAGAATCCTGATCACCGGCGGCGCGGGCTTTATCGGCAGCCACCTCGTCGAACATTTTCAAGGCCAAGCGGAAGTGCGCGTGCTGGACAATTTGCGTTCCGGCTTCCAGCGCAATCTTGCCGGCTTCCAGCATGAGTTCATCGAAGCTTCCATTTTAAATCGCGAAGCTGTGCGCCAGGCGGTGCAGGGCGTGGATTATATTTTCCATCTCGCGGCGATGATCAGCGTGCCGGAGTCCATGGCCAAGCCGGTTGAGTGCAATGAAATCAATACTATTGGAACTCTTGTGGTGTTGGAAGAAGCCGCGCAGGCCGGCGTCAAGAAACTGATTTTGAGCACGTCCGCCGCGATTTATGGCGACAATCCAATTGTCCCGAAAGTCGAGACGATGCTGGCCGAACCGAAAAGCCCTTACGCCATCACCAAGCTCGACGGCGAATTTTACTGCAAGCTGTTTGCCGACGCGGGCCGGTTGCCGACCGCGTGCCTGCGCTATTTCAATGTTTTCGGCCCGCGCCAGGATCCGAAAAGCCAGTATGCCGCCGCCGTGCCGATCTTCATTGACCGCGCGGTGAAAAACCAGCCGATCACGATTTACGGCGACGGCGAGCAGACGCGCGATTTTATTTTTGTGAAAGACATCGTGGCGGCCAATGTTTTTTTTGCCACGCAGTCCACGGCCACCGGCGTTTTCAATGTGGCTTACGGCCAGAAAATCACCGTCCAGGAACTCGCGCAAAAAATCTGCGCGCTCACCGGTTCGAAGTCGGCCATCAACCACGCGCCGGAGCGGGCAGGGGACGTGAAACATTCGCTGGCGGCGATTGACAAATTGCGCGCGGCGGGCTTTGCGCCGACGAGCAATTTCGCGGACGGCTTGGCCGCCACCATCCAGTTTTTTCAAGGCAAGGTCAAAAGCTGACCCAAGATTTGAACCCGAAACTGGAATTATGATTATGCCAGCATACTGAGCCGCTGGCCGTCATCTACCGGCAAAGCCGGACCCTGTCACCTGCCATGTAAAATTTTGTCCAAGCGCTGAAGCAGCCGGTGGGAGCTACGAATTAACCCTTCTCCGCATCGGATGGGGAGAAGGTGGCCGCAGGCCGGATGAGGTGTTTCCAGCGAGCGGGAGAGGGTGGCGTAGCCGGATGAGGGGCGTCAGGAAAAACAGTTCGACGTGAGGAGGCTCATTATCTTAATTCCGAATTCAAAATTCCGAATTCCGAATTTGAAATGAGCCTCGTCACCTCGGCTCCTACCACGTGAGGGTGGCCGTCTGGTTTTGAAACGTCTTCAAATCCACCGTCCGCGCCAGCGGTGCCGTCCAGCCGCAGGGCTGATACCGCTCGTCGCAATGCAGCACGATGGCATCCGTCTCCAGCAGGCCAGAAAGAAAATTGGACGAGATCGTCACCCCGCGCGCCGCGATGATGACCGCCCGGACATCATCCAACGGCAACCGCTGAAAGCCTTTGGATAATGGTAGTGTCCTCGCATTTACAACCAGTGTGGCAGAAACTGGCCGGTCTCATTTTCTCCGCGCGCTGCGCACCCGGTAAAGCCGCTCCGTGAAACCGCCTTCCTCCAGAAATGCTTTTTCTAAACTGGCAAGCTGCCGGTCAAGCAGGCTGCACGTCACGGCGAGAAGCGCCAGCGCCCCATTGGCAGAGATTTCAGCATAAGTGGACTTGGTGGACACTGTGGACTGGATGGACTTCGGTTCCAGTTTGCCCTCTCCACGCCGTCCATGTTGTCCATTCTGTCCATGCACATCCTTCACCCAGGCCGCCACATCATCCGCCGTGGCCGGTCGCGCCGCTATCAGTTCCGCCCGGCGCGCGTCTTCGCGCGGCCATTGCGCCAGCCCGCGCTGCCGCAAGTAGTCTTCATAATCCAGCCGCAACTCCTCCAGGCTGGCGCGCGCCACATTGGTCAGCTTGAGTTCCGTTTTCTTGGACGTGCCGCTGGCCTGGCTGCCCTCCGCAATGTTCTGCACGCCCGACCGTGCCGCCTGCACCATCTGGTCGTGGGTGCGGCTGCGTTTCTCGATGTAACGGTCGCAGAACCGCACCGTCACGTCGTAAGCCAGTTGCGCCACCTGAAAACTTTTCAATTTCCGGTAGCCGCCATGCAGCGGAATCAGTTTTTCCGGCTCATTCATAATCGTCCGTATAAGTCCAAGCAGGTTCGTCGCAAAGTCATTCGCTGAATTTTATTCCATCTGCGTGAACCAATTAAAAATTCAACTCCGCATCTATTGCTGGCACGCGCTCCGTCTTCAGCGCATGAATGTAGGTAAACTTCCACGCATCGCGCACCTCGACAATCGCAAATCCGAATTGCCTCAATCCCGCCACGAACGCCTCACGGTTTCCAAACCGTGAAGTCGCCTCAAAAATGTGAAGTTGTCCGTCCAGCTTGAGCACCCGCCATGCTTCACGCAAATACTCGGTGAAGTTCGCACCCATGAGCGAAAGCGAGAACAACGCCACGTCGAGCGTCCCATTCTCCAGCGGCGTCTTGGTCATGTCGCACGCCACCACGTCATCATTCGCCGCCACATAATCGAAGCTGTGAACCGTGTGCCGATCCGCCAACGCCTCTGCGACCTTTGCTTCGCCGCAGCCGAAGTCGCCGATGACATAATCGCTCCGCTGCTGCGCCCAGCGGATGAATTCCTCGAATGGCACCACCGACCAATCCTTGCGCGCCTCGCGATAGAGCGTGTGATATTGCGCCCACTCTTCGGGATTTTGTTGCAGTCGCGTCTGCGTCGTTGAACTGCGGCTCTGATTCCATGTCCGGTTCATCGCCGAAAAATCGCCATACGTTCGCGCCCGCCGCTCCACTTCGCCACTGTCGCCTTGCGGCAACGGCACGACGATTCTTGGCCGCTCAATCACTTCCACCCGTCCAGTCGTCAGCCGTTCCAGCCAGCCCATCACGTCCTGATACGCCTGCGCCGGTGAGCGCAAATGACCTTCCGGCACGATACCGTCCACCGCCGCGTCAGCGATGGATTTCTTGAAATGCAACCGCCGCATTTTCGATCCGCACCATGACCACCGCTCGCCGCTCACGTTCGCGTAAGTGATCGGCACGATGACAGTCACCTTGTCCGCGCGCTGGCCTTGCCGGAAAATACGCCCCTTGAGCTGCTCAAATTCCGCGTTAGTCCACGGCAGCACGTTGATTATGAGCCGCTGGCAAACTTCCTGAAGTCCATCCACGCCCGTCCCGATGGCGCTTGAACCAATCAGCACGTCCACGTCGCCATGTAAAAATCCTTCCAGTCCGCTCTTGTCGTCGCCGGTGAAAAATCCGACGCGCCAGCCGTCCGCGACCAGCGCCTGATAAAGCGCCGAGTCAATGTCCTGAATGTGATGCGTGTAAAGCAGCGTCTTGGGCCGGATGTTTTGTCGGATGATCGGCAGACGCACACGCGTCAAAATCTGCTCCAATGCCAGCGGCGAACCATTCCGCCCCAGCGCCTTGATTTCCTCCACGCTGTCGCCGCAATCCACCTCTGGCGTCTGGAGTTCGCACACCATCTGGTATTCCGGCAGCCAGCGCGTGCCGAGCGTGACCAGCCGCTGATGCAACTTCATGCAATGCGCCACCGTCGGGCGCGTGTTCAGGTCATCGTGCGTCAGCCCCGACACCATCTCCACCAGACTTTTGCCCTCCTGCAAATTGTTAATCACCGGCGTCGCCGACATCCCCAGCACGCACAACTGCGGCTGCTTGGCGGCGGCCAGGCTGATGAGCGCCGTCACCAGCTTCTTGCGCTTGGAAAGATTTTCCACCGTCCGCTGCTTGGTGAAATGAATTTCATCCACCACCACAAAATCAATCGTCTCCCGCTCCGCGAACTGCCGCACCTTGTTCTCCGAATCTTCCTGCTGAAACGCCTCGTAATTCAGGACAACGTAACGCTGCGCCGCCGCCGACTTGCCCATGCCCGTCGTGTCTTTCGCAGTGGCCGTCCAATCCGGCGCGAACGTTTTCGTCGCCACCAGACTGTCGGGATACGCTTTCAAAATCGCCGTCTTCCATCCCTCCACCACGCTGTTCGGACAGCAAATCACCGTGAGCTTCGCGCCAACCACGCGGCTGGCCAGCACCGCCGACAGCGTCTTGCCCGCGCCCGTGCCCGACCAGTTGCCTTCCCGCCGCTTCTGCTGAATCCGCGACGCCACCAGCCGCTGCATGAGATTCGGCAGCGCCGGTCTGCCCTCGACCGTGAACGCATAGCCCGCCGGAATCGGCAGCGATTTCACGCGCTCATACTCGGCCAGAAATTCCGCGCGCACCCGCTCCGCGTAGGCGTCGCCCTTGAAATCCCGCGCCTGTGCCACGGCGGCAGCCTCGTTCCGAAACGCGTGCTTCCAGATTTTCGCGAGCGCCGAGGCCACGAGGAAATCAATCGCCTCTTGATCGGCGGAGACGATCACCGGCGACTGTAACGATTTCAGCACATCCGCCGTGTCCGCCGAGGGCAGCTCTGCGCTTTCTTCCTGACCTTCGCCGACAGCGCCCAATTCCGCTTCCGTGGCCGGTTTCGTCTCGTCCAGCGATTCCAGCGTGAGCGATGAATCCGCGAGGAACGAATCCACCAGCGACGTCTCGCCTTTGCAAAACTTTTCAATCTCCGCGAACGGAAACCGCCCCGTCGCCAGCGCATCCACGAACGCCTGACTCTTGCGGTCGCCGCTCAACAAACCATTTTGCTGGAACAAAACGTAAAGCTCGGCGGGCGTGAATGACGCAAGATGATCTTTGAGCGAATCTACGAAACTGCGGATGCCAGCCACCGTCCAGCCGACGCGACAAATCGGACAGCCACTTTTCAGAATAACACGATTCTTGATTTGCGCTTCCCAAGCGTGGCTTGGGTTTTTATCGCACTGCCACCACACCTTCTGTTCAGAGCCAGGCGTTACTTCTGACGGAGTCAGCTTGCCGTTTTTCGTTTTGTGCCATTGAGCCGCAACGACGGGGAAGCGAGAAGCCAAAGTATTCTCACCTTCGAAACGCCCCGCACACGTCGGACATCCAGTGCCGCGCCCACGAGTTCTGTGCAAAACTCTCGCCTGCCATTCATGTGGTGGGTTAGCGCTGCATTGCCACCAAATCATTGCCGAACTGCCAGTCGTAACATCTCGCGGAGTCCGCTTTCCATTCTTCGTTGGATGCCACTGCGCTGCGAGATCAGGTCGTAGAGTCGCAAGCGAATTCGACGAATCAACTTTCTGTCCGGCGCAAAGAGGACAGCCATTTCCTCTATTGCGATCACCAATTGCTGCTTCCCATTCATGCACTGGATTTTTTGAGCAACGCCACCATGCAATTTTTGTGCTTCCAGCAGTGACTTGGTCTGGCGTGAGCCCATCGTTTTTCGTTGGATGCCACTCTGACGCAAGTTGTGGATTGTAAATGGAGAGGACAGGAAGCTTCGTTTGCTTTGGCCGACACTTGGGGCATCCTCGGTCGTGCTTGATTCGGCTTCTCGCTTGAGTCTGCCAAACATGGCTTGGGTCTTTCAGGCATTGCCACCAGACCATTTCATGGCTATGGACTGTGAGTTTTGTTGGATCAAGAGAGCTGTTCAGAGTTGGATGCCATTCTTTCATCAACTCTGGATAGCGGGAAGCGAAGTTTGACAGCGAAATCGGTGGACGCCCCGCACAAACCGGGCATCCAGCGCCCATTTTTCCGCGAACAACGACTTGCGTTCGCCATTCGTGTTCTGGGTTTTTGCTGCATCGCCACGCTACGAATTTGTTACTACCCGGACTAACGGTTTCAGGTCGAAGGTTTCCATTCTTTGTTGGATGCCATTCCGCAACAAGGTCTGGTCGTAGGGCGATGATAGAATCTTCAAGTGCAGTTTTTCGGCCCGAACAATATGGGCAGCCATATTCTTCAATAGCTCGCGAGCGAATTCGTTGCTTCCATTCATGCCCTTTCTCGCACCGCCACCAAAAGTATTTGCTGTAGTTGGCCCAGACGTCATCCGGCGAGACGTTTTCGTTTTTGGTGGGATGCCACTGCGCCGCGAGCAGCGGATGCGATTGGGAGAGCGGCACAAACGCCTGCTTCGTCGCGTTGCTTTTGTGGCTCGTGCCGGTTTTCATCCACGTTCAGTCTGATTGGTTGCAATCACTGTGCGGGGAAAATACTGATGAACCGTGTGCCTGCCGCGTGCGCCACATCCGGCGGCGACCGGCGGCGGTTTTGGTTTCGGCAAATTCCGCCGGGATGAGCAGGGAGGCCTTGTGCAGAAATTCGTTGCCGCGCCGCACCGCCTCGCCCCGTGGAGTAACGCCGGCTACTCCAGGAAATTCATCCACTGGTGCTACTCCACCGGGCGAGCCGATGGAGCCTTTGCCCAGGTCAAACGCCCAGACCGTTTCATTTGCCGCCAGTTCCGGTTTATTCAGAACGTAATTTGTCTTATCCATAATTTCTCCATTTCCTGATTTGCAAGCTGTCTGGCGATGCTACGCCCGGCGGCGGAAAATAAAAGCAAAATTCTAAAAGTCCGGGCCGGACTGGCCATGAAAGCTAAAGCAGCCGCCAGTGGGCGGCTATGCCAATGCTCCCGGCGGCCGGCGATAATCTGCGGCGGTAAAGAAGGCCGGGGCCTGACGAAACAGTCCCGCAATATAATCCGCATCGGTTTCATCCACCAGACCCAGCCCGGTCTTGGGACCGGCATGGTCGCGCTCGGCGGCGGACAGCGTCATATTCAGGTCGTGGAAGAGCCGCTCGTCGCGGGGATTCATCAGGATCAGGAGTTGATAATGCGGCGGGCGGACGGGTGCGTCCGGCGGCGGCGGGAAGGCGAAAACCCAGGCGGCCCGGAACTGGGCATGTTGCCGCATCAACTCAAACAGCGGCTGAATCAAGTGCGTGGGATAATCCGCCGGATCAAGGATGTTCAGCACACCATGCATCTTTCCCTCCGGGAGAATCGGTTTCAGCGCCCGGCCACTGGCCAGGTCGCGCATTAGGTCGGGCGGGATGGTCACGGCCCCGGCGGCGCAGCCCTGGTTGAGGACGGCCTGCAAGTTCTGCGCCCCCAATATTTCCAGCATCTGCCGGGCGGGCATGGAACCGGTCGAATATCGGCGCGCGGGAATCTTGGATGTTTTCAGGCATTCCTCCACCCGTTCCGCCGAGGAAAAGAGGGCCACGGCTGAGCCGCCGCCGCGCACCTTGAACAGGATGAACGGCATGGGGGCACCGTTCTTGAGTTCAATGGTTTCACCCTCGATTTCGGGATGATAACGCACCAGAAACCAGAGGTCACCCTGGGCGAGCTGCCGGTAGAATTCGGGGGTGGCGGCGGTGCTGCGTTGCAGCGCAAGAATGGCCCGGTCCAGATCATTCATAGATGGAAGTGTTGCGGCCATGCTACGCCCGGCGCGGGGGAAAATAAAAGCTAAAATTATGAAAGTCCGAGCCGGACTGGCCAGGAAAGCTGAAACGCTGAAATCCGCCGGGCAGGGGATTTATTTCTATTTCGTGTAATTCGTGTGGTTCGTGGTTGGAACCGTCTTTCGATGGTCTGTCTTGTCCTGAAATCATCCAGTGCTGTCCATTTTTAGAGCGGGCGGGCATGGTTTCGGCCGGAAATTGCCTTTCACTAAAAGATTTTGTTTCAAAATCATCGCGAGTTGACGTTTTATTAAAGCGTTCCAGGTTATAATCATCGCGAGTTGTCTTTTCATCAAAGCGTTTTGCCTCGAAATCATCGGCTGCCGTCATTTTATCATCGCGTTTTGTCCCATCATCATCGCGAGTTGTGGCTTCATTAAAGCGTTTTGCTCCAAAATCATCGCGAGTTGAGGTTTTATTAAAGCGTTTCAAGTTAAAAGCATCGCGAGTTGTCTTTTCATTAAAGCGTTTTGTCTTGGAATCATCGC
>CAJAQO010000061.1 GCA_903944085.1 uncultured Verrucomicrobia subdivision 3 bacterium
GACGATGCGCATGGAAATTATTTCGGCAGCGTGCAAGCCGGTTGCCGAAAGTCATCCGTGCGTTGACGCAGGTCGGCGAGAGCTTCGACAATTTTGCCCGCGACACGGTCCGGGTCGGGCCGGAACGTGTCTTTGGCGATGATATAAATTGGCACGCGGAAAACATTCCAGTCGAGGCAGCCGTCAATTCGCCACTGGCCGTCCGCCCAGATGAGAATTGGCACGCCGGAGAGTTGGGCCAAGTGCATCGGGCCGCTCAATTCGCCCGCAAGCAGGCGCGCGGCGCGGATGGCTGCCACGCTGGTCGCCAAGTCTTCGGATCGCCGATCTTCCACGCCCGCCGGGCAATAAGCATAACGCGGATGGCCGACGCAAAAGCAACGCAAGTTCTGCGCCCGGCAGAGTGCCACCACGCGGTCGCATAATTCGGGCGGATAATTCCGCGTCTGGTCCGGTCCCTCTTTTTGCACCTGCCGGAAATGGAATGCCACGTCCCGGAATTGGCCGGACACGGGCGGCTGGCCGAGCAGTTCAAATTTGGCCGGCAGCAAGAATTTTCGGTGATACGCGGTGCAGATGTGCAGCGCGGTCATCACGTCGTAATTTTTCAAGCCCAACTCGGCGGCTTTTTTCCGCGCCATTTGTTCGAGTTGCCGCGGGGTGCAGCGCCCGTGCCGGTAGCCGGCATTTTCCAATTTCACCTCGTGGTAATGCACTTTGCAGCCGGGATAAAGATAATCGCGACCCGGAAAAGTTATGACGTGAACCTCGTCGTGCCGCGCAATCTGGGCGCGCACCCACGGCTGCCAGTCCATCAGTTCGTGGCCGAATTCGCCGACATACGGTCCGGCCACGAGAATCCGGCGCGGAAAAAACCGCAGCCGCAAGCCGCCAAATGCGCCGGCGATTTTTTCGACCAAAGAAAATTGATGGGACGCCAGTTTGCCGGCTTGGCGGACATCCACGTTGGTGGCGGAGCGGTTCACGGTCGTCAGCTTTTTCTCATAGCCGCCGTTAATGAGCCAAAACTTTTTCATAAACCCGCACATATTCCTGCGCCACCTCGCGCCAGGAGAGGACCGGAAAAGTGGGTTGGTGCATTCGGTGGGCCGTTTGGTAAAACTGTTCCAAATCAGCGGCGATTAGTTTGGCCGGGCGCAATTTTGTGAGCTGCAAATTTTTGGCCTGGGGATAACACTTGGCGGCCCACGGCAAATTGGAGAGGAAAAGCGGCAGGCCGGCGGCGGCGGCTTCATATACGGCAATGCAGCCGCTTTCAAAGAGACTTAACAGCGCGAACCCGCGTGCCTCGCGCAAATAACGCTGCTTTTCTGCCTCGGTCACAAAGCCGGGGAAGCGGACATATTGGTCATCCACCAGTTCCTTGAAGCGGCGAAAATAATCGTTGTCCGGCGAAAATGGTTTGCCGAGAAAGACAATTGGAACTTTGGCCACGCGTGCGGCCTGTGCCAGCAGCAGCGAGTTTTTTCGCGGATGAATCGTCGCGACCGACACCAGGTAGTCGGCTTCCGCCGCCGGCAGCGCCAACTGCTTCAGCGCTGCGTCTTCGAGGCCATGCGGGATGACATAACCGCGTTGCGGATGGGCGTCGAATAAATATTGAGCCACTTCCCATTCGTGCCGCACGGCGAAAATCATCGCATCCATTTCCCGGTAAAGCTCCCAACTGAAACGCCCGGCCAGACTCGGCACCAGCGCGCGGGCGGACCGGATGGCCGTGCGCTGCAAAAATAAACGGGACGCGCTGCGCGAGGCCGTTTGATCCAGCAAATCCGTCATCACCACTTTGAATTTTTTTTCATGGGCAAGCCCGATGCTGTGCGTGTTGGGCCGGCCCACATAATGCAGGATGTCCCCGGTCTGCTGGTCATCCCACCAGCGCACGGGTTCCACTTGGACACCCAGATTTGCCAGTTCGCGCATCAGCGCCTCGATCAAAGTTTGCGATCCACCGTGAGCCAGAAAAAATGGCAGCGAGTGTGAAAAAAGCACCTTCATTGGTCGGCAAAAATCAGGGTTTCAGGTTGGCTTCAATCGCGAACTGGCCGGCCATGCCGTTCGGCGAGCAGCTTCACATCGGCATCCACCATGAGGCGGACGAGGTCGGCAAATTTGGTCTGCGCTGACCAGTGCAAATGCTTCCGGGCTTTTTCGGGATTGCCAATCAGGCGTTCCACCTCGGCTGGCCGGTAAAATTTGGGATCAATTTCGACGTGCTTTTGCCAGTCCAGCCCGACATGCGCGAAGGCCAGTTCCAAAAATTCGCGCACGCTGTGCGTCTCGCCGGTGGCGATGACGTAATCCTCCGCCTGCGGCTGCTGGAGCATC
>CAJAQO010000062.1 GCA_903944085.1 uncultured Verrucomicrobia subdivision 3 bacterium
CAATTCGTCCTCAACGCGTAATACCGGCCGCCCCAGCGTGTTGCCCAGACTAGCCAACAACATCACAGCCATAAACCATTGATGGATCTGCTGCATGCTTCCGCTTATGCCAGTTTTCACTTTTCCGCGCAAGCCAAAGCGCTGATAACTTTCGATAAAAATGGGTGAACCCAATTTCATGGGCGAACAAGGCGCAAGCCGTTTACAGTCCGTCGACCAAGCCGTCTCCCCGCCCAACCAGTAAGGCCAGCCCCACTTCTTGGAAACAAGACGCATTTCTCAGTGCTGTGAACCAGACGGGCAATATATCTCAGACAAAAAGCGCCGGCGCAGATGCGGATTGCGCGATTGCCCACCCACTTACAACCGACCACAATAGTCCCGACATTGCAGCCACCAGCGAACAATACGAAGAATGTTGAAAGCCTCACTGGCCTGATTGAGCGGGTCACATATTTCAATGATGAAAATGGCTATGCCGTCCTCAGAATCAAGGCCAAGGGCCATCGC
Organism: uncultured Verrucomicrobia subdivision 3 bacterium; assembly: GCA_903944085.1. Lineage (GTDB taxonomy): Bacteria > Verrucomicrobiota > Verrucomicrobiia > Limisphaerales > UBA11358 > UBA11358. The sequence continues at coordinate 511 of CAJAQO010000062.1, forward strand.
GATCTGGTCACCGTCGTTGGTTCGCTACCGAGCGTCAGCGCCGGGGAGTGGGTGACGGCACAGGGCATCTGGGTTCAGGACCGTGAATTCGGCCTCCAGTTTAAAGCGGAGATGCTGACCAGCACGCCACCGACCACAATTGAGGGCATCGAAAAATATCTCGGCAGCGGCATGGTCAAAGGCATCGGCCCCGTTTACGCCAAGAAGCTCGTCGGCAAATTTGGCGAAGGCATCTTCGATGTCATTGAGCAACGCTCCGCTGATTTGGAAACCGTGGACGGAATTGGACCCAAGCGGCGGCAAAAAATCAAGGCCGCCTGGGCGGAACAAAAAGTCATCCGCAGAATCATGGTGTTCCTGCACAGTCACGGCGTTTCCACCAGCCGCTCCGTCCGCATTTACAAAACATACGGGGAGGAGGCCGTTGAAAAAGTTCAGGCCAACCCGTATTCGCTGGCCAAAGACATTCACGGCATTGGTTTCAAAACGGCCGACCAAATTGCCCAAAAAGTCGGCATTCCGCACGACTCACTCCTGCGTGCTTGCGCTGGCCTGAGCCATGTTTTGCTGGAAGCCACCAACGACGGACACTGCGCCCAGCCAATTGAGAAGCTCCTCGATGACGCCGGCAAGCTGCTCCTCGTGAGTGAAGACATCGTCAAAGCTGCGCTGGCGAAATCCATGGCCGACGGAGAACTTGCCCAGGAGAATATCGCCGGCACCGAGCTCATTTTCCTACCGGCGCTCAAACGCGCCGAGGAAAACATCGCCGGTCGTATCCGGAATCTCGCCGCCCAACCGCCAAATTATCCCGCCGTCGAATTCGACAAGGCCGTGGCGTGGTGTCAAAAACAAACCGGTAAAGAATTGGCACCGTCTCAACGTGAAGCTTTGAAGCAGGCCCTGACGAACCGGGTGCTGGTGATCACCGGCGGACCTGGCGTCGGTAAAACAACATTGACGAACGCCATCCTAAAGATCCTGTGTGCTAAAAAAGTGAAGTGCCTGCTTTGCGCGCCAACCGGTCGGGCGGCGAAACGGATGAGCGAGGCCACCGGTCTTCCCGCTAGCACCATCCATCGCCTCCCAAGCGCAGCGGTGTGTTAACGCCGAGAATAAATAGTGGCTCGACATCGGGATATTTTTTCGCCGCGTCCAAGATGGCAAGGAGTTGCTCGTCGGGAAACGGTTTGCGATGTTTGACTTCTCGCTTTTGGAATTCCATTTCCTTCAACGCCCTTGCGACCCGCCCGCCTGGTTCGTGCCTGTTAAATATTTCTCGAAAGAGCCTCAGATATGAATTCCATCCACACGCCGTGAGTTTGTAGCTTTCGATAATTTTCAGGTAGGCTTCAATCTGATCTTTCGACATCGAAGCCATGTCTTTTACGTTGGGATGGTTTTTTGCCATCCATTTGGAGAGACGAGTCAATTTTCCCGTGGCATGTCTGATGTGAGTTTGGCTCAGACCTTCATAACGGATTTTGTCGCCGACCTGAACGGTGCGTAGCTTTTTATCCTTCACCCACAGCGCTGTCAGAGAACTGATCAGAGGTGATGTGATTTTTTCTTCGCTCACGAGTTCGAGCAGGCCTTTCGCGTATTTGATGCCGGCACGTTTGTTTTTTAGATTGCCGAGATAATCATCGTGAGCCCTCTGAGCTTCGCCGCGGGATCTTTCAAAAAGTGTATCGCCAGTTTCTTTCAATGTGGCTGGGCGTGTTCCAACAACTTTGACGTTGAGGTTTTTTACGATTCGGGCGCCATTCTCTTTGAATTTGCCGTACCACCAATTGCTATCGGGTCTTAGGGTGAGTGACATAATTTCTGATTTTGTGCAAAGCCCTGCATAGCGGGACAAAGCTGGGCAATGCACCAACACCCCTAGGGTAAAGAAAGGGGCAAAGTCCTGTAAAGAGAAAATGAGAAAAACAACTAAACAGCTATTAGAATAAGGTCGAAAACGATTATTCCAAAACTTTTACGAGGCGGTTTGTGCGGACTTCGACGCGGCGGACGGATTCAAGCAGCTCGGTGACGGTCATGAAGGTTTGTAATTTTCAAATTCCAATTGCCAATTTATTCCAAAACTGCGAATTGTCTCAAATTGAAAATTGGCAATTGCAAATTTAAAATATTCACGGCACCGGCACCGCGTTGAACACTTTCTTGATGATCGCGTCTGTCGTCACCGCCTGCGCCTCGGCTTCGTAGGTCAGGATGATGCGGTGGCGCAGCACGTCGGGGCCGATGCTTTTCACGTCTTCGGGAATCACATAGTCGCGGCCTTGCAGCAGCGCCCACGCCTTGGCGGCAAGTGTCAGAAAAATCGTCGCGCGCGGCGACGCGCCGAACTGGATGAAATGTTTCACGTCCAATTTAAAATCCTGCGGCTTCCGCGTCGCGAAAACAATTTTCACGATGTAATCGCGGATTTTGTCATCCACGTGGATTTGGTCCACGAGCTTGCGCGTCGCCAGAATTTCTTCGAGCGACACGACGGGCTTTACCGGCTGTTCCGGACTGGTGAACGCCATGCGGTCGAGAATTTTTCTTTCTTCTACCTCGTTCGGATAATCAAGAATCACCTTGAACATAAAGCGGTCCACCTGCGCTTCGGGTAGCGGATAGGTGCCTTCCTGGTCAATTGGGTTTTCCGTGGCGAGCACGAGGAACGGCGACGGCAGCTTCATCGTTTCGCCGCCGAGCGTGACTTGGCGTTCTTGCATGGCTTCGAGCAGCGCGGATTGCACCTTGGCTGGCGCGCGGTTGATTTCGTCGGCCAAAACAAAATTCGCAAAAATCGGCCCGCGCGTGACGTGGTATTTTGAATCCTGTGGATTGTAAATCAACGTGCCGAGAATGTCGGCGGGCAGCAGATCGGGCGTGAATTGGATGCGGTTGAATTTCGCCTGCACCGCCGTCGCAAGCGTGCGGACGGACAAAGTTTTCGCCAAACCCGGCACGCCTTCGAGCAACACGTGGCCGTTGGCGAGGAGGCCGACGAGCAACCGGTCCACGAGTTGTTCCTGCCCGACGATGACGTGGGCAATTTCCTCGCGCAACTTGCCAATCCAGGCGGAAGTCTGCGCGACTTGGTCTTTCAACGAGGCGTTCATGCCGCGAGAATTTAAGTCGTGCCGCGAGGCGACTCAAGCGCAGGGTTGCAAAATCATTCGTGTCCGGTGCCAGGCAACGGACTTTGCGCCCAACACTTTTCTGCTTTTCCCGAACGGCTGGAACGGCGAGACTTGCCCCGGCATATCCATTTTTGACTTTTATGAGAAGAGTCCCTCCCATGACCGGCGGCGACGGCAAGCCGGATTTTTTCTCGACGCAGGTTTCCCAGGCGCGGCGTTTTTATCTGAACCTGCAGCCGTCGCCCAAGGCGAAACTCCAGGTGGTCTGCGGCGGCGTGGAGGATTGCGCGGCCGACTACGCCATCCGCCGCGTCTCGTTCCCGTTTTATTCACTTGAGTTTGTGGCCCAGGGCGGCGGCCGGTTGAAGCTGAACCGGACGGAGCATGCGCTGCAGCCCGGCAGTGTTTTTTCCTACGGGCCGGGCGTGGCACAGGAAATCCTCACCGATCCGCGTCTGCCACTGGTGAAATACTTTGTGGATTTTGCCGGCACCGGCGCGGCGCGGCTGCTGGCCGCCGGCCAGCTCCGCAGCGGCACCGTGGCACAGGTGTTTCCACCGCTGGAAATCCAGCCGCTGTTTGACGAGCTTATCCGCAACGGCCGGCGCGGCACGCGGCAGAGCCCGGCCATTTGCGCGCGGCTGCTGGAGGGTTTGATGTTGAAAATTCTGGAGGCGCGCGCGCCGCTGCCCGGCCACGAAACACTGGCGTTCGCCACCTACCAGCACTGCCGGGATTTTATCGGCCAGCATTTTCTCCGGCTGCGCTCGCTGGACCAGGCGGCCCGCGAATGCCATCTGGACGTGGCCTATCTTTGCCGGCTGTTCCAGCAATACGACCACCAGACGCCCTACCGGCTGCTGCTGCGCCTGAAAATAAATTTCGCCGCCGAGCAATTGCAGGTGCCGGGCGCGATGGTCAAGCAGGTCGCCGAACAGGCGGGCTTTGCCAATCCCTTTCACTTTTCGCGCGTCTTCAAATCCGTGCTGGGACTTTCGCCGCGCGCCCTGACCAAACTCCGTTAAACCGTTTCCGAGTTTTGCTGTAGGCGGCTGCGGCCGATTTTTTTGAACACCAGCGTGTCGAGCGAAAAAAGTCCGCCGCCCGCGATCAGCAGCGTGATAAAGCCGGCCAGATACAGGAACGCCAGTTCGCCGTTGCCCTGCCCGGTCAGCGCCGTTTTATGCACCATCAAAAACGCGACGAACATGTCAATCACCAGCACCGCCGCCGCCACCCGCGTCAGCAGGCCGACCGTCAACAGCAGTGCCGCCCCGGCTTCCGCGAAAATGACCAGCACCAAAGTCGCCTCCGGGCCGAAGCCCAGCGGATCTTGAATCTTCGCCACCCAGTCGTGGAAATGCGCCAGCTTGTCGAAACCGTGGTTGAACAGCATCGTGAGGCCGAACCACAGCCGCGCCACCAGCAGCGCCATGTTGGTCAAATC
>CAJAQO010000063.1 GCA_903944085.1 uncultured Verrucomicrobia subdivision 3 bacterium
AATCAGAACTGCCGGTAATTTGTTCCATCTGTGTTTCATCTGTGAAAATCTGTGGCTGAAAATTAAATCCCGTCGAGATAGCTTTGCAACAAAATCGCCGCCGCCATTTTGTCCACTTTCTCTTTGCGCTGGTCGCGGCGCACGCCGCCCTGGATCAAAATCCGGTTCGCCATCGTGGAAGTGAGCCGCTCGTCCCACATTTTGATGGGCACGGTGATGGCGGTTTTCAGCACGCCGACGAACGTCTCCACCTTTTGCGCCGCCGGGCCGTAGCTGCCGTCCATGTTGCGCGGCTGGCCGATGAGAATGAGGTCAATCTCCTTCTCGACGAGGATTTTTTTCAGCCGGTCCAGAAACGCCGCGAACGGTTCGGCCAAAATATATTCCAGCGGCTGCGCGATGGTTTTGGTTTCGTCGCTCACCGCGACGCCGATGCGCTTGGTTCCGTGATCGAGGGCGAGGATTCGCATTGCGCCCGTAGTTTTGCAGCAAATGCCGGACGTGGCGAGCCGATTTCAACTGGCGGCCAAAATCGCCGTGTCCACGGATTCACTGCCCCGGCGGTATTCCGTGACCTTGGTTTCGGTGACCAAACCGTCACTCCGCTGAACTCTGCTTTGGCCACGCCACCAAATTTTGCGCGTGTGTTTGGCGGCGGATTCGCTTACAACTTTTTCATGGCAGACAGCTTGCGGCTCAAAGACCAGCCGGTGAGCGAACGCCCGCGCGAACGCCTCGTGGCGCGCGGGCCGGATGCGCTAACCCACGCGGAGCTGATCGCAATTTTGCTGCGCACGGGTTTGCAGGGCGCCAACGTGGTGCAGGTGGCGCAAAATATTTTGCAAAAATTCGGCTCGCTGAACGCGCTGGCGCTGGCGACGGTGGATGAATTAAAACAGATTGCCGGCGTTGGCCCGGACAAGGCGGCCACGCTGGTGGCGGCGTTCGCGCTGGCGCGGCGCATGGAGCAGGAGCGGCGCGAAGAATCACCGGTGCTGGACCAGCCGGCCACGGTCGTGAATTTCATGCGCGAGACGAACCGGCTGAAAAATGTGGAGTCGTTCCAGGCGCTGCTGCTGAACACGCGCAAGCGGCTGATCCGCGCGGAGGAAATTTCCCACGGCACGCTCGACACCATCCTGGTGCATCCGCGCGAGGTGTTTCGCGCGGCGATTGTGGCCAACGCGGCGGCAATGGTGCTCGTGCATAATCATCCGAGCGGCGACCCGACACCGAGCGAGGCGGACATCAAAGTGACACGGGACTTGATCCGCGCCGGGCAGCTCTTGAAAATCGAGGTGGTGGATCACGTCATCATCGGCCGCGCGACAGCCGAGCGCACCAAAGATTTTTCATCGTTGCGCGAGCTGGGTTATTTTGCCGGGTTCTAACAACCAAACCGGCGGCTATCATTTTATTTCGGCAAGACGGTTGTCCGGAGCCGTTTGGAATGCGTGGTGTTTACGCCGAATTTTAACCTGGTTACATAGCGCGCCAGAAAATGCGCTGGAAAGTCCAGAATAAGGCGATGAGCGCAATCAGCGAGGAAGCCGGTAACACAATTCTGCGCCGATACCACGGCTGATGGCGAAACCAGCCAACGGTCAAAAACGCGCCGATAATCACCGCGAGTTGACCGCACTCGACGCCGAGGTTGAAGCCGACCAACCCGATGAGGAAGTTTTCGCGCGGCAGGCCGACGTTGGCGAAGGCGCTCGCAAAGCCGAGTCCGTGAACCAGTCCAAAACAAAAAACGACGGCATAGCGCCACGGTTTGATTTCTTTTGTGAAAATATTTTCCACCGCCACAAAGACAATGGACGCCGCGATCAGCGGTTCCGTGATGGCGGACGGCAGCCGCACCACGCCATAAAGCGCCAGTCCGAGCGTAATGGAGTGGGCGACGGTAAAAGCAGAGACTTGCCAAAGCAGCGGTTTTATTCGCGCGCTAAAAAGAAAAAGTCCAAGCACGAATAAAATGTGATCCGTTCCTTCGGGAATGATGTGATGGAAGCCGACGATTATGTAGCGACCGAGGGCAACCAGTTTATCCCTCGCCCCCGGAGGTTGCAGGGCGATGGTTACTTGGCTGGAGTAGTCGCCGGCAGAAACCGGTTCGTCGTGGCTGATGCCACCGGGAAGTTCCAGCACTTGCACAGTATCTCCCAGCACATAAGGCAACCGAATCGCGAGCGCGTGCGCCTGCGCGGGCAGCGTGCCGGAAAAAATAATTTCACCGGGAACTAAAATGCGGGGCTGCAAATTGCGCGCCAGCACAGCATCTACTTGCGGCAAATCAGGCAGCGACCATGAGGTGATAGCGGCATCACCGACATCGGTGCGCACCACGACCTCGTGACGAAAGTGTTCGCCGGCCTCGGCAAGGTCTTCTCCCAGAGTGGCGCGGGGACCGGCTAATAGAGTTTCAAGCTCCTCATTGCTGGTCTTGAGCGAAGTCTGACCCAACGCAAAGGAAAGCATGTCAATGTTCAGCGAGGCATTGAAATGTCCGTCTGCCTCGACTTTAACTTGCAGGGTAGTGAACTCGGCGGGATGTGACTTGGCCGTTCCGGGAAGTAGAACTGCAAACACGAAGGCCAGCCCGCCAAGGGCTGGCCTCCAGTTGAAACCTTGGCAACTCACTGAACCGGCTTGGTGTGCGCAAAGAGCTGCTTGACCTCAGCGGTGGTGAAGGCACCTCGCCGAATGCTGAAGTCCTGCACCTCGCCATGAAAACTGCGCTCGTGTTCCCACGGATCGGGCGTGCCGATGTTGACGTTGGCTTCGGCATCGTCGCTTAACTCGACGTCCCGCTTGGCAATCGGATTACCATCCTTGTAAAGCGAAAGCGTTTTGCCATTGTAAGTGGCGGTGAACATTTGCCACCGGCCGACTTCAAACGGGGAACGGGTTCGGAGATCGCGATTGGCGGTCCAAAAATGGATGTTACCATCGAACACCGCGAAGTAGCGGCTGGTGCCTTCTTTGGGGCTGTCAGTATCTCGCCCAAATCCGCCAATAATCGTGCGGGTTTCCGGAAGCTGGGTCGCTTTGACAAATAGATTCATCGTCCAAGCATCATTCTTCTGGAGCGGTAGTCCGGCGACCGGAGCTTTGACGCTCTGCGTCGGCAGTTGAGCGGACTTAAGAGAATAAACCAGGTTCTGCGCGTTGAACGGCAGGGAAGTGGCCGCAATGACGTTGCCATTGGTGGTCTTGTCTTTGATCCCGCTCAAATTCAGCGTGTAATCAATTCCGGCAGGAATCGCCGCGCTGAAAATCAGGCTGACGTTGCGACCGTCGGCCGACTGCGTAATTTTGCTGACGGCCAGCGCAGGTTGAACCATATAGTTTTTAACTTCAACCGCCGCCATCGGGTCGAGCGGTTTGGAGAAAGTTAGATTGAGCGCATTCAGGTTATTTTCGACTAGCGCACTGACGACCGTGGGGGGCGCGAGGTCATGAATTTCAATGACACCTCGGACAATTGATCCGACTTTTCCGCTTTCATCAATTTGCGCGACCGCCACATTCACAGTTTCTTCGGCCAAAAACGGCTGATCGTAAACCGGCGAACCGGCCGTGGGATCGCTGCCATCAAGCGTGTAATGCAGATCGCCGGGCCGATGGTAAAGCGGCGGGACCAGCATGATGGCGGTCGTTTGATTGAAACTTTTTCCCGCCTGTGGGATGAGTGGCACGCCGCTGGGCTGGTGGTCGGCAAGTGTATCATAAAGCGGCGCCGCCGGCGGCGTGGCACCAGGTTCGCTGGCCACGCTGACGGCGAAAACACGGATTTTGGAATTGTCCGGCAGCGTCAAACTTTTAGTCCCCGTCGGCAATTCGTAGGTAAGTTCGAATAAGTAGGAATAACTGTAGTAAGCATCACCTTGCGGCGTGTTATGGTGAGTCGCAAACCAGGCCACCGGAGTGCGCTTGATAAATCCTGGAACTAGGCCCACCGGCGGCTGGTTGGGTTCCAAGTCTATCTTCTGAGTAGGATTGTCCCAAAGCCGGTTATCCCATTGGCCGATGTAGCCCGTCCAGTTAGGAATGTTAAAGGGCTGCGCGTCCCCGCCAATTTTAATCTGGCTGCTTGTATCGCCGTCCGCTGCTACCAGCAAATGCACGCGATTGAAATTTCCAGTTGGCAAATCAAGGCTCTGGCCGTGCGCGGTAAGCGCGTTCTTATCCCCGTCGGCGACGGAGCCAAGTTGGAAATTTACACCTTCGCGAACAACTTGTTTCGGAAACATCTCGGCCGGATAAGCTCCGCCGCTGGCGTCCATTGCGCCATCATCGCGTTTGGCGCGGCTGCTAATAACATCCGTATCATAAGTCAGCGGCACAACTTGACTGGTCACGGCTGCAACCGCCGTCTGTGGCGGAGCCAGTTTGAGTGCAAAGGCTTTCAAGCTGAAAGACTTCATGTCGAATGTTAGTTGGCCGTTTTGAAGAGTGGCATTGCCGATGGGTGCTTCCTGGCCATTCACCTCGCGTGCGGCGGTGATGGCTACAGGAAAGCGGAGCGCGAGATTTTTGGCTGGCTTGCCGGTAAGTTCTTTGAAGCGAACAATAACTTCATCGCTGTCTTCCGCTTTTTTCAAGGTTTCCAACTGAACCTGATCGCTATTGAGTGTCAGCATCGAAAAAGTCCGGTTATTTCCGGAATGCGCGGCTGTTAGAAACGCGCGTAATGGTTGATTTAGCCGCGCAGCCTGCCAAGGATCACGACCTTCGCTCCAGTCACCTTTGTGGGCGGCGAGGGCGTAGAGGATTTGATGCTTGCCTTGATCTTGCGAACCTTGATCGGGATAACCTCCGCGCGTGCCGGGCGTGTATAAGAGCGTAAGTCGCAAAGTATGATCGTCCGGCTTGTCCGAACCATATTTGGAATCACTCATGATTTCGACCCCGTAGCCGCCGCCGGCATCAGTAAGATCCAGCCATTGTTGCAGTGGCAATTCGAAACGTGTGGGCTTGTCGTTGTCGCGCATTGAGACGCCGACTTTGTCCGCGAAAGCGGCATTGCTGTTCGCGGCGGTGAAGGTGAAGTCAGCCTTCAAACTGGCTATGGCGGAGCGCCAGTCAATGTTATTGAAAAATTCCACACGGTCACCACCACTGCCAGCAGCCAGCCGGATTTGTTGGGTAAAGATACTATTTTCGGTCGTGCGCTTGACTTCCAAACTCACGCGAGCCGGGCCGGATTCCACAATCCGAATCTCCGCCGGGCCGGCGACGAAACCGCGCGCGGGTTTTTGCCGATCTTCCCAATCCATATTCCAAGCGGGCCATTGGGCAGGATTTTCGGTGTGAAACGAAAGTCGCGCCGGCGCGGAAAGCAGTTCGTGGTTGAGCGATTTGTCGAAGATAGAGGCAATGTCGCCTTGGGCATCAAGAGAAACTTTGTAGCGGGCGTTTTCGAGCGAGTTGGCGGTGACGACAAGACTGGTCGGCGCCGACGAATTTGACTCCGGTCGCACATCATAAATGGCGTATCCGACGGACGGAACTTTTGCGACGAACAGCACCCGAAGCGAATTACCATCGCGTCCAAGAACCTGCGTCGGCACGGGTTGACCTTGCGGATCATAAGCGGTAACGGCTTCAGGAATTGTTCCATTGAAAGTTATCGTAGCCTCGACCGCATCTTCACGATCAATCGCGAGCGGATTATAGACCGCCACCGCGACTCCTTTGGCGGTGGTATCGAGCGTGGACAGCACGGCCGCCGAAGAGCGTTCCACGACATCGGCAAATTGATTCAGCGCCAGAACCTCATCGTTCCAAGAGTATTCGTAAGCTTTCGGTAAACTGGTGCCCGGCATGATGTCATGCATTTGAGAACCAAGCACGAGATCCCAGCCCGCATAAATAGTCGGCTGCGGATAAGGTGCCGAGCCGAGCCAGTAGGCAATCGTCGCGGCGCTTTCGGCGGCGTTGGCGAGTTGCTCATTCTGGCGGTTCCAGCGCTTCATGTAAGCTTCCGAACTCAGCGATCCGGCGGAGTGATTGACCAACAGCAAGTCGCCTTGGTAGGAAGGCAGCTTCGCCGCCTGTTCCAGACTTATATCATTATACAATTCATCGGAGCGCGCGGAAATCACCCGCACCGGCCCGGCACTGGCCAGGGCGCGCTCGATCCATTCCACCGAGGATTCACCCGGTGCGCCGCCACGGTCGCCCGTGCCATAATATTTATAGTCGGCAAACACCCCCGACTTGTCGCCCGTGTCATTAATGCGCTTGAGCCACATTTCACTTTTGCTCAAGTCTTCGTTGACCCGGGCATTGTAAGCCCCCGGATTCAAAGCGGCCAACACTGACGAACCATCTGGACCAACCCAGGTGCCGATGCTGAACGGAATGCCAATCGCCGAGCCCCAACTTAGTTTTTGCGTGGAAAAACCTTTGAGACCTTCGTGGGTGAAGATCGTGGGCAACGAGGCAGGAAAACCGAAACAGTCCGGCAGCATGTAGTCGTCGCTGACCATGCCAAACTCGCGCTTGAAGAAATGATTTCCGTAAAGCGTCTGGCGCACGAATGATTCCAGCGATGGAATGTTGGCGTCGTTTTCGTCCACGGATGAGCCGGACGGATACCAGCGGCCCGCCGCCACATATTTTTTCACCCGCTCATATTCCGCCGGATAATATTCCTGCATGAACTCGTAACGCCGCGAGCCGGTGAAGTTGAAGATGTAATTGGGATATTTTTCCAGGAGCGGAAAGTTCTGCTCCATGGTGTTGCGGATGTAATCCTCGACGGTGGTATGATAGGACCAGCGCCACTGCGTGTCGAGGTGCGCATAACCGACGACATAAAGATTTTTGTCGTGGGACAAATCCGCCGGTTTGGCGGGCTGTTTTTGAAAACCATCGGTGCCAAGCAACGCGGTGGCAATACAACTATTTAATAGCAAGCAGCCGAGGACTTTTTTCATAGTGAGTAATTTCGTTGATGAGGTTACGAGTGAATTTAAAATATTTTTTCCAAAACCGCGCACAGCCGGGCGGGATCTTTTTCCTGTTCAAGTTCCGCGCGAAAATCGTCATCCATGATCTTCCGCGCAAGTTTGGCGAGCACTTGCATGTGGGTGGTGCCGGCCTGTCCCGCGCGAATGGCGAGTAGAATCACCACGCGCACCGGCTGGCCGTCGAGCGAATTCCAAGCCACGGGCGATTTCGGTTTGAGCAGCACCAGCGAGTTGAAACGCACCGCATTCGCCTGGCAATGCGGAATCGCGAATCCATACCCGAAGCCGGTGGAGTAAGTTGCCTCGCGTCGCCAAACCGCATCTTCCACCGCTTGGGAATTATCTGTGCGTCCCAAAATGAACAGCCGGTCAACGGCCTGTTTGATCGCTTCTTCCTTGGTCGTGGCGTCGGAGTCAATCATGACCAACTCGGCCTCCACCAGCGGCACGCTGAGTTGCGCCGAAAATTGTTCGAGCAGCGCGCTAACTTCGTCCGCCGTCGCGCAGTTGAGTGCGGCGTCCAACAATTGCCGGCACGTTTTCTGGTTTAGCCGCGACAGTTCCGCCTTTAGCCCCGCAACTGCCGGCGCGGCGGCGCTGATTTTGTCCAAACTCAGCCCGGCCAGCAGCGGCAGAAAGCGCACCTGTCCGCCCATTTCACCGCACAAACTGATTTCCTTTTTCTGCGCCCGCGCGGCGTCAGCGATCAGTTTGAGCAGGCGCAGAAACGCCGGTTGCAGTGGATTGGAAAGCGCCGCAAGCTGCGGATTCATGCGGTCGGCGGCCATGAAATACTGGAGCAAATCGTTCGAGCCGATGCTAAAAAAATCCAATTCGCGGCTCAACGCAGCCACCGCCAGTGCCGCCGCCGGCACTTCGATCATGGCGCCCACGGACATGGCCGGATCAAATTCAATTTTCTCCGCCACGCATTTTTTTTGCTCCTCGGCAACGATGGTTTTCACCCAGCGCGCCTCGTCCACCGTCGCGATCATCGGAATCATCACGCTCAATTTTCCACCGGCCGACGCGCGCACCAGCGCCCGGATTTGCGTGCGGAAAAGCGTTTCAAATTCAGGATAAATTCGGACGGCGCGCCGGCCCAGAAAGGGATTTTCTTCCGCCGGCAAATTCAAATACGCGAGCGGCTTGTCACCCCCGACGTCCAGCGTGCGGATCACCACCGGCTTGCCATTCGCAGCGGCGAGCACGGCTTGGTAACTTTCAAACTGTTCCTGCTCGTCCGGCGGCGCGGGGCGATCCAGAAAAAGCATTTCGGTGCGGAATAGGCCAATGCCTTCCGCGCCGGAAGCAAAAGCGGCCGCCGCTTCACCGGCGGTGGAGATGTTGGCGGCAATTTCAATCCGCTGCCCGTCCGCAGTGGCGGCGTCGCGCGCGGATGATTTTTCCAGTCGCAAAAGCCGTCCCGTGATCCGGCGTTCTTCCAGCGTGTAGTAACGCCGCGCCGCATCAGTGAGATTGGTCACGAGCGCGCCAGCATCCGCATCCACCACAATTTCTTGCTCGCCAAATTGAATCACCGCTAAATCCGTCACGCCAGCCAGCGTCGGAATATTGAATGAGCGGGCGAGAATGACCGTGTGCGACGTGCCACCGGCGCTCGCCAGCACCAAGCCTTTCAAAAATTTTCGGTCCAGCGCCAGAAATTGACCGGGCGTGAGCGATTCCGCCACGACGACCGCATCGGCGGTCAATCTAACCTCGGCGGACTTCGCCGCATCGCCGTAAATTTCGCGGAGCAATTGCAGGCAGACATCCTGAATATCCAGCGCCCGCTCGCGCAGCAGCGCATTGCCGCTCGCCGCGAGCATTTTTGAAAAATGCGCTTCCGCTTCTTCGATCGCGCCCGCCGCCGTGCGCTGCCGTGCGCTCACCGCCGTGCGCAAGCTGTCGCGAAAATCCACGTCGCGCGCGATGGACTGATGCACTTTGAGCAGCGCTGCTTCGATGCCTTTTGCGTTGCCCAAACGATGGTCATAAGTGGCGTTTAATTTTTTCAGCGCCGCCTCCAGCGGTCGCCATTCCTTTTCCGGGTCAGTCACGCTGTTGCGTGGCAACGACGGCGGAATGGAGAATTTTCCAAAACGCACCGCGCGGCCGCGCCCGATGCCCGGCACGACTGGCTGGCCGCGATAAACTGTCGCACCCGCATCGCGCAAGCACGGCGAAAGCGGTGCGGCGGCCTCAATTTTTGTCACCGTCAAGGGCGCGTCGCAATGGGGAAATTTGTCCCGCAAAAAACTTGTCAATACCGCCATCGCTTCCCGTTCGTCGGGACCGCTCACCGTGAAGACGCAGGCGTCGCCCTGGCGAATATCCGTGCCGACCATCGCTAGAATACTTTTGCCGTTGGCAACGCGCTGCGTGCGCCGGTTGAGCAGCGTGACTTCCGCAGTGAAATGGCGCACCACTTCTTCCAGCGCGCTGGCGGGGCGCGCGTGAATTCCGCTGGGCAGCGGACAAATGAATTCGTGCTCCAAAGCCATGACAACTATTTCAACTGCGCAAAAATGGCTTCGGGATCTTTCAAGGCCGCCTGGACCGGCACCTGAATTTTACGCGCGCGGCTGAACCGGTCTTCCTGCTCAATCGCGATGTCTGTCGCGAGAATGACGGCATCGGCGGCGTCCACCTCGGCCTGGCTCAATTCATTTTCAATGCCCATCGCGCCCTGCGTTTCAACTTTGATGGTGTGGCCGAGTTTCTTCGCCGTTTTTTCCAGTTGGGCGGCGGCCATGTAAGTGTGGGCAATGCCGGTCGGGCACGCGGTGACAGCGACGAATTTCATATTTATTTTGTGGCGGCAACCGCCGGTTTATCCGTGAGTGTTTTTATAAGATTTATGGTGATAGCCGTGACCAGTACGCCGGCGATAATCGCCACAATATACATCAGTGGTTTATCCACGACCGGCAGAACAATCGGCCCGCCATGCGGCGCGTGGTCCCCCACGCCGCCGAGCATCGCAATCGTGGAAGCGACCATTGACCCAAACATGATCGCTGGAATCACCCGCAACGGATCGCCGGCGGCAAAGGGAATTGCGCCCTCGGTAATACCCACCATCCCCATGCCCAGCGCGGCCAAGCCGGATTCGCGCTGTTCTTCCGTCCAGCGTTTGCGATTCAGCAATGTGGCCAGACCCAGACCAATCGGCGGCGTGCAAATCGCGGCGGCGCACGCGCCCATGATGAAGTAATTTTGCTGCTGAATCATGGCCACGCCGAAAAAGAACGCCGTCTTGTTGACCGGTCCGCCCATGTCAAAGGCAATCATCGCACCCAAGATCATTGCCAATACGATTTGCGAACCGTGCTGCATGTTTTCGAGAAAATGATTCAACTGCAGAAACACTTTGGCGATGGGCAAATTCAGCGCAAACATCAAGAAACCGACGATCAGCGCGGACAAAATGGGAATGACAATGACCGGCATGATGGGCCGGAAAATTGTTGCCACGGGAATTTTTTTGAGCCAGTTGACCACATGGCCGGCCACCAAGCCGATCACCAGCGCGCCGAGAAAGCCGGCACTGATATTTTTCCCTTCGACGAGTTGCGGCGTGCCCGCGATGAAGCCACCGATAAAACCGGGGACCAAGCCGGGTTTGCCGGCCATGCCGTAGGAAATAAAGCCCGCCAGCACCGCCGGGAAAAGCGTGAAGGCCGCCACGCCGATCGTGAACATGTTTTGCACCAGCCACGGGCCTTGCATCGGATCCGGTGCGCCTTTGTCATTTAGGAGATGAAAGTGAAACGCATAAGTCAGCGCTAGTGCGATCAAAATGCCGCCGCAGGCAATGAAGGGAATGACGAAGGAAACCCCGGTCAACAGATACTGCTTGTGTTTCTGCAACAATGCTTTCATGCGTTTTGAGTGGTGAATCTTGAGGGGTAATATTATTGCCGCCACGGCCTTCTGCAAAATAAAAGAATGTTGTATTTATTGTATATTTGTAACAATTGCCGGCATGAGTCTTTTGGCCGCCGAAAACTGGACGGGGCAACCATTGCGCCGCCTGCAGATCCGGCAAGTCGTGGTCTGCGGTCGCCTGTTGCATCCGCCGCTCTACAGCCATGCGGTAAATTTCCCCCGGCTCGAACTGCCGCTGCACGGGTGCTACGAAAATAAAATCGAAGCCGGCGGGAAAATTGTCACCGTCAAGCTGCGCCCCGGTTCGGCGCTCTTTGCCGCACCGAATTGCTGGAATCTGCCGGCGTGGAAGCCCGGCTTGGAACTGCTGTCATTATTATTTGGCGCCCGGCAAATCGGCATCAGCATCGTGACATCACCGCGCCGGCGTGGCCCGCAGCTTGCCGCGAGGAAATTTTCCATCCCGACGCCGCGGACCGGCCCCCTGCCGCCGTTGTTGGAGGCGATGACCCAGGCGCAGGCGACCCACAGCGATCCAGAAGTTTTCCCCGGGCTCGCGGGCGCCTTGGTCCGTTGTGTCCTGCAACTGCTACGCCAGCCCGCTTTGCCGGCGGCGACCGGCCGGGCGCAGCGGCTGCTGCAGAACGTCTGCTTGTTTTTACAAAATCATTATGCCTATGAAATCACGCGGGACTCGGTGGCGGCGCAATTTGGCATCACTCCGAATCACCTTTCGCGGCTGTTTCAGACGCATGGCCACATGACCTTCAGCAATTATCTGACGCATGTGCGCATTGACCGCGCGAAACACTTGTTACAAAACTACAATCTAAAGCTGGATGAAATCGCCGCCCTTTGCGGCTATTATGACGCGCCGCATTTTTGTCATGTGTTCAAACGGCTGACCAAAACCACGCCGGCCGAATATCGTGTAAAAATGCGCCCGGTGTGAAATTCGCGCTGTTTCCGTTTGTCGCCACCCCATTGATTCAATGCCTTCAAGGGTGTTTAAAACCCCGCTGCCTTGAGCGCGCGTGCCGCCGCACTTTTGCCGGCGCTTGCGTTTCTTCCCAAACGACCGCATAACCCAATCCGTAAAATTGCGGCGGCATTGGGCCACGCTTGCCCTCCTTTGCCACGCTGCATATTGAAACCGCCATTGCCAACTCGGTCTTAAGACGGCTGCGAATGAGGTTGCCTCCAACGCGCAAACATGCAAAAAATGTCCCTGATGGCGCATGGCAAATCAAATTTGAATACTGTGTGAACGGCAACCCTCCCACGCTTTGCCGTGCGGCCGCATGATTTCACGCCAGCCGCATTTGAAATGCCGCGAGCCGTAGCAGATGGTAAAAAGAAGAATTTGCCGAACCTCTTGAAGCCTTCGGTTTTGTTGGTTTGCTCCCGTAGCTCAAATGGACAGAGCAGCGGATTTCTAATCCGCCTATCCCGGTTCGATTCCGGGCGGGAGCGCCAGCGCCGAGCGAAGATCTTTCCTGCATTTCTGGTTTGACGCCGGCCCGCAAAAGCGCGACAACTGCGGACACCATGAATGCCAAACGCTGGTTTGCCTGGGTGTGCCTGGCGCTGATGCTGGTCGCGGAAATTTTTTTATTCCGCGCGAACCACGAGCGCGACACGGCGCTGACGGATTTGCGCGACGCGCAACAGCAGTTGCATCAGGCGCAGACCGAACTGGAGGAATTGAAAAATTCCAGCGCCGGCCGGCAGGCGGCGGAAATTACCAGCCTGCGCAAGCAAAATGAAGCGCTGACGGGCAAGGTCAGCGCGCTTCAGAAAAATCTCGAAAGCCTGCAGGCCAACAGCCAGAAGACGGAGCAGAGCCTGACCAAAGCGCGCACGGCGCTGGAATTGCAGCAGGCGAATTTGCAGCAGCTCCAGACCGAACAGCAGCAGGCCGCGCTGGCGGCCAACGCCAACACCTGCATCAACAACCTCCGCCAGCTCGACGCGGCCAAGCAGCAATGGGCGCTGGAAAAAATCAAGGCCGCCACCGACGTGCCGACCGCGCAGGATTTGCTGCCGTATCTCAAAGACGGCGTTTTTCCGGTGTGTCCCGATGGCGGGAATTATGCCATCAACGCGGTCGGCGAGCTGCCGGCGTGTTCGATTTCCGGCCACGTCCTGCCGCAATAGGCCGCGTTTTCCCGATTTTCAGTCTTGGCTTTCGCCATCAAACGGGTAAACTTACCGTTCTAATTATTTATGATTGAAACGGACATTGAATTGTTGAAAGGCATCGCCAACCAGTTGCGCATCCATTCCATCGAGGCAACCACGGCGGCGGGCAGCGGCCACCCGACTTCCTGCTGCTCGGCGGCGGATGTCGTCGCCGCGCTGTTCTTCGGCCACATGAAGTATGACGCGAAGAACCCGCATTACTACAACAACGACCGTTTCATTCTCTCCAAAGGCCACGCCGCGCCGCTGCTTTACGCCGCGTGGGCGGAAAACGGTTTTGTCCCGATTCCTGAATTGCTGAAGCTCCGCCAATTCGGCAACGACCTCGAAGGTCATCCCACGCCCCGCCTCGCGTTCGCCGATGTGGCGACCGGTTCGCTGGGCCAAGGTCTCGGCGTCGGTGTAGGCATGGCGCTCGCCGCGCTGCAAGACAAGCTGGATTACAACACCTACGTTTTGCTCGGTGACGGCGAAATCGCCGAAGGTGCCGTTTGGGAAGCGGCGAATCTGGCGGGGTTTTACAAGTTGAGCAACCTCATCGCGATTGTGGACGCCAACCGTCTCGGCCAGAGTCAGGCGACCATGTTTGGCCACGATATCAGTGTTTATGCGAAGCGCTTCGACGCCTTTGGCTGGCGCGTGGAAACGATTGACGGCCACGACATCGAGGAAATCATTGAAGTTTTGAGCGGCATTGGACTCGATGAAAAGCCGCTCGTCATCATCGCCAAAACTTACAAAGGCGCGGGCGTTTCGTTCATTCAGGACAAGGACGGCTGGCATGGCAAGCCGCTGAACAAAGAAGAAGCCGCGCAAGCAGTGGCCGAACTTTCGCCGAGTGCCCGCTCCGGCCTTGGCGTCCCGATCCCGTCGCCGTCGCAGTTGCCCGCGCCGAATCTTGCGGCGCCCGCGAGCTATGCGGCCATCAGCTACAAGCTCGGAGACCAGATCGCCACCCGCGAAGCCTACGGCACGGCACTGGTTCGCCTCGGCGAAGCTGATCCGCGCATCAACGCGTTGGATGGCGACACGAAAAACTCCACCTACGCGGAAAAATTCTTCAAAAAATTTCCGGATCGCTCCACCGAATGTTTCATCGCGGAACAAAACCTGGTTGCCGTCGCGGTCGGTTACGCCACGCGCGGCCATGTGCCGTTCGCCTCGACGTTCGCCACATTTTTCACGCGGGCCGCTGACCAGATTCGCGTGGCCGGCATTTCGCAATCGAACTTGAAGCTGGTCGGTTCGCACGTCGGCATCAGCATCGGCGAAGACGGTCCGTCGCAAATGGCGCTGGAAGATTTGGCGATGATGCGCGCCGTCGTCGGCAGCACGGTTTTGTATCCGGCCGATGCCGTGGCCACGGAAAAATTGCTCGAACAGATGGCGATTTTGAAAGGCGTCGCCTTCCTGCGCACCTCGCGCCCGAAAACGCCGGTGATTTATGGCAACGACGAACAGTTCCCCGTCGGCGGCGCAAAAGTGCTGCGTGAAGGCAGCAAAGTCACCGTCGTCGGCGCGGGCGTGACTTTGTTCGAGGCTTTGAAAGCGGCGGATCAATTGAAAGCCGAAGGCATCGCCATCACCGTCATTGACGCTTACAGCATCAAGCCGCTCGGTAAAAAGGAAATTCTCGCCGCCGCAAAAAAAACAAACAACACCGTCATCACGGTGGAAGATCATTATTCCGAAGGCGGCCTCGGCGACGCCGTCGCCGGCGAATTGAGCAGCGAAGGCATCAAAGTTCACAAGCTCGCCGTGGTCGGCATCCCGCGCTCCGGCCACGCGGCGGAACTCATGGCCGCGTTCGGCATTGACGCCGCCGCGATTGTGAAAAAAGTCAAATCGCTGTAATCGCCAAGGTTTTCAGGCGCAAAAACGCGGAGAAGCAATTCTCCGCGTTTTTCTTTTTTGCCAGTCGCGCGAAATTGGTGCAAATTGTTTCAGCGATGGCCACCAAGCCAAAATTTCTCCAGGGTCAGTTGCTGCTCGACAGCGGGCAGCTCGGCGGCTCGTTTTTTCAGCGCACCGTCGTTCTCATCTGCCAGCACAACGCCGAAGGCGCGTTCGGCCTCGTGCTCAACCGCGCGCTCGGCAAGACCGTCGGCGAAATGATCGTGGCCGATTTGCCGGACTTGCTCAAGGAATCGCCGTTGTTTCTGGGCGGCCCGGTGCAGCCCAGCGCGCTGAGTTTTCTGCACACGGACAGTTTTATTCCCGATGCCGACGTGCTGCCGAATCTCGCGCTCGGCCATTCGCTCGATGATTTGCTCGAAATTGGCGGAGGTTTTTCCCCGACGAAAAAAGTGCGGCTGTTCGCCGGTTACGCCGGTTGGAGCGCCGGCCAGCTTGAAAGTGAAATGAAACGGAAATCGTGGCTGACGCATCCGGCGTCGGTGCAGTTGGTGTTTGAAATACCGCCCGAGCAGCTCTGGCAAAAAGTTTTGCACGACAAAGGCGGCTGGAAAAACCAGCTGCTCGCGCAGATGCCGGACGATTTGTCGCTGAATTGAAATTTCGGAGGCACGAGTTCCGCGCCGCCCAAATTTTAGAGGCTCATGGAATTCGCCACCCCGAAATCTAATTTGCCTCGACGCGCAGCAAGGCCGCGTTGGATTTCGCCAGAATTTCCGTCCGCTCCAAACTCGCCGGAATCAAACTAAATTGGCCGGCGGATAATTTCACCGCCGTCGCGCCGCTCTTGATTTCAACTTCGCCGGTCGTCACGGCGATAATTTGCAACTGCTTCGGTTTTAGCAAACCGCTCGCGCCAGGAATTAATTTCCACGCTTCGACGTCAAACAACGGATCATTTACCAACCAACGTTTTTGAATTGCTCCGCCGCCAATAAATTTTGTTTCCACCAGCTTTGGCTCGAAGTCATTGAAATCAATGCTGGCGAGCGATTGCGCGATGTGCAGCTCGCGCGGCTGGCCGTCGAGGCCGACGCGGTTCCAGTCGAAGACGCGGTAAGTCGTGTCCGAATTCTGCTGGATTTCAAAAATCACCAAGCCGTCGCCGATGGCGTGAACGCGGCCGCTGGGCAGAAACATCGTGTCGCCGGCTTTGACCGGAATCCGGTGAAAACAGTCCGCCACGCTGCCGTTGGAAATTTTTTTCTCGAATTCGGCGCGCGTCACGCCGCGTTTGAGGCCGACATACAAACTCGCCTCCGGCGCGGCGTCGGCGATGAACCACATTTCCGTTTTCGGCTCGCCTTTGAGTTCCGCCGCCTTGCTGGCCGGCGGATGAACCTGGAGCGACAATTTTTCGCGCGCGTCGAGAATTTTACAAAGCAGCGGAAAGCGGCCCGCCGCCGCCGGTTTCGCGCCGCCGAGAATTTCCGCCGCGTGCTGTTCCATCAGCCAGCGCAGATTTTTTCCGGCGAGCGGGCCGTTGACGATGACGCTGGCGTCGCCGGGCCGGTCGGAAATTTCCCACGCTTCGCCGATGCGTTCGCCGGCGGGAATTGGCTTGGCATAAAGCCGTTCCAATTCGCGTCCGCCCCAGATGCGGTCCTTGAAAATCGGCCGGAAAACAAAGGGATAAAGCATATCAGGCAACGGCCGGTTCAGCGGCTTTGGCGGGTTTCATTTCGCCGTTTTCCACGGCCTTTTCAAGGAAGTGGCCGTGCGCGCGGAATTTTTCGTAGCGTTTTTTTAAGCGCTCCGCGACCGGCAGCGCGAGGATTTGTTCCAGGTGTTTGAGCAGATGCGTCTTCAGATTGAGCGCCGTGCCCAGCGTGTCGGTGTGCGCGCCGCCGAGCGGTTCCGGCACCACTTCGTCCACCAGTTTGAGATGCAGCAAATCTTTCGCGGTGATCTTGAGCGCGGCGGCGGCCTTGCCGGCGTTGGCGCGGTCTTTCCACAAAATGGCCGCGCAGCCTTCCGGGCTGATGACGGAATAATAAGCGTTTTCCAAGATCAAAACGCGGTCGGCCACGCCGATGCCGAGCGCGCCGCCGGAACCACCTTCGCCAATGATGGCGGCGATGATCGGCACTTCGAGCAAAGTCATTTCGCGGAGATTGACAGCGATGGCCTCGGCGATGTGGCGTTCTTCCGCCGCCACGCCGGGATACGCGCCCGCCGTGTCAATGACCGTGATGATGGGCAGCCCGAATTTGCTGGCGAGCCGCATGAGCCGAAGCGCCTTGCGGTAGCCTTCGGGATGCGCGGAACCGAAGTTGCGCAAAATATTTTCCTTCGTGTCCCGGCCTTTTTGCGTGCCGATGACGACAACGCGGTGCTCGCCCAGCTTGGCAAAACCACCGACCATCGCGTGATCCTCGGCAAACATCCGGTCGCCGTGCAATTCCTGAAAATCGGAAAAGGTCTTCTGAAAATAATCCAGGGTGTAAGGCCGTTTGGGATGCCGCGCCAGTTGGACGCGCTGCCAGGCGTTCAGGTTCAAAAAGACCTGCCGGCGGGTTTCCTCCAGCTTTTTTTCGATGATCTGGATTTCCTCCTCGAAGCTGATGCCAAGGGAATGCTTCTCCGGGTGCGCCCGCAGTTCATCCAGCTTGTTCTGCAATTCGGTGATCGGCTTTTCAAAATCGAGCTGATGCTTCATGCGTTGGAGATTTTAACCGGATTTCATGCGTAATCAATGCGGAATTAACAACGGCAGGTCAGCAACGCCCCGGCAAATCCCGCCCGGCGCGACCGCAAATTTTACGGCCGCGCCGCGTTCGGATCTCTGCGGTCAGCCGCCCCGGAAAATAAAAAAGGCCGGACTTTCGTCCGGCCTTCGTGGTGACGAGGTTAAATACGCCTTCACCGAGGCGCTCAGAAGGGCGACGCGACCAACTTGGGGTCGCTGTCCGAGCCGCGCCGCAAGCAAAACCTCTATGCCAACCCTAAACGGACAGCGAAATTTTCATTTGCTGAGTCTGAGACGCCAGCCGCTCCAAAAAGTTCAAACAAATTTCAAAAATCTTCAACCGGTTTTACGCGCCAGCCTTTGCCCCAGCCAACGCGATAATCCTAGACTAATAACTGTTTAGTTACAAGTTAAAATGCTGCCAAATCGGAAAATATTTTCACTGGCCGGGTTTGAATGACCTGTGCCAGCGGGGTGCAACCTTTGGGTGACAAAGATTCGCGCAGCGCGTTCTCCTTGCCGGCGCCGGAAACGAGAATCGCTATGTTTTTCGCGGCGAAAATCGTTTTATAGCTCAACGAAATTCGCGTCGGCGGCGGCTTGGGTGAATTTTCAATGACCAAAAACGGGGCAGAAATGTCCAGAGTTTTTACAGGTGCGCAGGCGAAAAGCGAAGCGATGTGTCCATCCTCGCCCAGGCCCAAAAAAATCAAATCCAGAACCGGCTGATGGTTTTGGTTTTGGGGAGCGATACGACACAACTCTTCACCGGCAATTTTCACGGCGGCGGCAGGTGAATCTTCCCCGCGCAGGCGGTGAATCTTTTCAGCGGAAATTTTCAGCGGCAAAAGCAAAAGCTCATTCGCCATTTTGAAATTGCTGTCTGGGTCGGTCGGCGGCACGCAGCGCTCGTCGGCCCAAAAAAATTGGACGCGCGCGAACGAAACGGCGCGGGCTTGGGCCAGTTCGACGACGGCGGCGAAGAATTTCTGTGCGATGCGTCCGCCGGAAAGCGCGACGCAAAATGTTTTACCCGCGCGGTTGGCGGCTTCGATTTCGTCCAGCCACGCGCTGGCGGCGGCGCGGGCCAGTTGGTCGGCGCGGGCGAAAGAAAGCAATTCAAAATTTGCCATGTAAAATTTATTTTATCACCTGCGGCTCGTGCCACGTGTGGCCGGATTGCGCGAGCAAATCGTCGGCGGCGATCGGCCCCCAAGTGCCGGCGGAATAAAATTCGCGGTTGGTCAGCGACTTGCCCTCCCAGCCGGCGCGGATGGAATCCACAATCTGCCACGCGGTCTCCACTTCGTCGCGGCGGATGAACAGCGTCGCGTCGCCGGCGATGGCTTCGAGCAGCAGGCGTTCGTAAGCTTCCGGCGTGTAAGCGCCGAACTCGGAATCATAGCTGAAGTGCATCCGCACCGGCCGCGCGCCAAGCGTGGTGCCGGGCACCTTGCCGTTGAAACGCAGGGAAATGCCTTCGTTCGGCTGGAGCCGCAGCGTGAGCGCGTTGGCTTCAATCGTGTTTCCGCATTTGGCGGCGAACAGGACATTCGGCGTGGGGCGGAATTGAATTCGCACTTCACTCGCGCTCATCGGCAGATTTTTGCCGGTGCGCAAATAAAACGGCACGCCGCTCCAGCGCCAGTTGTCTATGAACAGCTTCAACGCCACGAAGGTTTCGACGTTCGAATCCGCCTTCACTTTCGTTTCCTGCCGGTAGCCGGGCCGCAACTGGCCGTCCACCGCGCCGGCGAAGTATTGGCCGCGCACAATTTGTTTGGCGACATCTTCCGGCGTCAGCGCGCGGATGGATTTGAGCAGCTTCACTTTTTCGTCGCGCACGGCTTCGGCCTCCAGCGACACGGGCGGTTCCATCGCGATGAGTGACAACACTTGCAGCATGTGGTTTTGCACCATGTCGCGCAACGCGCCGGCTTCCTCGTAATAACCGCCGCGCTCGCCCACGCCGATTTTTTCGCTGACGGTGATTTGGACATAGTCCACGGAATTACGGTTCCAAAGCTTTTCAAAAATAGAATTGGAAAAACGGAACATCAAAATGTTCTGCACCGTTTCCTTGCCGAGATAATGATCAATGCGAAACACCTGCGACTCGTGCGCGTAGCGCGTCAGCTCCTGGTTGAGCGCGTGCGCCGAGGCGAGATCGTGCCCGAATGGTTTCTCGACGACGATGCGCTGCCACGCCGCGCCCTCCTTGTTGAGCAGCCCGCAGCGATGAATTTGCTCGACCACTTCGCCGAACTGGCTCGGCGAAATCGCCAGGTAAAATAAGAGGTTTTCACGCAATGGCCCGCTGCCGAACTCGGTCAACTGCGTCTCCAATTTCTTGTAGGCTGCGTCATCAGTCAGATCGCCCTGGCAGTAAAAGAGGTTTTCCGCGAACGCCGCCCAGACCTTGTCATCCACCGGTTTGGTGCGGGAAAACTGGTCGAGCGCGGTGCGCAACTCCTGCCGCCACGAAGCGTCGGTCTTTTCGCGGCGCGCGAAGCCGACGACGCGGAACGCCGACGGCATCTGCTTTTCCTTGAACAGATGATAGATTGCTGGAATCAGCTTGCGCGCGGTCAGGTCGCCGCTCGCGCCAAAGATGACGATGGTGCAGGCATCGAGCGTTTTTCCATTAGTGCTGTTGCCGCCTTCGGTCGGAATTGAATTGTTCACGGCGGACACCATGCCGCAAGCGCCGGAGAAATTCAACTTTGCTTCGCGTGTGAATGCAGCTTTTGCCTGAAGAAATTGGCGGATGCCGAGGTTTTTTTCATGCCCGCGCCTTGGCGGACGGCGGAAAAACTTTTTGGCTCGCCTGCCGGGGAAAATTTCCGCAAAATTCCCCGTCGCGCGCATGAAAGCAAAAATCATCATCACACCAAAAAAAGCCGTCCTGGATCCGCAGGGCAAAACCGTCCAGACCGCCCTCGAACATATGGGCTACACCGGCGTCACCGGTGTCCACATCGGCAAATACATCGAGATTGACCTCGCGCCCGGCACGGACAAGGCCGCCGCAAGCAAAGCGCTGAATGACGCAGCCTACAAGCTGTTGAGCAATCCGGTGATCGAAGACTATAAGCTGGAAATCGAATAATGAAATTTACGATATACGAATTACGATTGACGAGCCGCCCGCCGGTTCGCGCGTAAATCGTAAATCGCAATTCGTAAATAAAAATGAATTTCTCCGTCCTCCAATTTCCCGCGAGCAACTGTGACCAGGACGCCGTCCACGCCGTCCGCCTGTTCGGCCATTCCGCGCGGCTCGTCTGGCACAAGGATGCTTCGCTCGGCGACACCGACTGCGTCATCGTGCCCGGCGGATTCAGCTACGGCGATTACCTGCGCTGCGGCGCGATCGCGCGGTTCAGCCCCGTGATGCAGGCCGTGAAACAATTCGCCGACAACGGCGGTCACGTCCTTGGCATCTGCAACGGCTTTCAAGTCCTCACCGAAGCCGGCCTGCTGCCCGGCGCGCTTATCCGCAATCGTGACCTGCAATTCCACTGCGAAAACATTTTCCTCAAGACCGCCACGAACGATTCGCCCTTCACCAGCCAGATTCCGGCGGGCAAAATTCTCCGCGTGCCCATCGCCCACGGCGAAGGCTGCTATTTTGCCGACGAAGAAACGCTCGCGAAGCTCAAGGCCAACAACCAAATCCTCTGGCAATACTGCGACGCGACCGGAAACCTGACCGACAGCGCGAATCCCAACGGCGCGCTGCAAAACATCGCCGGCATCTGCAATGAAAAGCGCAACGTGGCCGGCCTGATGCCGCATCCCGAACGCGCCTGCGAACCGCTGCTCGGCAGCGACGACGGCAAATGGATTTTCGAAAGCATCTTCGCCGCGCTCAAAAACAAAACCGTCGCGGCTGCGGCGTGAAGGTTTATGCCAACGATTAAAATTGAACGCTACAAGTTCAGGTTTTACTCGTCGGACGCGGGCGAGCCACCGCACGCGCATGTCATTGACGGCGACAAGGTGGCGAAGATTTGGTTGCAGCCGGTTGCAACCGAATACAATCGTGGTTACAACCGCGCAGAGTTGAACTATATTTTGAAACTGACGAGAGAAAACCAAGCTCGTCTGCTGGAAAACTGGAATGAATACTTTAATCGCTAAAACAGCCGAGGCGGTCACCGCCGAGAGCGTTCGTTTTGTCGGCGACAAGCTCGTCGTGAAATTGAGCGACTGGCGCGAATTGAGCGTGCCCTACAAAAAAATTCCGTGGCTGAAATGGCTCGCCAAAGCCACGCCGAAACAGCGCACCGACTGGTCGCTCGAACCCGGCGGTTACGCGATTTACTGGGAGCAACTCGATGACGGCGTGGAAATCTGCCACCTGCTCGGCACGGAAAGTTTGAACTGAAATGATGGCCAATTTTCAATTGCGAGCCGCGCCCGGCAGCGACGACGGCAAATGGATTTTCGAAAGCATCTTCGCCGCGCTCAAAAACAAAACCGTCGCGCAAGCAGCATAAATTTTTCACATGAAAATCCGGGAAATCATCCGGCAGATTGAAGGCGACGGCTGGTTTCATGTGCGCACGCGCGGCAGCCATCGGCAGTATCATCACGCGACGAAGCCCGGCACGGTGACGATTGCCGGCCATCCGGGACAGGATTTGCATCCGAAAACATTAAACAGTATCTTGCGGCAGGCAGGACTCAAATGACTATGCGCTACACCATCATCATCGAACACGGGCCGGAAAATTTCAGCGCCTACGCGCCGGATTTTCCCGGCTGCGTCGCAGCGGCGGACACGGAAGTTGAAACTCTCGCGCTGATGAAAGAAGCGTTAGAAATGCACATTGAAGACATGCGCGAACGCGGCGAACCGATTCCGCAACCGAGCGAAATCCGCGAAGTGGAAGTGGCGGCGTGATTTTATAAAATGCCACATTCCGAACGCCTCAATGCAGCAAGTGAAAAATTTTTCGATAGACTATTCAAAATTTCCAAGCCAATGGACTCGAATAGTAATTGACGGTGATCAGGGGGCTGGGAAAACCACTTTGGCAAACGAAATCGCCGAAGAGTTGAACGCAAGTGTAATTTCCCTTGATGAATTTTTGCTCGGAAACCACGACGATTATTGGAAGCAAATCAAATATGATTCTCTGCGCTCCAAAATTATGTCAAGCGGGGCAAAAATCATAATTGAAGGCGTTTGCATCTTAAAAATCCTAGCTCAAATTCAGGTGCGCCACGATTATCATATTTTTGTAGAATTGCGTAACGGTTTTGTGGGGTGGGAATATGGTCACTATTTAAGTGAGAAGTCCAAACCACCCAGAAGCAAACTCATGCAGGACATCGTCGCGTATTACAGAGAATTCAGGCCGTTTGAATCGTGTGATTTATTTTTGTCACGCGAGTTAGTTGGCTCGCTCAAAGAAAATTGAAAGCCATGAAAATTATTTTTTTACTTTTTTGTGTTGCAGCGATGACGATTAATTTGTCAGCGCAACAAAATGGAATCAACCAAACGATGATTGAAGAAACAAAGTCCAAGGCAGAACTAGGTGATGCTGCTGCCCAGTGTGATCTTGGCCTTCGCTATTGCAACGGCGACGGCGTCAGTAAAGATTTTTCGGAAGCTCTTAAATGGTTGCGCAAATCCGCAGAACAAAATAATGCAAAGGCGCAATACAACATTGGCGTTTGCCTTGAACGCGGTGAAGGCGTGGATAAAGATTTAGCCGAGGCTGCAAGCTGGTATCGGAAGGCTGCTGAAAATGGAAACGCAAAAGCCCAGTCGAATCTTGGCGTTTGCTACTACAACGGCTGGGGAGTGACAAAAGATTTACAGGAGGCTGTGGCATGGTATCAAAAATCAGCCAATCAGGGTCACGCCCGCGCGGAGCGGAATCTCGGCGTTTGTTATGCCATCGGTGCTGGTGTGGAACAAAATTTGGTCGAAGCTGTAAAGTGGTATAAAAAAGCTGCGGAACAAGGAGAAGCCGGAGCGCAATACAATCTTGGAGTTGCATATTACAAAGGTCGAGGTGTTGCCAAAGATTTTGTGGAAGCCGTGAAGTTGTTTCGTGCAGCAGCGGATCAAGACCACGCGGCGGCAAAATTTAATCTCGGCGTTTGTTATTTGAACGGCGAAGGCTTGGACGCAAATTTAGTCGAAGCATACAAATGGATTAGCCTTTCAGCGGCGCAAGGATACGCGGATGCGAAAAAAGCATTGCCGATTGTTGAAAATCAACTTTCACCGGAACAAATTGCGGAAAGCCAACGCCTCGCGCGAGAATTCAAACCACGCCAGTCTGACGTTAACGACGGATTTGATTCCAATTAGCAATCGTTGCAAAGTTCAAACGAATTAAAATTTTTTCCATGACCGAACCCGCCATCACCCCAGAGTTGGTTGCCAAACACAACCTCACGCCGGAAGAATACGCCCACGCCGTGGAAATCCTCGGCCGCACGCCGAGCTACACCGAGCTTGGCATCTTTTCCGTGATGTGGAGCGAGCATTGCAGCTACAAAAACACCAAGCCGCTGCTCAAGACCTTCCCCACCAAGTCGCCCAAAATCCTCGTCGGCGCGGGCGAGGAAAATGCCGGCATCATTGACATCGGCGACGGCATCGCCATCGCGTTCAAGATCGAGTCGCACAACCATCCGAGCGCGGTCGAGCCGTTTCAGGGCGCGACCACTGGCGTCGGCGGCATCGTGCGCGACATCTTCACGATGGGCGCGCGGCCCGTCTGCGCGGTGAACTCGCTGCGCTTCGGGCCAATCACGGCGAACGGCGAATCTGACCTTTCAAATTCGAAAGCTGAAATTGCCAACAATCGCCGCCTCTTTGCCGGCGTCGTCAGCGGCATCGCGCATTACGGGAATTGCTTCGGCATCCCGACCGTCGCGGGCGAGGTTTATTTCGACAAGACCTATCAAGGCAATCCGCTCGTGAACGCGTTCTGCCTCGGCGTCCTGCGCCATGAGCAAATCACGCGCGGCGCGGCCAAGGGCGTGGGCAATCCCGTGTTTTATGTCGGCCCAGCGACGGGTCGCGATGGTCTCGCGGGCGCGGCGTTTGCGTCGCAGGATTTGACGGAGGAATCCGCCGAGCAACAGCGCGGCGCGGTGCAGGTCGGCGATCCGTTCATGGAAAAACTCGTGTGCGAAGCGTGCCTCGAATTGCTCGCCACCGGTTGTGTTGCGGGCATGCAGGACATGGGCGCGGCGGGTTTGACCTGTTCCACCTGCGAAATGGCCGCGCGCGCCGGCACGGGCATCGAGATCGAACTCGACAAAGTTCCGCAACGCGCGCCGAACATGAGCAGCTACGAGATCATGCTGTCGGAATCGCAGGAGCGCATGCTCATCGTCGTCCACAAAGGCCGCGAAGAGGAAGTGAAACGCATTTTCGACAAGTGGGATTTGCCGTGGTCCGAGATCGGCATCATCACCGACACCGGCCACATGAAGGTGCGTCACGGCGGCAAGCTCGTCGTGGACATTCCCGCGAAAAAAATCGCCGACGAATCGCCCGTGTATCAGCGCGAAGCCGTTGAGCCAGCGTATTTGAAAGACGTCCGAGCCTTCCGGCTGGGCAATATTCCCGATACCCAATCTCCCATCTCCGATCTGCTAAAGCTTTTGGCGTGGCCGAGCATCGCGTCGAAGAACTGGGTGTATCGCCAATACGATCATCAAGTGCGCGACGGCTCGGTCGTGTTGCCCGGTAGCGACGCCGCGGTCATCCGCATCAAGACGGATTCGTTGCCCGTGATGAGCGCGGAACTCGCCGCGAAAGTTGGCGATCCGAAAGTTTCCGAAAAACTCATCGCCATGACCGTGGATTGCAACGGCGGCTATGTTTATCTCGATCCCTACGAAGGTGCGAAAATCGCCGTGGCCGAAGCGTGCCGCAATCTTGCCTGCTCCGGCGCTTTGCCGCTCGGCGCGACGGACAATCTCAACATGCCCAGCCCGCTCAAGCCCGAGCTGTTTTGGCAGATCAAGGAATCCGTGCGCGGTCTGGCCGAGGGTTGCAAAGCCTTCAACGCGCCCGTCACCGGCGGCAATTGCTCGCTCTATAATCAAAGCCCCGCCGGTCCGATTGATCCGACGCCCACGATTTCCGTCGTCGGCCTCATCGAAAAGCTGGAGCACGTCACCACACAATGGTTCAAGGACGAGGGCGACGCCATCATCCTGCTCGGCGACGCGGTAGATCAAGCCGATCCGATTTTCGGTCTCGGCGGCAGCGCGTATCTGCAAGTCATTCACGGCAAGAAGAACGGTTCGCCGCCGCGCTGCGATCTCGAAGTGGCAAAGACGCTGCACACCACGCTCCTCGGCCTGATCCAATCCGGCCTCGTGAAGAGCGCGCACGATTGCAGCGAAGGCGGCCTCGCCGTCGCGCTCGCGGAAAGCTGCATCAGCCAGCTCATCGCCCGCGAAACGCCGCGCCTCATCGGTGCGACGATTGATCTGAGCGCATTGAAAGACGTCCGCCTCGATGCACTGATCTTCGGCGAAACGCAATCGCGCGTCGTCATCAGTTGCAAAGCCCTTGACGCCGTGAAAGTCGTCGAACGCGCCAAACTCATGGGCGTTCCAGCCGTTCAGATCGGTAAAATCGGCGGCGACAAGCTCACGGTGAAAACCGCCGGCGGCGAATTTTCCGCCCCGCTGACCGAGCTGCACGATGTCTGGTGGAACAGCATCGCCCGCGCGATGGCGTGAAAAATCTCGTTTGCATTTCATTTCGAGAGCGCAGATAGTTTTCCCATGAGCAGTCGAGAATTGGTCATTGACCTCGTCAACAAGCTGCCGGAGAACGCCTCGCTGGCGGATATTGTCCGTGAGATTGAACTGCTGGCGGGCATCGAGAAAGCGCGCTGGCAGGCGCGGCGCGGCGAAGGCATTCCCGCCGAGGATGCGCGCCAACTCGTTGACGCATGGGCTGCAAAGTAATCCTCACGCCGCAGTCGCTGGATGATTTGCGCGGAATTGTGGTTTTTATCGCGCAGCAGAATCCCGCACGCGCAATGTCTTTTGGCAACGAACTCATTGACCACGCGCTGACGCTGGTGGAATTGCCGGAACGCGGCCGGGTGGTGCCGGAAATTTCCGAACCGGGCGTCCGCGAAATTGTCCACCGCCCGTATCGGATCATCTACGAAATTTTCCCGGAGCAAAACGCCGTTTATGTGCTGCGCTCCTGGCACGGCGCACGCGGCGAACCGGAAATAAAACCATGAGCCTTCCCCTAATGCAGACCGGCAAAGTCGGCGGCGACCAGCTGACGGTGAAGACCGCCAGCGGCGAATTCTCCGCCCCGCTCACCGAACTGCACGACGCCTGGTGGAACAGCATCGCCCGCGCGATGGCATGAGTTTTTTATGGGACGAATCCGGCGCAGTGGTTACATCATCACTTGGTTCATTGGCGATCATCAGCCGCGCCATGTCCATGTCGAGACGGAAAAGGGCAAGCTGGTTGGCCGTTTTGATTTGCAGACCCGGCGCGGGATGGAAGGTTGGCAGCCGGACAAAAAGCTGTTAAAGTTGATTGCTGATTTGGAAAATGAAGGCCGCCTATGAAATCACTGACAAACCTTAAAAAGCCGTTTGGCACCGCCAAGATGGTGCGCATCAAAAGCGTCCGCTATCTCGCGTGGGAAGACGCCTTTGACGTGGAATTCGACGATGGCTTGAGCTTTCTGGAACCGCACGCCACCATCCGCAAGGCCAACAAAATTGCCGCCAAAGCCGAGCCGGTGGAGATTGTCCTCGAAGCGGAATGTCGCATCGGGTTTGACGTGCGTTACGATAACGGGCAAACCGCCGAAGTGTCCTGGGCCTTCATCCGCGAACTGCCGCCGAAGAAATAATCATGGCCAAGCAACGGGGCAAAGTCGGCGGCGACAAGCTGACGGTGAAAACCGCCGGCGAAGAATTCTCCGCCCCGCTCACCGAATTGCACGACGCGTGGTGGAACAGCATCGCCAGAGCGATGGGGGTGACATCAATCATCCAAACGTTTATTGCTTTTGAAAAATTGAAGGGATTCCTGGCGGTGCAAAAATCAAAGCTATGCTGTAATCTTTACGTTTTGATTTTGAAGAATAGACAGTAAATTTTGTTGCCAGAAAAGGCTCCGTAACATTGGTGGAAATCATAAAAGTTTCTGCTGTAAAAAAGTCTTTGGATGCTATGTTTTTAGCACTTACGGTTGTCCAAGTATTGAATGTTGAAGAATTATCCCTAGCTGACACAGCATTTTCATCCCAGTCATGGGATTTTATTAAGTTGGTTTTACTCAGTGGGGCGCTAAAAGTTATTGTTGCATTCTCCGCTGTCAGATCTCCGATATTTTGTATTTCAACAAACACTGAACGATTTGTTAAAATCAGAACACCATTTCCTGAAATCGGCAATTTATTCAAGAATATTGAAAACTCAGGCATGATTGTCGCTTGGGCTACCGAATTTGAAAAGTCATTCACAATGGATGCAAATTGATTGAGATTTGTTGGAGCATTTGCCGCTATGTTTGTGTAAATGTTGAACAAATTTCCTGGCATGGATTCAATAACTGCTGTGCGTTGTAGCGCATTGTCACGCTCACTTGTCAGTTTTAGAATTTCAGTATCCTTGTTCCGCAGCCTCTCGTTGTAATCCATTTTCAAGTCAGCGGTAGCATTGGCATGTTCAATTATATTCTGGCTGTATTCAGATTTAAGGTTTTTCAATTCCGTTGTGGTGATGTTCAATTGACCGGCTAAAAATGAATTTGTGCCTTGATATGTGGAGCGAGTGGATTCCAGTTTTTTATCGTCAAAATGAGACGTGACAAAATAACAACCCAATACGCTAAACAAAATTGCGCAGATCAAGACGAGGGGAAATTTGGCCACATGATGCAACTCATTGGTCAAATGCGGTTTCAATTGTTTCCAATCCCAGAGCAAATCCCACATGAGTGTTAACCACTGCCTAAATGTGCGAGGTTTATCTAGCATAATTCATCCCGCACTGATGATTGAGTAAGCCCCCGAAATCGTCAAGCAAAGCCAACGCGGTCTTTTGCGACGGCCACGTCGAATCGCCGACGCTGCCATTTCTGTTTGCCGACACCAGCGACGCGGCCTTGGCGCGCTGGAACCGCGACCATCTGCCGCACCGCGAAAAATTGTCGCCGTAAATCCACCCGCCGGAATCCCACTTGCAAAGCCGCCGGAAGCGGCTAGTTTTTCAGCATGAGCGACAAACAATTGGTTTTGAATTCAATCGGGCGGTTGCCCGATGATGCCAGTCTGGATGTCATCGCCGAACAAGTGGAATTTCTGGCGGCCGTCCGCAAAGGCCTTGACCAGATTGAGCGCGGCCAGACCATCCCGCATGATGAAGTCAAACGGCAGCTTGCGTCAAGCCATCCGTCGGCAGGCTAGGCGGGCACATCCCGGCTCATGGAAAGTGTCCCGTTTTTGGGCGCGACTTCAGGGTGGCGCGAGTGAGATTGAATAAATGGCTGTGGATAAGACTATTGTAAATTTGATTTGGAAGAGAAAAATTGGGGAACGTGGTCGGGAAATTGGGGAAAACCATCGGGAAAATGGGGGCAGCCTCGGAAAAATTGGGGAAAGTCGTTGGGAAAATGGGGGAAACGGTTTTTACTTTGGGGAACGCCGTCGGGAAAATGGGGGCAGTGGTCGGGAAATTGGGGAACATGACCCGCGAATTGGGGGCGATGCTTCGGCAATGGGGAAAATCGCCCGGAAAAAGGGGACCGGACTGAAAGCCGTTCCGAGGTCGGCAAAAATCTCGGGCGAACCGCGTATTCACGTCGCGGGGGGAATTCATTTTGAACGCACACGCCATTTCTCCGCTCCATTTCGTTGCCCAAGCGGATTAACCGATTGCAAACGGGCGCGCGGTTTGTAAGCTATTCGGAAGTTCATGCGTCAATTTAGAAACATCGCGGTCAACGCGTTCATGGAACTCATCCGGCAGCCGATTTTTCTGCTGCTGATGACGGGTTCCGTGCTGTTCGAGATTTTTCTCGCCGTGCCGTATTACTTCGCGTTCGGCGACGAAATGAAGCTCGTCAAGACCAGCGCGCTGGCGGTGATGCTGTTGAGCGGATTATTCGGTGCCGTGTTGAGCGCGTCGGCCTCGCTGGCGCGGGAAATCCGCACCGGCACGGCGCTGGCGGTGCTGTCCAAGCCGGTCGGGCGTGCGCAATTCCTGCTGGCGAAATTCGCCGGGCTGGCGGCGGCGCTGGCCTTATTGGCTTACGTCAACCTGGTCGGCGTGATGCTCGCGAGCTGGATGGCGTTCGACGCCTACGGTTCGACGAATGTGATGGCCGTCGGTATTTTTGGCGGCGGCATTTTGCTGGCCTACGCGCTGGCGGGGTTCAGCAATTTTTTCCTGCGCCGGCCGTTCGTCAGCGACGCGGTCATCGCGCTGGTCGTGATGGTCACGCTGGCGACCTTCATCATTTTTCAATTTACCAAACAAATGCAAAGCCTCGGCCAGCAGGCGACGGTGGATTGGCGGATCATTCCGGCGGGCATTTTGATTTTGTTCGCGCTCTGGATTCTCGCGGCGGTGGCGCTGGCGTGCTCCACGCGGCTGGATATGATCGCGACGCTGGCGGTCTGCTCGGCGGTTTTTTTGGTTGGGCTAATGTCGGATTATTTCTTCGGCCTGCCGGCTGCCAAAGGCAGTTGGTGGGCTTCGACGCTTTACAGCATCGTCCCAAACTGGCAGCTTTTCTGGCTCGCCGACGCGCTCGAAACGGGGAAAAACACGTTTCAATGGGCTTACGTCGGCAAGGCGCTCGGCTACGCGGTCGGCTATGCCGGCGCGGCGCTGGCCGTGGGCGTGGCGCTGTTTGATGAACGAGAACTTAGTTGAATGAAAAATTCAAAATTAAAAATGCAAAATGCGGCACCGCCATGCGCGGGCTGTGTTTCCCCATTTTTAATTTTTAATTTTTAATTTTGCATTATTTATTCCTGTGGAACGCAACATCCAAAAAAACGGACTGGTGAACCTCGCGGTCGCGCTGCTGATTTTTCTCGCCGGCTTTGGCGTCACGGTTTTCGCCGGTTCGCTGGCGGGCCAGACGGCGGCGGTTTTTCTCGGCCTCGGCGTGCTCATCGCTTTCATTAGCTGGTTCCAGATGCGGCTCGAAGAAAACGAGCGGCTGGAAAAACTGGAGCTGGACGAACTCGCGCGCAGCCGGGGCGCGTCGCTGTTTGAAAGCAAGGACGGCGGCAGCTTTCCGGCGCAGAACGCGCGGCTGCAATTCGAGAAATACTTTGTGCCCGGCTTCGCGGTTTTGATTTTGCTGCTCGAAGCCGGCGGCGCGTGGCTGCTGTGGAACTGGAGCGGCAAAAACGTTGCCAGCCTCAAGGAAGCCAATGCCACGGCGGCGCTGTCGCTCTTCGCTATTTTCGCGCTGCTGCTGTTTTTGATCGGCCGTTTTTCCGTGACGATTGCGCGGTTGGAAAATCACCGGCTGCTCCGGCCGGGCGCGAGTTTTCTGCTGGCGGGCGCTTATGTTTGCGCGCTCACGGCGCTCGGCATCGCGGGCGTCGAGGCGAAATTTCCGCGCGCCGATTTCTGGGTCGCGCGCGGCCTGTGCGTGCTGCTCGGTTTGATGGCGGTGGAAAGCCTGCTGACGCTGCTGCTGGAAATTTACCGGCCGCGCGTCAAAGGCAAGATCGCCCGGCCGCTTTACGAAAGCCGCGTCGTCGGCATTTTTGCGCAGCCGGAAAGTTTGTTCACCACGGCGGCGCAGACGCTGGATTACCAGTTTGGCTTCAAGGTTTCGGAAACGTGGTTTTTTCAGGCGGCGCAAAAAAATCTCGCCGCCCTGCTGCTCATTCAATTTGCCGCGCTGATTTTGTCCACGACGATTGTGTTTGTGGACGCGGGCGAACAGGCGGTGCTGGAACATTTCGGCCGGCCGGTGGCGACGCTCGGACCCGGCGCGCATTTCAAGCTGCCGTGGCCGGCGGATAAAATTTACCGCTTCCGCACCGAGCAGATTCAATCCTTCGCCGTCGGCTACACGCCGGACGCGCAAAGCGAGGCGGCGAACACGGTGCTCTGGACCGTTCCCCACGCGAAGGAGGAAAATTTCATCGTTGCCAACCGCGCGCTGGTCACGTCGCAAACCACGAGCAATGACAATTCCAAGGCGCAGGCCGTCGGCCTGATCACCGTCAGCATTCCGATCCAGTTTCAGATCACCAATGTCATGGACTGGGTTTATAAAAACAGCGAGCCGGACGCGCTGTTGAAGGATTTGGCGACGCGCGAAGTCATTCATTATCTCGCCGGCGTGGATTTGAACGATGTGCTGTCGCAGGGCCGGTTGCAGGCGGCGGACGCGTTGCGCGAAAGGCTTCAAAGTTCGGTGAATGCGCGTTCGCTCGGCGCGAAAATTATTTTCGTCGGCTTGCAGGACATTCATCCGCCGACGGACAAGGAAGTTGCCGCCACCTACGAAAAAGTCGTCGGCGCGGAGCAAACCCGACTCGCCAAAATACTTGATGCTGAGGCCGCCGCCATCCGCACGAACGCGCTGGCCGGCGCGCAGGCGTTCACGCTCACGAACGTCGCCGACGCGGATCGCATCCAGAAAGTCTCCTCGGCGTTTGCGCGGGCGGCGTTGTTCACGAACCAGATTCCGGCGTTTGAGGCCGCGCCCGCAGTGTATCGCCAACGGCTCTATTTGAAGAATTTCGCCGCCGCGACCAAAAACGCGCGCAAATATGTCTTGCTCGTCACCAACACGCAGGACGTCGTGATCTTCGACCTCGAAGACAAAATCCGCGACGACCTGCTGAACCTTTCGATTACCAATTCGCCATGAAAAAAAATCTGATTACCGTCATCATCGCCGCCGTGCTGGTGATGATTTTCGCGCTGCTGCTGTTCACCTTCCAGGTGCGCCAGTCGGAAGTCGCCGTGCTGACAACGTTCGGCAAGCCGGCCGCCGCCAACATTGACCAGCCCAATCTTTATTTCAAATGGCCGTGGCCGATCCAGCAGGTTTATCGTTTCGACCAGCGCACGCAGATTTTTGAGGACAAGTTCAGCGAAAACCTCACGCCGGACGGCACGATGCTGCTGACGAGCGTTTATGTCGGCTGGCGGATTTCCGACGCGAAGGAATTTTTCCCGAAGTTCGCCGGCGGTTCCGTGGCCATGGCCCAGCAGCAGCTTGAACAGATGCTCCGCAGCGCCAAGGCGGCGGTGATCGGCTCCAACACTTTGTCCGCCTTTGTAAACGCCGATCCGGCGCAACTCAAGCTGGAGGCGATGGAAAATGAAATCAAGTCGCGCGTGCAAAACGATCTCACCGCGCACAATTACGGCATCACCATCGAATTTCTCGGCATCAAAAAGCTCGGCCTGCCGGAAGGCGTGACGCAGGCGGTGTTCGACCGCATGAAATCCGAGCGCCAGAAACTCATCAGCGCCGCGCAGTTCAACGGCGAGGCCGAGGCGACCAAGATCAAGTCCGGTGCCGAGCGCGAAGCCGCCGCCGTGATTGCCAACGCGCAGTCCGCCGCCACGCGCATTGAGGGCGAAGGCGACGCCGAGGCCGCCAAGACGCTGGGCGTGTTCCAGCAAAATCCGGAGCTGGCGATTTTTCAGTTGCAGCTTGACGCCTTGAAAAATTCGGCGAACCAGAAAACGACGCTGATTTTTGACGAGCGCCAGTCGCCGTTCAGCCTGTTCCAAAATCTGCCGGCGAATTCGTCAACGAAGTGATTGAGCCATGAGCGACCACCATCATCACGACCATCCGCAGCCGCCGGAAACGCAGGACGCCGGTTCGCAGGCGCTGGCCGAGGCGTTGCGCAGCAGTTTCGTCATCGTCAAAATTGCGATGGCGGCGCTGGTGGTCATTATTTTCGCGGCCGGATTTTTCACCGTTGGACCGCAGGAAAAGGCCGTCATTCTTCGCTTCGGCAAGCCGCAGGGCGAAGCGCAGAAAATGCTTTTGAGCGCCGGGAAATTATACTGGTCGTTCCCGTATCCGATTGACGAGGTTGTCCGTATTCCCATCACGGAAAATCAGCAGGTCAAATCCACCGTCGGCTGGTATGCCACCACGCCGGAAATGGAACTCGCCGGCTCCGACCAAAACGCCGGCCCGTCGCTGAACCCGCAGATTGACGGCTACGTCATCACCGCCGACCAAAACATCATTCACAGCCGCGCCACGGTGACTTACACCATTGACAACCCGCGCGACGCCATTTTCAATTTCGCCAGCGGCACGAATCATCAGTTCAATCTGGCCGGCGTTTCCAACGCCTTGCAGAACGCCGCCAACGAGGCCCTCATCCTCACCGCCGCGCGCTTCAACGTGGACGACATTCTGACCCGCGACCGCGCCGGATTTGAGGACGCCGTCCGCCGGCGCGTCAGCGAACTCGCCGAACGCGAGCAACTCGGCGTGGCGGTGGACAAGCTGCAGGTGCAGGTGGAAAGCCGCGCGCCGCGCCAGTTGAAGGACGTGTTTGCGCAGGTCACCACCGCGCGCCAGAATTACGAAAAACTGCTCAACGACGCCACCGGCGAAGCCAGCCGCATTTTGAGCCAGGCCGGCGCGCAGGCCACGTCCATCACCAATCTCGCCGAGACCGCGCGCACCAATTTCGTTTCCTCGGTGGCGTCGGACGCGGAGGTGTTCACCAAGTTGCTGCCGCAATATCAGAGCAATCCGAAACTTTACGCGCAGCTCGCGCTCGCCAAGGCCATGCCGCAGATGCTGACGAACGTGCAGGATAAAATCTTTTTGCCGCAGCGCGCCGATGGCAAGCCACGCGAACTTAGGCTACAGTTGAACCGCGAACCGCCGCAGCCGAAATCGGCGGCGAATCCGTAAAATCGCAAATCGGCAATCGCAAATCGTAAATTTTATGCAGGTCACGTCACTTTTAAGTCAGCACGAGCACGGGCCGGAGTGCGGCTGCGGCCACGATCACGAACATTCCGTCGTGCATCTCTGGCAGGCCGTCCTCGGCGTCGTCTTCGTCCTCAACGCCTTCATCGTGGACTGGCTGTTCGACGCCGGCAGCACGCTGGCCAGCGCCAGCGCGATGATCGGCTCGATCATTCTTGGCTATCCCATCATCGTCACTGCGGTGAAAGATTTGCGGCGCGGCAATTTGAGCATCAACGAGCTTGTCGCCATCGCCGTGCTCGCCGCGTTCGCGTCCGGCAATTACGAGACCGCCGGCATCGTCGCGTTCTTCATGCTCACCGGCGAAATCATCGAAACCCGCACGGCGCAAGGCGCACGCGACTCCATCGAATCGCTGATCAAACTTACGCCGACTAAAGCGCGCCGCATTTTGAAGGATGGCAGCGAAGAAGAAATTGCTGCCAGCCAACTCGCCGTCGGCGATGTTATCCGCATCCGCCCCGGTGACAATGTCGCGGCGGACGGCGTCATCGTGAAGGGCGAAGGCTCGTTCAATCAGGCCACCATCACCGGCGAATCTTTGCCCGCTGAAAAAAATACCGGCGATGAAGTTTTCGCCGGCACGCAGAATCTCACGGGCGTTTTGGAAATCAAAGTCAGCCGCGCTGGCACGGACACGACGCTCGGTCGCGTGCGCGAACTCATTATCGCGGCGGAAAAAACCAAGTTGCCGATCCAGAAAATTGTGGATCAATACATGGGCTTTTACACGCCGCTGGTGCTGGTCATCGGCGCGCTGGTCTGGGCGTTCACGCACGATTTGAACCGCGTCATTGCGGTGTTCGTCGTCTCCTGCCCGTGCGCGTTCATTCTGGCGACGCCGACCGCGATGGTCGCGGCACTATCCGCCGCCGCGCGTCTGGGAATTTTGATCAAGAACGTCGCTGACATCGAATTGGCTGCGAAAATCAACGCCTTCGTCTTCGACAAAACCGGCACGCTGACTACCGGCCAACTCGCCGTCAGCCGGCTCGCGCCGATTGGCGACACGAAGCCCGCTGAACTTTTGCTGCTCGCCGCGTCCGCTGAAAAATACAGCAACCATCCGACCGCCAAAGCGCTCACGACGCTTGCGGGTGAAGCCGGAGTGCCGCTCGCCGAGCCGAAGGATTTTGCCGAAACCGCCGGTCGCGGCGTGAAGGCGCAAATCAACGGTGCAAAAATTCTGGTTGGCCGCGCGCAATGGCTTAAGGACAACGGCATTGATGCCAGCTTTGAAAAATCCGTGGACTTGAATGAGACGGAAGGCTGGAGCTTGATTTTCGTCGCGCAAAACGGCAAGTGCGTCGGCTGGGTCGGCATGCAGGATCAGACGCGCGCCGAGGCGAAGGAAGCTTTGGCGGAATTGAAGGAAGCCGGCGTCCGCCGCATCGCGATGATTTCCGGCGACCGGCAAGTGGTCGCTACGCGCGTCGCCGCCGAGATTGGTTGTGAAGAAGCGAAGGGCGATTGCCTGCCGCAGAACAAAGTGGAATTTGTCCGCGCCGTGAAAGCGAAAGGCTACAAAGTCGCGGTGATCGGCGACGGCGTGAACGACGCGCCCGCGCTCGCGGCGGGCGACATCGGCATCGCGATGGGCGCAGCCGGCAGCGAAGTGGCCATCCACAGCGCGACGATTGCGCTGATGAACAACGACCTGCGCCGCCTGCCGTTCCTCGTGAAACTTTCACGCAGCACGCGCGCCGTCATCAACCAGAATTTTGCGTTTGGCGTGGTCTTCATCATCGTGGGCTTGGCGGCAACGGCGTTCGGTTACATCGGCCCGATTGTCGCGGCGCTGCTGCACAACGTCGGTTCGTTGATCGTGATTTTCAACAGCGCCCGCCTCGTGCGCAAAGGTGAGGAACTGGAGCATTTTCATCCGGAAGCCATCGCCGACAAACACGACCACGGATCACATTCGAAGCCGGCTGGCGAACTGACGCCGAAGCTGGCGTAATTTTTCAAAAATTATGTCCGCCGCTCAAACATCCAATGGTGAAGTAGTCGTCTCGGTTCGCGGGCTGACGAAGGTATTCAAAGATTTTTGGAATCGTCCGAAGGCGCGCGCGGTGGACAACGTGGATTTTGAAGTCCGCAAGGGCGAAGTTTTCGGCCTGCTCGGACCGAATGGTTCCGGCAAATCCACGACGGTCAAGCTGCTGCTGGGTTTGCTGAATCCGACGAAAGGACACATCGAAGTTTTCGGCCATTCGCCGCGCCATGTGCAGACGAAAGCGCGCATCGGTTATCTACCGGAGGAATCGTATTTGTATCGCTACCTCAATTCGCGCGAGACGCTGGATTTTTTTGGAAACCTTTTCCATCTCAACAAAGCTGACCGCGATAATCGCGCGGAGCAGTTGCTCGAAATGGTCGGCCTCGGCAAAACGCAGACGCGCGCCGTTGGCGAATTTTCCAAAGGCATGCAGCGCCGCATCGGCCTCGCGCAGGCGCTCATCAATGATCCTGATTTGGTGATTCTCGACGAGCCGACCGCCGGCTTGGATCCGATTGGCTGCCGCGAGGTGAAGGATTTAATCATCGCGCTGGCGCGGCGCGGCAAGACGGTGATCTTGAGCAGCCATCTGCTGTCGGATGTGGAAGATGTTTGCGACCGCGTGGTGATTTATTACGGCGGCAAAATCCAGGCCGCCGGCACGCTGAAAGATTTGCTGGCGACGCCGGACACGCTGCGCATCACGACGCCGGTGCTGCCGCGCGAAACGTTGGAAAAAGTTCTGGCAACGATCCGCCAGGATATTTCAACCGGCGAAGTGCGCGTGGACAATCCGACGCAAAATCTGGAAAGCTATTTTCTCGACGTGGTGAACAAGGCGCGGGCGGCGAACGAAACCAGCGGCGCGCAATCTGGCGCGCGGGTGGCCGAGTATTTGCGCGGCGGCATGGAAGCCAAGCCGGCATCGGAAAAAGTTTTGGAAAAGTTGTCACTGCCGCAGGCGGCGCAGCCGGCGGTTGAATCCAAACCGGCGACACAATCTGCCGGACCGAAAGTGGACGACAGCAAGCTGGCCGCACTCGCGCAGCCGGCCGCCGCCGCGTCGCAGCCGGACAAGTCCGCGCCGAAAATTGAACCAGCCACGCCGGCAGATTTATCCAAGGCGAATGCAAAATTGTCGTCGCTGCTCGGCGGGAAAAAATAATTCGACGAAGCCGATTTCCTGATGCAACGAATTATCGCCATTGCCTGGTTGACGTGGAAGGCCGCGCTGCGGTTCAAGCTGTTCCTCGTCATCGCGGCGCTGCTGATTCTGGCGGTCGTGGGTTTGCCGCTGGTGATCAAAGATGACGGCACGGCGGCGGGCTTCACGCAGATCATTTTGACCTACACGTTGAGCGCGATCACGGCGCTGCTTGGGCTTTCGACGCTCTGGCTTTCCTGCGGCACGCTGGCGCGCGACATCGAGGAATGCCAGATTCAAGTCGTCGCCACGAAGCCGATTGCGCGCTGGCAAATCTGGCTCGGCAAATGGCTGGGCATCGTGTCGCTGAACGCGGTGCTGCTGGCGCTGGCGGGCGGCTGTGTTTTTGGATTGCTGCAATGGCGCGCGGGCAAACTGCCGGCAGCGGAGCAGAAAATTTTGCGCGAGCAGATTTTGGTGGCGCGCGGCTCGGCGAAGGAGCCGGACAACACCGCGATGATTGACGCGGAGACGGAACGGATTTTGCAGGGGCGACTGAAAAGTAGTCCGGTGGAAAAAGTGGATGTGCCGGAGGTGCGCCGCCAGATTCGCGAGAGTGTGAAGGCAGATTCGCAGCTGGTGCCGCCGGGCTATCAGCGCACCTGGCAGATTAATCTGGGCTTTGCAAAAAATCATCTGCACGGCCAGCCGCTCCAGCTCCGCGTGAAATTCAACTCGGCGCAGCAAAGTGGGGGAGGAACTTTTGTGGCGCTGTGGCAGGTGGGCGCGCCGGAATCGGCACACGTGGCGCGGCTGGCCCCGATGAGCCTCGCGCCGGACACCTTCCATGAGTTTACGATTCCGCCGGATTTGTTTGACGCAAACGGGCTGCTGACCATCACTTTCTTAAATCCGAACGAGACCGCGCTGCTCTTCCCGCTGGATGAAGGGATGGAGGTTTTGTATCCCGAAGGCGGCTTTGCGCTGAACTTTGCGCGCGGCTTGGCGATCATTTTCTGCTGGATGGCACTGCTCGCGGCGCTGGGGCTGGCGGCGGCGAGCCAACTTTCGTTTCCGGTGGCAACGTTTTTTGCGCTGGCGATGATGCTGGTGGTGTTCTCCAGCGGCACGCTGGCGGAGTCGGTGGATTCCGGCACGGTGGCCGCCGGCAACGAAGAGAAGGGCGTGGCGGGTCATTCGGTCATGGATTTCGCGCTGATCCCGGCGTTCAAGGGTGTGCTGG
Source organism: uncultured Verrucomicrobia subdivision 3 bacterium (assembly GCA_903944085.1). Classification (GTDB taxonomy): domain Bacteria; phylum Verrucomicrobiota; class Verrucomicrobiia; order Limisphaerales; family UBA11358; genus UBA11358. The sequence goes on from CAJAQO010000063.1 coordinate 39,055, forward strand.
CGGTGGTGAACCTGGCGAAAAGCTATTCGCCGATTGACGCGTTGAGCAGCGGACGCAGCATCACCTGGAGCGAGCTGGGCCTGGCCTTTGCGCAAATCGTCCTGCTGCTCGGCGGTTTTTTCGCGGTGGCGGGAATCGTCTGTTTCAACCGGCGCGAACTGGCGACGGCGCAAGGCACGCAATGAGAAAAATGTTACAAGTTGCAGGTAGCAGGTTGCAAGTTGATGCAGCCGGGCGGGAGCTTTTTTCAACCTGCAACCTGCAATTTGCAACCTGCAACCCAACTTCGTGAACGCGCGCGTCAAAAAAATTCTGCTGCTGCTGCTCGCCGCCGCGCTGGTCTTCGGCTCCGGCCAGATGCAGAAATCGCTGAACCGCGACCGCGACGCGCTCGGCCTGACGCACATGGCGGTGCTGGACAATGCGCCGCCCGTGCTGGCGTTCACCACGGTGGCGCTCGGCGGTTTTCGCGGTTTGATTTCAAATCTGCTCTGGATCCGCGCGAACGATTTGCAGCAGGACGACAAATTTTTCGAGGCCGCGCAGCTCGCCGACTGGATCACCAAGCTGGAACCGACGTTCACGCAGGTCTGGCTGTTTCAAGCGTGGAACATGGCCTACAACATTTCCGTGAAGTTCAAGGATTTCCCCGACCGCTGGCGCTGGGTCGAGCGCGGCATCGAACTGCTGCGCGACGACGGCTTGCGCTACAATCCCAACAGCATCCTGATTTATCGCGAGCTGGGCTGGTTTTTCCAGCACAAGATGGGGCAGAACCTCGACGACGCGAACATGTATTACAAAAGCCAGTGGGCGTCCGAGATGAGAAATTTCTTCGGCCCGAATGGCACGAATTTCGACCGGCTGCTCCAGCCGCAAACCGCCGAGGAAATCAAACAATTGCAGGCGTTCACGAACCAATACAAGCTCAGCCCGGCGTTTGCCAAGGCGGTGGATGAGAAATACGGGCCGTTCGACTGGCGGCTGCCGGAGGCCCACGCAATTTACTGGGGCGCGATGGGCCTGGATGTGGCGGCGAAAAATCCGGCCAAGGTCAAGGCCGACGACTTGATCACGGTGCGGCGGATCATTTACCAGTCGCTGTTGCAGGCGTTTCATCACGGGCGCGTCGTGCCCGATCCGTTTAACCAGAGCTATTCGCTGGGGCCAAACCTGGACCTTGTCCCGCAGGTCAACAAGGCGTATCTGGATTTATACGAGGACGAAACCGATCCCGGCCAGCGGGACGGCATTCTCAAGGCGCACCGGAATTTTCTGCGCGATGCCGTCTATTTTCTTTACGAGGCCAACCGCCTGGGCGAGGCGGCGAAATGGTTTAAATTTCTTGGCGACAAATATCCTGACAAGCCGATTGTCGAGACCGACCCGAACTCGCTGCCCAAAAGCCTGACGCTGGATGAATACGCGGTGGCCGTGGTGCAGATTGACATTGGCGAAACCTCGCAGGAACGCGTGACCGCCGCCATTCAAGGCCTGGTGGCCCGCGCTTATCTGGCGCTCGCCGCCGGCGAGGACGACCGTTACGAAAATCTGAAGCGGCTCGCCAACCGCGTCTATCAGCGCTACGTCGCCAAAACCGCTGGATCCAATGGCGACAAGCGCATTCCGCTGCCGCCCTACGAAACGCTCAACGCCGCCGTGGTCCGCCAGTTGATTGACCCGAAAAGCGGCCTGCCATATACCGCCCGCGCCGTGCTGCGCACCCAGCTCGGCCTGCCGGCGGAAACGGCCGCGCCGGCGAACCCCGCGACGAATGCCGTGGAACCCGTTGCCACGAATGCCGTCCCGACCAACGCCGCCGCCCCAGTGCTGCCGTGAAATAATTTTCGACCGGCAACCCCACTTCGCGTAAGCTGATTCTTCTGTGACGAAGAAAAATTCCAGTGCCGCGCCGCTGCGCGTCGGTCTCATTTCGCTCGGCTGCGCCAAAAATCTCGTGGACGCCGAGATCATGCTCGGCTCGCTGCTCAAAGGCGGCGTTGAAATCACCAATGACGCCGCGAGCGCCGATGCGGTCATCGTCAACACCTGTTCGTTCATTGATTCCGCGCAGGAAGAAAGCGTGGATACCATTCTCGAATCGGTGGAATTGCGCGACGCCAACCAGCGCGGCCAGGCGGTGATCGTCTCCGGCTGCCTGCCGCAGCGCTTCCGCGATGAACTGCCCAAGCTGATGCCGGAAGTGGACGCGTTCATGGGCATTGACCAAGTCGCGCAAGTCGGCGACATCGTCAGCCGGGCGGTGGCCAGTCGCGCGGAAAAAATCCAAAGCGGAAAGCGGAAAGCGGAAAGCGGAAACCTCAAACAGCGGCTGAATGAGTTGGAGAAAGCCCGCGACCTTTCGGAATACGAACAAGCGGAATCCCTGCGCGGCTCGGAAAAATTTGGCAAAACCAAAACCGTCGTGGGCCCACAAGCCGCCATCCGCCATCCGCCATCCGCAATTTTGGACGTGACCGCGCGCCCGATTTTCATTCCCGATTTCGCGACGCCGCGCTTTCGCCTGACGCCGAAACATTTTGCGTATTTAAAAATCGCCGAGGGCTGCAACCATCCGTGCAGTTTCTGCATCATTCCCCGGATGCGCGGCTCGCACCGCAGCCGCACGCAAAAGGACATCGTCGCCGAGGCCAAGGCGCTCATTGCCGACGGCGTGAAGGAAATTAATTTGATTTCGCAGGACTCGACTTATTACGGCTTGGATTTGCGCGCGAATCACAGCCGCGCGATTTCGTCGCCGGCAAAATTTTCGGCAGCGGCGAAATCGTTGGCCGCCGATGCCACGACCATTTGCACACTGCTGCGCGAACTGAATGCGCTCAAGGGCGATTTTTGGATCCGCCTGCTTTACACGCACCCGGCGCATTGGACGGATGAGCTCATCTCGACCATCGCCGGCTGCAAAAAAGTCGCGCGCTATGTGGACATGCCGCTGCAGCACATCCACGAAAACATGCTCGAACGGATGCGCCGCGAAACCTCGCAGCAATACATCGTGGAGCTCATCAAAAAAATCCGCGCCGGCGTGCCCGGCATCGCGCTGCGCACGACGTTCATCGTCGGCTTTCCGGGCGAAACCGAGGCGAGCTTCCAGACTTTGCTGGATTTCATCCGCGAGACAAAATTTGAGCGGTTGGGCGTGTTTGCCTATTCCAAAGAAGACGGCACACGCGCCGGCGCAATGGCTGGCCAGGTCGCCGCCAAAGTGAAGCAAAAGCGCCGCGAGCTGGCGATGGCTGCCCAGCACAAGGTTGCCGTGGCGGTCGCGGAAAGTTTTGTGGGCCGCGAGATCAAAGTCCTGGTCGAAGGCGAGGCGGATGAAAAGCAGTTGCAGTCCGCCAGCATCAGCTCATGGGAGCACGGCTTGATGCGCGAGCCGGAAATTAAAAACTTAAAACTTAAAACTCAAAATTATCTGGTCGGCCGCGGCGAAGCGGATGCGCCGGACATTGACGGACGGGTTTACATTCGCGGCCGGCTGCCGGTGGGCGAATTTGCGCGCGTCAAAATTATCGGCCACACGGACTACGATTTGATTGCCGAGCCGGCGGCATGACGGCTGGGCGACCGCCGGTCACTTCACGTTCAACTCGCGTTGGATGCCGAATTTTTCAATGCGTTTGCGCAGCGTGGCGCGCGTGATGCCGAGCATTTTGGCCGCGTGAACCTGGTTGTCGTTCGTTTCCTTGAGCGCCTGAATGACAAGCTCGCGCTCGACAGCGGGAATAATTTTTAATTTTGGATCGCGCTTGGCCCACTGAAAAAGTTGCCGCGCGAGCGCGGCGGCGTCGGTGCTCGCGGCTTCGCCGGCGGTCGTCGCGGTCGGCACCACGGAAGCGCCGCCGACCGCGCCGGAAATTTCCGGCGGCAGGTCGCCGAGCAAAATCGCGTCGCTCTTGGCCATGACGTGCGCGCGGCGGATGGCGTTTTCCAGTTCGCGCACGTTGCCGGGCCAATGATACTTTTCGAGCGTCTTGATGACGCTGGCGGCGATGGATTTCGGCGCGCGCTGGTTTTCGCGCGCAAATTTTCTGAGAAAATAATTCACCAGCAGCGGAATGTCCTCGCGCCGGTCGCGCAGCGGCGGAATCTGAATTCGCACGACGTTCAGCCGGTAAAATAAATCTTCGCGGAACTGCCGCGCGGCGACGGCGGCTTCGAGCGGCTTGTTCGTCGCGGCGATCACGCGCACGTCCACCTGGATCGCCGAGTTGCCGCCGACGCGCTCGAACGTGCCGCTTTGCAGGATGCGGAGAATTTTCGTCTGCGTGGGCGGCGTCATGTCGCCGATTTC
>CAJAQO010000064.1 GCA_903944085.1 uncultured Verrucomicrobia subdivision 3 bacterium
ACATGGCGGTGCTGCGGAAGGCGGGGCTGGTGACGGTGGGTTACGGCCGGCTCTATAAACTGTCGCCGAACCTCAAGCCGGAGGCGGACGGCACGCGGCTGGACCTGGGGCATTGCGTGCTGAAGCTGGATGCGGAATATTGAAGGCCGTCCGCTCGCGCACGGCGGGCGGTGGAGTGCGGCGACCGGTCGCCGCTTTCCCACTGGGAGACATGTCTCCCAGTTCCAAAGCGCGGACCTGTCCGCGCCCGCCACATCGGGAGGCTGCCGGGCGCAGCAAAGGCTTTCCCTGCCTGCGATTTGGGATATATTCTGCCGTTGAACGTGGAAAAAAAGTTTTTCAAGCGTTGTCGCCTTCTCCTCCTGCTGCTGGCCGGCTGGCCGCTGCTGGCGTGGGGCGACGGGCCGGGATCGTTGCCGCAGGATTTGGCCGTGCGTGTCTGGAGCAAACAGCAGGGCTTGCCGGACAACTCGGTCACGGCGGTGTTGCAAACGCGCGACGGCTACTTGTGGGTGGGCACGTCGGGCGGGTTGGCGCGCTTCGATGGCGTCAGGTTTGTGCCGTTCCTGCCCGTTTCTGAAAAGACCAATGAGGCGCTGCGGGTGACGGCGCTCTGCGAGGATGCCGCCGGGCGCTTATGGATTGGCACGCAGGGCGATGGCTTGTTCGGTTTCGCCGACGGCGTGATCACACCCTACCGCGCGCAGACGAATCAACTGGACGCCACGATCAACAGCATTGCGGAGGATGGCGCGGGCAATTTGTGGCTGGGCACGCCGTCGGGCTTGAACCTGCTGGAAAAAGACCGGATGCTGCGCTTCACGTCCAAGGAAGGGTTGCCGAGCGACTTCGTTTCCAATGTTCACGTCGCGCGTTCCGGCACGGTCTGGATCACCACGCACGGCGGCATGTGCCTGTTCACGAACGGACAAATCTCCGCCTATGCCTTCCAAACCGACAGTCCGGGCAGAAATCCCGAATCGCTCGGCGTCTATGAAGACCGCACCGGCAACTTATGGGCTTTCGGCGACACTTATCTGGTCAATCTCACCGAAGGCAAACACCTGAACCATTTCGGCAGCGGCGATAATATCTCATCGTTGCGCATCTGGAGCTTGTGCGAAGGCCGGCACGGCGAATTATGGATCGGCACCAGCGGCAAAGGCTTATACTGCTTCGCGGATGACAAATTCTCGCCGATTTCCCTGCGGAACGGCGGCCTGACGAGCGACGTGCGCGCGTTGTGTGAAGATCGCGAGGGCAACCTCTGGCTCGGCACTTACGGCGGCGGACTGGTCCGCTTGCAGCCGCGCAATGTGCGCGTGCTCGACGCGAGCGTCGGCCTGCCCAACCGCGCAGCCGTGTGCCTGGCGCTGAATGCGCAGGGCCGGGCGTGGATTGGCCTGGATCGCGGCGGCCTGTATGCGGGCACGGCGGAACGCTTCGAACGCTTTGCAGGCGAAGCGGCGGTGGATTTGCAGAATTTAATTTCTTCCGTGGCCATCGCGCCGGATGGCAGCTTGTGGGTGGGCACGCCCGGCGCGGGCGTCTATTGCGTGGCCAACCAGCGGGCGGTCCATTTTGACACCGCGAACGGCTTGGCGGACAACCTGGTTTTATCCGTGGCCGTGGATGAGACGAACAGCGTCTGGGTGGGAACATTTTCGGGCGGATTAACGCGCCTCGCGGCGGGCGTGGTGACTCGTTTCGGCTCCCGCGCCGGGCTGCCCGCCCGACCCATCACCGCCATTTTGCCGGCGCCGCACGGCGTGCTCTGGCTGGGCTATGGCGATGGCGGCGTGGTGCGTGGCGAAGCGGGCAAGTTCAAGCTCATCATTGAACCGGCGGTGCTGGGCGGCAAAGCCATTCGCGCGCTGCATCAGGATTCCGCCGGGCGCATCTGGCTCGGCACGGCGGGCGGCCAACTCGCCTGCATCTTGACCGGCCGATATTTGAACTGGGACTTGAACCTGGGCGCGGGCGACGCGGCCATCCTGGGCATCCTGTCCAACGACGACGGCGATTTGTGGCTCGGCACCGGCAAGGCGATTTATCACGCGCCGGCCGCCGACCTCCGCGCCGCGCTCGCCGGGCAGGCACCGCTGCGCTGCCAGCCGGTGTATGAAGAAGCGGACGCCGGTCCCGGCGCGGCCACCGCCTATGGCTGGCCGGGCGCGATGAAATCAGCGGACGGCAAGCTCTGGTTCGGCATGGCCGGCGGCGTGGTGACGCTCGACCCGCAGCGGCCCGTGGCGGACTTGACGCCGCTGCCGGTGCTGATTGAAAACGTCATGGTCAACGGCGTGGCCCTGCCGCGTCCGCCGGCGAAAACCTCCGGGGCTGCGACCAACCGCGTGGCTGAACCGGTGCGGCTGGCGTCGGACTTGCGCTCGCTGGACATTCAATTCACCGCGCTGAATTTTTCCGACCCGGAAAAAATCCGGTTTCGCCATCGGCTGGACGGTTCGGATCCGGATTGGGTGGATGGCGGCACCGAACGCAGCGTGCATTACGGCCGGCTGCTGGACGGCAATTACACGTTTCGGGTCCAGGCCGGGAGCGGCGGCGTCTGGAACGCGAACGGGGCCGCGTTCAGTTTTTTGATTCCCACGCCGCTGTGGCGCACGGAATGGGCGCTGACGATTTATGTTTTGGCGGCGGTGATTCTGGTGGCCGGCACCGCGCGGCTGGTTTCGAACCGCCGGTTGCGCCTCCGGCTGGCGGTGCTGGCGCAGCAGCAGGCGATGGAGCGCGAACGCATGAGAATCGCGCAGGACATGCACGATGAAATCGGCTCCAAGCTGACGAAAATTTCGTTCATGAGCGAACGCGCGAAGGGCGAGCTGCTGGGCCAGGAGCCGGTGGCGCGCAAATTGAATTCCATCGCCAATACCTCGCGCGATTTGCTGCAATCACTGGACGAAATTGTCTGGGCCGTCAATCCGCACAACGACACGCTCGAACATCTGGCGGCTTACCTCGGCCATTACGCGACGGAATATTTGCAGAACACGGCGGTGGAATGCGAACTGCACATTCCCCAGGGCTTGCCGCATCATCCGCTGACTTCCGAAGCGCGCCATAATCTGTTTCTCGCGTTTGAAGAGTCTTTGAACAATGCGCTCAAGCATGGCCGCGCCTCGCGCATCCGCGTGGACATGCAGGCGCAGCCCGGCCAGTTTGAAATCAACGTGGAAGATAATGGGTGCGGTTTTGATGTTGAAGCGGTAACTTCCGCGAAGCACGATCCGGCGGCGGTGCCGGAAAAACGGGTCGGCAACGGGATGCATAATTTGCAGCAGCGGCTGGCGGACGTGGGCGGCAAATGCCGCATCCGCAGCCAGCCGGGGCAGGGCACCACAGTCACTTTGACCGTGCCGCTCGCCGCCACGCGCAATCACAACAAACGCAAGTGACGTATGACCAAGACAATTAAAGTTTCCATCGTGGACGACGAAGTGGACCTGCGCGAAAACATCGCCGGTTTTGTGGATTCGGCGAAAGGCTTCCGCTGTCTCGGCGTGCATAGCAGCGCGGAGGAGGCGCTGGAAAATCTGCCCAAAGAAAAGCCGGACGTAGTCCTCATGGACATCAACATGGGCGGCATGAACGGCATCGAATGTGTCCGGCTGCTGAAACCAAAAATGCCGGCGACCCAGATCGTCATGCTCACGGTTTTTGAAGACACGGAAAAAATTTTTGCGGCGCTGGCGGCAGGCGCGAGCGGCTATCTTTTGAAGCGGCTGGCACCGGCCAAATTGCTCGAAGCCATCCGCGAAGTCCACGAAGGCGGCTCGCCGATGTCCGCGCCCATCGCGCGCAAAGTGGTGCTGTCGTTGCAGCCCGTGCAGGCCGCGCCGGGCGACGAAACGATCGCTTTGTCGCCGCGCGAACGCGAGGTGCTGGACGGCCTCGCTGAAGGCCAGGCTTACAAACAAATCGCGGACAAGCTTGGCGTGAGCATTCACACCGTGCGCAATTACATCCGCCGCATTTATGAAAAACTGCACGTCTGCTCGCGCACCGAAGCGGTGGCCAAATATCTCCGGAAATAATTTTTGCTCCCGGTGATGCGAGTTTTGAAACAGAGTTTGGTTGGTTTTCTGGTCGGCTGGCTGCTGCTGGCCTGCCGTTTGTCGGCCGGAGAAATTACCGCACCGTGGCATCTGGCACCCGGACCGTTGCTGACCCGCTGGGCGGCGGAAGTCAATCCGACCAATGCGCATCCCGAATATCCCCGTCCGCAATTGGTGCGACCGGATTGGCTGAATCTGAACGGACTTTGGAATTATGCCGTCACGCCGCTGGCGTCAAACGAAGTGACGAGTTTTGCGGGCCAGATTCTGGTGCCGTTTCCCATCGAATCCGCCTTGTCCGGCGTGATGCGGCGGCTGGATGAAAACAGCACGCTTTGGTATCAGCGGCATTTTCAGGTGCCGGCGGCATGGGCGGGCAAACGCGTGCGGCTGCATTTTGGCGCGGTGGACTGGCACGCGCACGTTTTCATCAACGGCCATGAAGTCGGCCAGCATCGCGGCGGTTACGATGCGTTCAGTTTCGACATCACCGACAGCTTGAAATGGTCGGGTGAAGAGAAAATTCGCGTGGCCGTTTTTGATCCGACGGAGGGCGACCAGCCGCGCGGCAAACAATCGCGCAAGCCGGAAGGAATTTTTTACTCGCCCAATTCCGGCATTTGGCAAACGGTCTGGCTGGAGCCGGTGCCGAAAATTTGCATTGATGATTTGCGGCTCACGCCGGACGTGGATGCCCATTTGTTGCGCGTGCGCGTCGCCACCGGCAGCCTCGCCGAATCCTTGCAGGTGGAAGTGCATGCCTTGGCCGCCGGTCAGGAAATTGGGAGTGTGACCGGGCCGGCCAATAAGGAATTGAGCCTGCCGATTGCCGCGATGCACTTGTGGTCGCCGGAGGATCCGTTTCTCTATGACCTGCGGATCACGCTAAAAGACGGCGAGCGCGTCGTGGATTCGGTCGCCAGTTATTTCGGGATGCGCAAAATCGCCTTGCACAAGGATGACGCCGGCGTCATGCGCCTGATGCTCAACGACCATTTCACATTTCAAGTGGGCACGCTGGATCAAGGCTACTGGCCGGATGGAATTTACACCGCACCCACGGATGACGCGCTGCGTTTCGACATCGAATTTCTCAAGCGCTCCGGTTTCAACCTGGCGCGCAAGCATGTGAAAGTCGAGCCGGACCGCTGGTATTACTGGTGCGACAAACTGGGTCTGCTCGTCTGGCAGGACATGCCCAGCGGCAACAACACCACGCCGGACAGCCGCACGCAGTTTGAAGTTGAACTGCAAAGAATGGTGGAAGGACGTTTCAATCATCCCTCAATCATCGTCTGGGTGCTTTTCAACGAAGGTTGGGGCCAATATGACACCGAACGATTGGTGCCTTGGCTTAAGTCATTGGACACGTCGCGGCTCGTGGACAACGCCAGCGGCTGGACGGACAAGCGGGTGGGCGACCTCATTGACGTGCATAGTTATCCCGGACCCGAATGTCCCCAGACCGAAATGGACCGCGCCGCCGTGCTGGGCGAATTCGGCGGGCTGGGCCTGGGCTTGGAGGGCCATAAGTGGTCCAAACAATTCTGGGGTTACTTGCCCATGACCAACACGGCCACGCTCACCGCACGCTATTGCAAGTTATTGGATCGGGTTCATGTCTTGCGTGATTCGTTCGGACTAAGCGCCGCAATTTACACGCAGACCACCGACGTGGAAACCGAATGCAATGGCCTGATGACTTATGACCGGGCCGTTTCCAAACTCGATCCCGCCGTCGTGCAAGCCGCCAACCACAGCGAAAATGCGGAAAAATCGTTGCGAGTGATCGTGCCCGACGCGATGTATGGCCGGGTCAGTTGGAAATACACGCTCAACGATCCGGGCGGGCAGTGGCAGTTTCCCGATTTCAACGATGCGGCTTGGAAGAAAGGTGTCGGCGGTTTCGGCACGGAAGGCTTGACTCCCGGCGCCATCGTGGGAACCACTTGGGACACGGCTGACATCTGGTTGCGGCGGGAGTTCACGCTCGGCGCGGAAGACTTGCGCGATGCGCAAATCCAGTTGCATCACGACGAAGACGCGGAGATCTATTTCAACGGCGTTCTGGCCGCAAAAGTGGCCGGTTTCAGCACGCACTATTATGAGATAAACATGAACACCGACGCCGCCGACACGCTCAAGCCGGGCGTGAACCGCATGGCCGTCCACTGCCACCAGACCACCGGCGGTCAGTTCATTGATGTCGGCATCGTGATCCCGCGCACGGCGAAAGCGGCCGCGCCGGCAAAATAATTTCCGTCCCGCAGCTTCCAGTTCGCCCGCATCCTTGGCCAGCCGTGACGTTGGCCGTGGCCAGTTTATGCCACAAGCCGCAGCGTGATACTTGTTTGGCTTTTGTTGCTCGCCATTTAACATGCTCAAAATCTCTGCTGCTAAAACATGAACTTGACCAGAACCTTCATCGCCGCGACGGTGTTCGCGTCGTTTTCCGCCTTCAGCGCGGACAATGTGACCGTGATTGATCGCCTGGAAATTGCCGCGACGAATACTTTTTATCTCGGCAATCGCCTGCCGCTGGAACCGGCGCGGTTCATCGCGCTGCCTTCGGGCGCGGTGCAGCCGCGCGGCTGGTTGCTGGAAATTCTCAAGCGCCAGCGCGACGGCCTGTGCGGCAATCTCGGCGAGATCAGCGTGTGGCTGCAAAAGGACGGCAACGCGTGGTTGAGCAAGGACGGCAAGGGCAAATACGGCTGGGAAGAACTGCCTTACTGGCTCAAGGGTTACATCCAGCTCGGCTACGTTTTGAACGATCCGAAAATCATCACGGAAAGCAAAATCTGGATCGAAGGCGCGATCAACAGCCAGCGGCCGGATGGCGATTTCGGGCCGGACCAGCGGTTTGACGACGACGGTTCGCGCGATTACTGGGCGAACATGCTCATGCTGTTCTGTCTGCAAACTTATTTTGAAAACACGCACGACCAGCGCGTGCTCGATTTGATGACGAAATATTTTCATTATCAGCTCGGCGTGCCGGATGAAAAATTCCTGACGCACTATTGGCAGAAAATGCGCGGCGGCGACAATCTTTACAGCGTCTATTGGCTCTACAATCGCACCGGCGACGCGGAACTGCTGAAGCTTGCGGATAAAATCCATCGCTGCACCGCGAACTGGGAATTGAAGGACAATTTGCCGAATTGGCACAACGTCAATATCGCCGAATGTTTTCGCGAACCGGCGGAACATTTTTTGCAGACGCACGACGAAGCGGAATTGCTCGCGACATATGCCGACTTCAATGAAGTGCGCCAACGCTACGGCCAGGTTCCCGGCGGCATGTTTGGCGGCGATGAAAATTGCCGGCCCGGCTACACCGATCCGCACCAGGGCGTCGAAACGTGTGGCATGGTGGAACAGATGTTGTCGGACGAATTGCTGATGCAAATCAGCGGCGATCCGTTTTGGGCCGACCAATGCGAGGAGGTGGCGTTCAATACTTATCCCGCCGCGCTCACGCCGGATCTGCGTGCGTTGCGTTACCTCACCGCGCCGAACATGGTGGTGAGCGATTCCAAAAATCACGCGCCCGGCCTGCAAAACAGCGGGCCGTTCCTGATGATGAATCCGTTCAGCTCGCGCTGCTGCCAGCATAATCACTCGATGGGCTGGCCGTATTTCACGAAACATCTCTGGCTCGCGACGCCGGACAACGGCCTGTGCGCGGCGATTTATTCCGCAAATGAAATGACCGCGCAAGTCGGCAATGGCGCGCAGGTGCGCATCGAGGAAGCGACGCATTATCCGTTTGAAGAAAAAATCAAATTCACGCTGCACACGGACGGCGCGGTGAAATTTCCGCTCTACCTGCGCATTCCCGCGTGGTGCCAATCCGCCGGCATTGCGATCAACGGCAAATCCGTCAAAGCTGAAATCGCGGCGGGCCAATATGTTCGCCTCGAACGCAAATGGAAAAACCGCGACGTGGTGACGCTGGCGCTGCCGATGGAAATTTCCACGCGGCAATGGACGGCCAATCACGACAGCGTGAGTGTGAACTATGGGCCGCTGACGTTTTCGCTCAAGATCGGCGAGCGCTATGAACGCGAGGACAGTTCGCGGACGGCCATCGGCGATTCGGCTTGGCAGAAAACCGCCGACCCGTCGAAGTGGCCGTCGTTTGAAATTTATCCGACCACGCCGTGGAACTATGGCTTGGTTTTGGGCGACGTGAAAAAATCCTTCGCCGTGAAAAAACTCGCGTGGCCGAAGGATGATTATCCGTTCACGCCGGAGAGCTGTCCGCTGGAGATTGTTGCCAAGGGCAAACAAATTCCCGAATGGACGATGGACAAACATGGCTTGTGCGCGGTGCTTCAGCCAAGTCCCGCCGCCAGCAGCGAACCAACGCAGGATTTGACGCTCATTCCGATGGGCGCGGCCCGCTTGCGGATTTCGGCATTTCCCACGGTCAGCGATGCGCCCGGCGCGCATCAATGGCACGCCGCTTTGAACGCGACCACCGGCAAGCCGGCCTACCAAGCCAGCGCGTCGCATTGCTTTTCCGGCGACACGCTGGATGCACTGAGCGACGGCCTTGATCCGCAAAACTCAAACGATCATGACATCCCGCGCATGACGTGGTGGGATCATCGCGGCAGCGCCGAATGGGTGCAATACGATTTCGCCGCGCCGAAGAAAATTTCCAGCACCGCGGTCTATTGGTTCGACGATACCGGCGACGGTCAGTGTCGCGTGCCCGCATCCTGGCACCTGCTTTACAAATCCGGCGACGTGTGGGTTCCAGTTGGCGCGGCGGCGGACTTCACCATGAAAAAAGACGGCTGGAACCGCGTGGAATTTCCGGCCATCGCGACAAAGCAGTTGCGCCTCGAGGTTCAATTGCAGCCGCAATTTTCCGGCGGCATTCTGGAATGGAAAGTGAATTGAGTTGGAAGGCAGAATGAAAAATGGAGCATGAAGAAATACTTCGCCGCCATGGTGGGCAATCAAAACCAGGTGCCGGTGCCGCTGACCGGTGGCCAGGTTTTCTTCCGGTTGTTTCCCTGACCGGCATTCGTAGCGCGGCGGACAGCAAGGTTCCGCCCTCCGCATTTGCTGTTCGCCTTCCGCCAAAATACGCGCGCCGCATTGGTTCGTGCCGATGCGCGATTAAGTTAAGTATGTTAATTATGTATTGACTTGGAGGTTTTGTTTGCGCATGTTTGAGCCAACCCGTCCGTTTTCGGAAGTGTGTGGCCGTTTTATGCCACATGACAGTTTGCACGGGCGCATTATTCTAAAAAAGTATCCATGCGAACTGACGAGATAAACTTTTAGCGACTGCACGATTGTGTGAAGCCATGCCCAAACCCCTAATGAAAACAACCAACCCCAAATTATCCCGCTCTTTTTTTCACAATTCAACCCACCTCAATCCCATGAAAATCCTCGGCAAAATCGGTGCCTGCGCTATTTTAGCGGCGGGCGTTGTCACCACTACGTTCGGCCAGCTTCAAATCGCTGGCAACCTTCACGTCAGCATTGATGCCGTCGGTTTGCCGGTCGGCCCGATCAGTTCGATCACCAACATCGGCGTGGCGGGCGGCATATTTCAATCTCACACCAACAATACGGCGGCGGTGGGGCCACAGGTGATCGCCGTTGGCGGCAACGGCACACATGGTGTGCTGTTCGATGGTGAATGCGAACTCGCGCATGAAGATGGCTCCGGCAATGCAATTCCCGCGCCAACGGGGATCACGGGCCACACCACTGATACCTTCATTGGTTTCTCGGTGGAAGCATGGGTGTTTGCGCCGATGCTGATTGACGATAATCCCGTGGTTTCGTGGGGCACACGCGGCAACTGCGATCCCAACCAGGTTTCCTGCGCTTACGGCTCGGACGCCAGTTGGGGTGGTCTGGCAATGTGGTGCAACGACCACGGCTGGGGCGCGGGTGGAACGCCAGCCGCAGGTTCGTGGCATCATTTGGCCTGGACTTTGGACGCCAGCGGCAACGAGAATCTTTATGCCGACGGCGTGCTCAAGGCCGCCTATACGGGCGTGACTCCCGCGGTGGATGCCAACAACAATATTCTCATCGGTGGTTCGCACGCCAACACGGGCGGATCCCTGGTTGGCGTCCTCACGGGCGGTGAAATTGTTGGTCGCGTGCGCATCATGGACGGCATTTTGACCGGCGCGCAAGTGGCAAACAACTATACTTATGAAGCCGCTACGTTTACCAATGGAACCCCGACGTTCTTGGCTGCTCAGCCGCTCCATCGCTATTCCTTCATCAACGTGGCAACCAATGATGCTGTGGGCTTGACGGTTGTTGATCGCGGCACGGCCAGCAACACCGTCAAAGCCGTCAACGCCATCGTCAAAGGCGTTTATGGCGGGGCGACTGCTCAATTCTCCGGCTCGGCATTGACTCTGGCTGGCGGCAGCGCGGTTTCTGCGCCGTATGTGGACCTGACCAACGCGATGGTTTCGCCGTTCAGCACCAACAATGGCGGCTCCGGCACGGTGACTTATGAGGCATGGGTGAATTTTGCCGCCTCGGGAAACAATTGGGGGCGCATTTTCGATTTCGGCGATAACACGTTTGGCCAGTTCACGAACGTGAACGCGTCGGCGTATAGTTATATCGGGACGAATTATGTCACTTTGGCTGGCGTTCCGGGCACCGACGCCAACAACGCTCAACTCGGTTTTCTCACGGAAGGCATGTATTTCAAATCGCATGTGGAAGGCACGCTGACACATATCGCGGTGACTTGGAACGATGCCAATCAAGTCATCAACGTCTTTGAAAACGGCGTGCAGATTTCCACGTTGATTGTCACCAACCGCATGGCCGGCATCCAGGACGTGAACAACTGGCTCGGACGTTCCAATTGGTCTCCCGACAGCAACATGGCGGGCAGCCTTTATGAGTTTCGGGTTTTCAACCGCCTCGTCACGCCGCAGGAACTGCTCAACGATTATCAAGTTGGTCCGACGGTGACCAGCAGCGTGCTCAAGTGGAATGGCATTCTCAGCGGCAACTGGGACGTCAACAACACCGCCAACTGGCTCGTCGGTGCGACTCCGGTAAAATACAACGACGGCGGCACAGTGCAGTTTGATGACACGCTTACCGGCACCACCAATGTCAATGTCACCACCGTGGTCCAGCCGGCTACACTCACCGTCAACAATACCGCGTCCAACTATGTGTTCAGCGGCAGCGGCAGCATTAGCGGCGGCGTGGGTCTGACCAAGACCGGCAACGGCACTTTGGCTATCAACAACGCCAACAACTATACCGGCATCACGGCGTTGAATGGCGGCACGCTGATTGTAACCAATTTGGCGAACGGCGGCACGGCCAGCGCGATTGGCGCGGCTTCCTCGGCTCCGGCGAATATTTCTCTCGCGAGCGGCACCTTGAGCTATCGCGGGCCGGCGACCTCCATCAATCGCGGCTACTCCGTTTCTGGAACCAGCACGCTGGACGTGCAGGGCAATCTCGCCATCAGCGGCCTGATTAACGGCACCAGTGGCAACTTCACCAAATCCGGCGCGGCCACGTTGACCTATAACGGCATGGTAACCAACAAGCTTTCCGGCGGTGATTACTATGACAACAATGGCACGGTGGTGATTGATGGCACCGCTGGCCAGAGCAACATCGTTTCAGGTCAAATCTTCGTCGGCTCCGATCTGGCGCACAGCGCGACGTTGATTCTTACCAACACGAGTATTGGTCTCGGCAGTTGGTTTGCCATCGCCCGCGGCAACGGCTCCGGAGGATACACTTCGACCGCGAATCTTTACAACACCCTGATGACGGTGGTCAATCTGTCCTTGGGCTATGCAAACGGTGTTGCCGGCAACAACCAAGTCGGCATTTTGACCTTGAATAGCAACTCTTGGATCCGAAATACCGGCGGCACTGGCTGTAACATAAGCGAAAGCGCCGGCTCGGTTTGCACCGTTGCCATCAAAGATAATTCTTGGCTCTATTCACAGAACCGGGTGCTTCTGGGCTTGCAAGCCGGTGCCACCGGCAATCTGTTGATCGCCAACAATGGTGCTTTCACCAACGCCGGTTACACCTCGATCGGCGCGCCGGGCAACGGCAACCTGACCCTTCAGGATAACGCCGTTTATCAGGGTGGCAATGACTTCAATGTAACGGACACGGCAGGCTCTGCGGCCACACCGAGCGTCAGCACGCTTACTATTTCGAACAACGCCACACTTATTATCCCCACCCTGTATGTGGCCAAGAGTGCTTATTGCACAGCCACAATTAATCAGAGTGGCGGCACGTTTAAAAACAACGGCGGCGGCGATTGGCGCATCGGCGGGAACGTCAGCGCTGCGGTGAACCAGTTCGCCACTTGGAACTTGTCGGGAGGCAGCGTTCAATGCGGCAATAACTTCCAGCCTGGTGCCTACGGCACCGGCGTCATCAACCAGAGCGGCGGCACAGTGAACTTGACCGGCGGCTATCCGTCCATCGGTCGTTTTCCGGGGGCCAACGGAACGGTCAATATTTCCGGCGGCAGCTTCAACCAGTTAAATTCCAGCACCATTCTGATCGTAGGTGAACAGGGCACCGGCACGCTCAACGTCAGCGGCACCGGCGCAGTGAATGTGATGAACCGGCTGGGGGTGGGTTGGAATGACGCGACGGCGGGAATCGGCACGGTGAACCTCACCAACGGCGTAATTAGTGTCACCAACAACGTGACCATTGGCGATGGGGCTTCGGGCGCGGGCACGGTGAACCTTTACGGTGGCACGATGTCCACCCGGCAGGTCATCACTGCTGGTGGAACGAGCTACCTCAATTTCTACGGCGGCACACTCCAGGCGATGCCCAACGCCAATGCTAATTTCTTGGCCGGCCTCTCTTCGGTCACAATCTACTCTGGCGGTGCCAAGATTGACAGCGGCACCAACGCTATCAACATCGCGCAGGATTTGTATGACGGCGGTAGCGGTAATCTGACCAAGCTCGGTGCCGGCACGCTTACCTTGTCGGGCAACCAGTATTACGCGGGACCGTTGTCCATCAATGCTGGCACATTGGCGCTTCCAGCTGGCAGCAGCAAGGCCTTTAGTTCATCGGCCATCTCGGTTGCCGACACGGCGGATCTCGACGTCCAATTGATGGCCGCTTCTGCGCAAGTCGGATCCGGCTCGCTGGCGGTTACGTTGGGCAACACCACGGGTGCGTCGGTGAACTTTGATCTCGGTTCGTTCGGCAACCCCGGCGCAGCCCCGCTCTACGCCGGTGGCACTTTGACGAAAAATGGAACCACCACCGTTAATATCACGGGCACCGGCCTGACCCTCGGAGAATTCCATCTGATCCAATTCGGCGCGCTGGCCGGCTCCGGCAACTTTGTGCTGGGTTCGCTGCCGCCCGGCGTGGTCGCGCAGGTGGTGACCAACGGCCTGAACATTGACCTCAACATCACGGCCGTCAACATCTTGGTTTGGGACGGACTCAACGGCGGGGCTTGGGATAATAACAGTTCCATTGATTGGACCAATATTCTGTCGGGTTTGCCGGCAGCTTATACGCAGGGCAGCAGCGTGGTGTTTGACGACACTGTCGCCGGCACCAGCAATGTGAATCTGACCATCACGGCCACTCCCAGCAGCGTGGCCTTTAGCAACAGCGTTGTTCCCTACACCATCGCCGGTGCGGGCAAAATCAGCGGCCCCACCGGCGTCGGTCTTTTTGGCACGGGCGCGGTGACTCTCTCCACCACCAACAATAATTACAGCGGCACCACGCTGGTTACGGGCGGCAGCTTGTCCGCCGGTGTGTCGAATGCACTGTCTCCGAACAGCCCGGTTCTCCTGCAGAATGCCGCGTTGAAAATTACCAACAACCAGACGGTGAAATCCTTGACCGCCTCAAACGCGGTGGTAGGCGGCACCTCGGGCACGCTGAACAGCGCGGGCTTCTCATTGGAAAACACTCCCGTCAACGTGCCGCTGGCAGGCACCGGCTCGTTGACCACGGTCGGCACCAACAACAATACGGAATTGGTGACGGTGCTGAACAATAACACCTACTCCGGTCAAACGGTGATCGGCGGCGGCACCCTGGCCGTCACCAACATTGCCAACGGCGGCAGCGCCAGCTCGCTGGGCGCATCGTCTTCCAGCCCGACCAATCTTGTGTTGGCCGGTGGCACGTTGGTCTATCAGGGCCCCGGTGCCAGCAGCGACCGTGGTTACACGGTCACGGCGAACAGCACGCTCGATACCGAAGGCAATCTGGCCTTGAGTGGTCAAATTAGCGCCAGCGGTGGTGCCTTCACCAAGGCGGGACCGGCAACCCTGACAATTAATGGCGCCAAGATGAACCAGCTCTCGGCTGGCGGCGGCGGGGCGGCTGTGGGCGTGGCCAACGGCACGATGATCGTGGATGGCACTGCCGGCCAGACGAACACAGTGATCGGCGACGTTTGGGTGGGTTTTGACACCACTCACAACGCGACGATGATTCTCACCAATACCGTGCTGACGAATACCACTTGGTTGGCGGTGGGGCGCGGCAACGGCGCGGGAGGTTATACTTCCACGCTTGCGCTTTACAACAGCACGCTGTCCGCGGGAGACGTTTCCTTCGGTTATGCCAATGGCATTGCGGGCAATAATCAAAATTGTTTTGTGACACTCACGAACAACTCGCGCCTGATCAACACGGGCGGCAGTTTCAACTTCACCGAGAGCAGTGGCTCCAGTTCGACGGTGACGATCTCCGATACTTCGTGGCTCTACTCGGTCAGCCGCATTCTTATCGGGATGGGCAATGCCTCGACTGGCACTCTGGTAGTCGCCAATTCCGGCACCCTCACCAACGGCGGTTGGGTTTCCATCGGCGATCCCGGCACCGGCACGGCAACGCTTCAGAATAATGCCGTGTGGCAGGCGCTGACGGACTTCAACGTGACCGATGTCGCGGCCGATTCGGCTACGCCAAGTGTTGGCACACTCAATGTGCAGGACAATGCGACCTTGCTAACTTACACCCTGTATGTTGGCAAAGGCACCTCGGCCAATTGGGCTTCCGGTTCATACTGCAACGGCACCGTCAACCAGAGCGGCGGCACGGTTGTTGGTCTGGGCGGCGGCGACTGGCGCATCGGCGGCAACAACACCACCAATGACGATTATGATTCGACCATCTTTGGCACTTACAATCTCTCTGGCGGCTATGTGCATCCCACTGGGAATCTGCAAGTAGGCAGCGGCGGCAATGGCGAATGGAGTCAATCCGGCGGCACTGCGGTAATTTCCGGCTATCCTTCCATTGGCCGCTATGGCAGTTCGATTGGCCAGGCGGATATTTCTGGCGGTTCCTTCAGTCAGACAAATGTCGCAGCTTACATGGTCGTCGGCGAATCAGGCCAAGGGACGTTGAACCTCAGCGGCACTGGCTTGGTTTATGCCGCCGGCGGTCTGGACATCGGCCAGAACGTGGGCGGGGCTGGCGTGGTGAATTTGAATGGCGGCACCTTGAGCGTCTCACGCGTGTTCCAAGGCAACAACACGGCGTCGGGCACATTCAACTTCAACGGTGGTCTGCTCCAGGCGCTGCCGGGTTCCTATCCAGGTTTTATGAGCGGTTTGTCTGTCGCTTATATCCAGGCCGGTGGTGCCAATATTGACAGTGGCGCAAACAGCATCATCATTGCCCAACCGTTGCAGGACAATGGCGGCGGCGGATTGACGAAGTTTGGCAGTGGCATATTGCAACTCGCGGGTGCCAATACTTACACCGGCAACACTGTCATCAGTAACGGCACGCTGCTGGTAAATGGCATTGTGGCCGGGGCAGTGAATGTGGCCGCTGGCACCTTGGGCGGCGTCGGCGAGATTGATGGCGCGGTCACCGTCAATCCGCTGGGCAAACTGGCCCCTGGCAACTCCGGCATCGGCACTTTGACCAACTATAACACGCTTACCTTGCATGGAACCACCGTCATGGAAATTTCCCGCAACAGCGGCGTGCTGACGTCCGACCAAGTCACCGGCTTGACTCAAGTCAACTACGGCGGCGCGCTGACGGTGAACAATGTCGGCCCGGAACAACTTCACGTCGGTGACACATTCCAGTTGTTCTCCGCTGGAACTTATGCCGGCTCGTTCGCCTCGGTTAGTCTGCCTGCACCTTACATCTGGGCCACTAATCTGGCGATCGGCACGATTCAAGTCACCGGTCTTGGTGTGGCCACCAACCCGACGAACATCTTGGCGACGGTAGTCGGCGGCAACCTGCAAATCTCCTGGCCGGCGGATCACACCGGTTGGCGGCTCCAGATGCAGACGAACTCTTTGGCCGTTGGCTTGAGCACCAATTGGACAACCGTGGCCGGTTCCACCACCACCAACCAGGTCAGCGTGCCGTTGGACAGCACGAAACCTGCGGAGTTCTTCCGCTTGGTGTTGCCGTAACAATGCGGAAACATCTGCGGGGGGTTAGGTTCCCGCCGCAATCCCAAACCGTAGTTTAGGTGACGGGGTGCCTCGCCAGAGGCACCCCGATTTTGCCTTCACGGAGTTGGTTGTTTTATCGGCGCGAGCGGGAGCTTGCAAAATACGAGGACGTTTACGAGTTTGCGCGGGTTGACGGACGAAGGTATTAGCAGTGCCGTGACTGTCCGCCAAAGGCCGGCAAAGTAAAAAACTTAATCTGCGGCCGAAAGCATCACGGTGCCGGGCTGCCGGCGATGTATTGTTCCATCTGCTCAAGCTGCGCGTTTTGCGTGGAGATGATCCAGTTCACCAGATCGCCGATGGAGATGATGCCGATGACGTTGGTGCCTTCCACGACCGGCAGGTGGCGCACGCGCTGCTCGGTCATCAATTTCATGCAGTCTTCCACCGAGTCGTCCGGCATCACGGTGATGATTTCCTTGGGAATGATTTCCCAGACGCGCGTTTCCCGGGAGGTCTTGCCTTGCAGCGCGACCTTGCGCGTGTAATCGCGTTCGGTGACCACGCCGGCGAGTTTGCCGCCGGACATGACCAGCAGCGCGCCGATGTTTTTTTCGGCCATCAGCTTGATGGCTTCAAAGACGGTCGCTTCGGGCGCAATGCTCCAGAGCGCGGACGTTTTGTGAAACAGGACGGAACTGATTGGATAAGCGGTCTTCATAAGCTCATAAGTGTTTATCTGCCTGTTCGGGCAGGAATACAAGCGAAAAATTCACCAGCCGGGAGATTTAGCTCTCTTTGCGCGTCCGCGTATGCTTTAATCCGAGCACGGGAATGCCGGGTAACCTCCGGCGGCCTGAACCCAAACTGTTTACAAATATGGAAACACTCAACACGGTCATCCTCAAACCCGGCGAAGGCGACCGCATCATCGCGGGCCATCCGTGGATTTACCACAGCGAAATTCTCCGCGTCACCGCCCCGCTCACCGAGGGCGAACTCGTTCAGGTCAAAGATCCGCGCCAGCGGAACCTCGGCGTGGGCTTCTTCAATTCGCGCTCGAAAATCAACGTCCGCATCCTTGCGCCGGAGCGCGTGGAGGTGAACGAGAAATTTTTCGAGGAGCGCATCCGCGCCGCGCTGGCCGTGCGTCAAAAACATTTGCCGGAGGCGACTTCGTTCCGCGTGGTGAACGCCGAGAGCGATTTTTTGAGCGGCCTCATCGTGGACAAATACGAAGACGTGCTGGTCGTGCAAATTTCCGCGCTCGGCATGGACCAGCGCAAGGCGATGATTGTCGCCGCGCTGCAAAAAATCTTTTCGCCGCGCGCCATTTTGGAACGCAGCGACGTGTCGTCGCGCAAGTTTGAGGGTTTGCAGGAATCAAACGGAGTTTTGTTCGGCGAACAAAACGGTCCGGTCACCGTGAATCTGAACGGGCTGAAATTTGAAACCGATTTGGTCGGCGGCCACAAGACGGGCATGTATTTGGATCAGCAGGCGAATTATCAGGCCGTTTCGCAATTTGCCAAAGGCGGACAGGTGCTAGACTGCTTCAGTTTTCTCGGCGGCTTTGGTTTGCACGCCGCCCGCGCCGGCGCGGCGCACGTCCATTTGCTCGACCAAAGTGAGGATGCGATTGAAGCCTCGAAGCGCAACGCCGCCGCTAATGGCCTCGCTGAAAAATGCTCCTTCGGCACCATCAATGTTTTCGACTGGCTCAAGGAAAACACCGCCGTCAAGCCGCACGAGCGCGTCATCCCGCGCTTTGATTTGATCATCCTCGATCCGCCGTCGTTCACGCGCAACCGCGCGTCGGTGCCGGATGCGTTACGCGGCTACAAGGAAATTCATTTGCGCGCGCTGAAATTATTGAAGCCCGGCGGCACGCTGGCGAGTTTCTGCTGTTCGCATCACGTGGATGCCGGACTATTTCTGGACTCGCTGCTGTCGGCGGCGTATGACACGCGCCACATTTTGCGCCGCGTGGCCAACTACTCGCAAAGTCCCGATCATCCGGTCATCCCGATGATTCCGGAAACGGAATACTTGAAGGGCTTCGCGTTTGAGAAAGTGCGTTGAGGCGCGGTTGTAATTTGCTGGTCGAAGGCTGCAAGTTTTTTTGGCGCGAAAGCAGCGCGAAAACCAACCGGCAACTTTCAACTTTCAACCTTTAACCTGCAACAATTGCCGCTGCCAGTTCATCAATTCCGGCGCATGTTTGTCCCAGTCGCGGGCAAGGTCGCCGAGGACGGATTTGGGCGCGATGAGCGTGGGGTCAAGGCCGAGTTCGCGGGCGTGCTGGTCGCGGCGCTTCTCAATTTCCCGGAAGCGGCGGAACTCCGCTTCGCTGGGCCGCTGCGAGCGGTGCTTGATGATCTGCGGGAATTTTTCCGGCGGCACGGCTTGGGCGGTGCGGATGGCCGCCAGCATGTTTTCCCGCCGGCGCGGGTGCATCCGGGGCGGAATCAGGTTGTCCACGGGCTTTTGCTCGGACGCGGTGATGGCAATTTCCACCATCTTTTCGTGCGCCAGCACAAAGAACGGCGGGCGGCTGGCGGCGAGGGCCTCGCGTTCGCGCCAGTGCCAAAGCTCGCGCAGCACGGCGAGCGCGCCGCGTTCCAAAAAGGTGCTGCCCTTGATGCGCCAGACTTGATCTTCATCCACCACGACGGGCTGCGAACATTCCGTGATGAGCCGGGCGCAGCTTTCCTGATGCCACGCGAGCCGGCCTTTCGCCGTCAATTCGGCTTTTAATTTTTCCTCCAGCGGCTTGAGGTGACGCGTGTCATTGCGCGCGTAAGCCTCCATTTTTTCCGTGAGCGGCCGCCGCGCCCAGTCGGCTTTCTGCGAACCTTTGTCCATTTTCACGCCCAGAAATTTTTCCGCGAGGCTGCTCAGGCCGAATTGTTTTTCACCGAGCAACCGGGCGGCGAGCATGGTGTCGAAAATGACCGACGGCGTGAACTCGTGATGTTTCCGCAGCAGGCGCAAATCGTAGTCGGCGGCGTGGAAAATCAGTTCCCGCCCGATGAGCGCGTCGAGAAACGGGCCGATGTCAATCCCGGCGAGCGGGTCCACCAGGCGGTCGCCGGCGGTGGTGCTGATTTGGATGAGGCAGACTTTTTCCGGATAGGCGTGGAGGCTGTCGGCCTCGGTGTCGAGCGCGAGCCAGGCGGCGGCGTTCATGACCGGCAGGAACGCGGCGAGCTTTTCTTGGGTGTCAATCACTCGACGGAGTATGCCGGAAGCGCGCCTGTTTGAAAAGATTTCCTGCAGCCGGCGGATTCTTGATTTTAATCGCAATCATAATCTTAATCTGGTGCCGAGATGGCGCTGGGGAATAAAAGTTTGAACGGCTTGGTTGCTTGTCAAATCGAAGGCTCTGGTTTATCGTCACCAAATGTCGCTTAAGCAACATCTCGCGGTTGCCGCCCTGCTCGGTTGCGGTGCCCAATCCCTTTTCGCCGACACCATCCAGCTCAAGGACGCTTCCGCGATCACCGGTAAAATTCTCGCTGAGAAATCTGATGCGCTCGTCGTGGATGTGGGCTACACCGCGCTGGTGATTCCGCGCACCGCGATCACGAGCGTCACCAAAGCCGCCGCCGCGACCGCTCTCACGCCGGCGGCGGCGAGCCTTGCCAGCGGGCAGTTTTATTCCGCAACCACCAAAACCTCGGCGGCGCGCGATGTCAGCTCGCTGGTCAAACAAATCGGCGAAGCGGTGGTGCAGGTGAAAACGCCCGGCGGACTTGGCTCCGGTTTTTTCATCAACGACGACGGCTATCTGATCACCAACTTTCACGTCATCGAGGGCGAGACGGAAATTTCCGTGGAAGTGTATCATCAGCGCGACGGCCAGCTTGACCGCGAGACCTACAAACAAGTCAAAATTATTGCCATCAATAAATTTCACGACCTCTCGCTGCTGCACATCGAAGACAAGGGCGCCCCGAAGTTCAAGCCCGTCACGCTCGGCAGCGCGGATGCGCTGAACGTCGGCGACGGCGTGTTTGCCATCGGCAGTCCGCTCGGCCTCGAACGCACGGTGACGCAGGGCATCTTGAGCACCAAGACGCGCCAGTTGGAGGGCGAGCTGTATTTGCAAACCAGCACGCAGATCAATCCCGGCAACAGCGGCGGGCCGCTGTTCAATCTCGCCGGCGAAGTCGTGGGCGTGACGAACATGAAAATCACGTTCGGCGAAGGGCTGGGCTTTGCCATTCCGGTGGAGCTGGTGAAAAGTTTTCTCGATCACCGCGACGCCTTTGCCTACTCGACGGACAATCCGAACAATCCCTTCCGCTACCTCGAACCGCCGAGCCGGACCAAACAGAAGGTGGACGCCAAATAATCGGTGGCGGCTCCCGCGGTTTTTTTCCCAATTAAAAATCTGAATTGAACATGACCACAAATTTTTTGCGCCTTGCCAGCGTTGCCTTTTTGCTCGCCACGACCAGTCTGCTCCGCGCCGCCATTGCGCCGGTGGAAAATCTCCTGCCGGCGGACACGCTCGCGTTTTTCACCGTGCCGGACTGCGCCGCCGTGCGCGTCGCCGCCAAGCAATCGCCCGGCTGGCTGTTCTGGGGCGACCCGGCCATGAAACCTTTTCACGACAAATTTGTGTCCAAGTGGAACGACCAGTTCATCGCGCCGCTCGAACGCGATCTCGCGGTGAAAGTGACCGACTTCATGGATTTGCCGCAAGGCCAGCTCACGCTGGCCGTGACCATCAACGGTTCAAACGGCCACGACGACATTCCGCCGGGCCTGCTGTTATTGCTGGATGCAAAAGACAAGAGCGATGCGCTCAAGACCAATCTCACAGCGCTCGTGAAAAAATGGACCGCCGCCGGCCGCGCGTTGCGCACGGAAACCATCCACGGTCTCGCTTTCACCGTGGTGCCGCTGTCCAGCAATGATTTCGCCGGCATCTTGCCGAAAAAATCACCGGTGTCGGAAATTGGCAAGGAGCCGAAACCGGAAGCCAAGCCGGGCGAAATTTATTTCACGCAGTTTGAATCACTGCTCGTCGTGGGCAATTCCGCAAAAGTCATCGAGCCGGTGGCCGCGCATCTCACCGGCGGCAGCGCGCCGGCCATCGCCGACAACGCGATATTCGCCGCCGACAAACTCGCGCAGTTCCGCGACCATCCCGAATATTACGGCTGGTTCAACGGCAAAGGTTTTTTTGATTTGCTCGCCCAGTTGCCGGCGGACGGCAGCGGCGCGGATGCTACGTCTTTGATGTCCAGCCTGTCGGCGGCAAAAATTTTCGGCGCGCTCGGCCTGAACACTTTGAAATCCGCCAGCTTCACCCTCCGCGAAAACCATGACGGCTCGGCCTTGACGCTGCACCTCACCGCGCCCGAAGCCGACCGCGCCGGCCTGTTGAAAATTCTCGCCCTCCCGGCCAAGGATGCCGGCGTGCCGGCGTTCGTGCCGGCCGACGCCGTTAAATTTTCCCGCACCCGGCTGGACGGCAAGCAGACTTGGGCCGAACTGCAAAAGATGATTGCCGCCATCACGCCCAACGGTCAGGCCAGTTTGAATGCCGTCATCAACATCGCCAATTCCATCGGGCAGGGGAAGACGCCCGGCTTTGACATCCGCACCGATTTGTTCGGCAATTTGAACGACGACATCATCAGTTGGCAGAAACCGGTGGCCGGCAATTCGCTGGCGGAACTGGCCAATCCGCCGACCATTTTCCTCGTTGCCGTGGCGAATCCCGACGCCACGATCAACGCCATCAAGACCATTGCCGGCATGAGCCAGCCGCAGGACGCCTCCGCGACGCCGCGCGATTTTCTCGGCCGCAAAATCCACAGCATCGCGCTCAAGCCCGTGCAAACCGCCGTCAGCGGCACGCCGCAGCCGCGTGCGCTCTACCTTTCCGCCAGCGGCGGCTATCTCGCGTTGAGCACTGACGTGGCCATTGTGGAGGAATATTTGCGCAGCGCCGACGGCTCAGCCAAACCGCTGCGTGAAAACACCGGCCTCAACGATGCCCGCCAGCAGCTCGGCGGTTCCGGCGGCGGCTTGTTTGGTTATGAGAACCAGCGTGAAACCATGCGCGGCACGTTCAAGGCTTTGAAAAACACGATCGCCGCCGACACCACGCTGAAGATGTTTCCGCCCGCCTTCCGCGCGTGGCTGGATTTTTCGCTGCTGCCGGAATATGATGCGGTGGCGAAATACTTTTACATCTCCACTTTTGCCGGCAGCGCCAACGCCGACGGCCTGACCTTCAAAGTTTTCACGCCGCGCCCGCCGACGTTGAATTAGGGCGGGTTGAACAATCTGGGAGAGCGATTTTAAATCAGGCCGGTTTCATTTGGTTTGTGCCGCCGTGATCAGAAAACGGAAACTGCGGCTTTCATGCACGGCAGCCATCCGCAGTTTCACCGCCGACGGTTTTCAACCGCGCCATCGGAAACGGGCTTCTCCCGCACCAGCACGCGCCCAACCAGGCAGGCGAGACCGAACATGATGAGCGTGCCGGCGGCTCCGGCAATGGCCGTGGCAATGCCCATCGAATTGATGCCGGGCATTTTGTAGTCTGGAATCCAAGTTTTGATGAGCGTGGTGGCGCGGCCGGCAAAACCGATTTTTTCCGCCACCTTGTCCAGGCCATCCGGCCACGCGCAGGCGTAGGGCGACACAAAAATGGCCAGCCCCAGCGCGACGACGAGGCCGAACGCGAGAAATTCCCAGCCGGTGCCGCGCGCGGCTGGCGCGGTTTCAGCGTCGAGCAAATCCGGTCGCGTCCGCGCAATCGCCAGAATCACCAGCGACGTGATCAGACCTTCGCCGATGCCGATGAGCGCGTGGACGCTGATCATCGCCGGGAAAACCATTTCCGGCGGGAGCGTGCCGGACAGCGACAATTCCCCGGCGCACGTCACCGCCGCCAGCACCGTCGAAAGCCAAGCCGCGAAAAAAATCGCCGTGATGCGCCCGCGCAGACCGGGCAGGAGTTTCCGCGCCGCGTGGTAAATGGCGCAGCCGACCATCGCGCCGATGAACGACATGTTGAAAATATTCGCGCCGAGCGCCAGCACGCCGCCGTCGCTGAAGAGCAGCGCCTGCACCGTCAGCACGCACGCGATCACGATGGCCGCCGCGCCCGGCCCCAGCAGCACGCCCGCCAGCACGCCGCCGAGCAAGTGGCCCGAAGTGCCGCCGGCCACGGGAAAATTCAGCATCTGCGCCGCGAACACAAACGCCGCGCCCAGCCCCATCAGCGGAATCTTATTGCGCGGCAGCGTGCGGTGAACCTGCCGCGCGGCCACGGCCAGCCCGCCCGCCGATAGCGCGCCGGTGAGGGCGAGCGTTTTGGCGTCGAGAAAGCCGTCGGGAATGTGCATAAAATCTTGTCCGGCCAATGGCCTTGTGTTAGGTGTTACTAACAAACAAAACCGTAATACTTGAATTTTTCCCGTCAAGTCCAAATCCACGTCCGCATTCCGGTTTGGAGCGCGCGGACACGTTCGCGCTTTGGCACTGGGAGACATGTCTCCCAGTCGGAAAGCGGCGACGTGTCGCCGCACTCCAAATGCCGCCGCTCGCCGAGTGACCGCCGATGAGCGCCCATCATTTCATGGACCACGGACGCGGGCACAGCGCGCTGCACCGCGCCCCGGCGGGCTGGAAATTGGCCGGGGCGTTGACCTTGGTGCTGACGGTGGGATTGCTGCCCCGCACTCAACTGGCCGGGCTGTTGGTGGTCGCCGTCATCCTGGGCGGGCTATGCGTATTGAGCCGTATTCGGCTTTTATTCCTGCTGAAACGAATGTTGCTGCTGGAGCCGCTGGTGCTGGGCGTGGCGGGCTTGATGCTGTTGCAGCCGGGCGGCGGGAAAATTTTTGTGGCCGTGATGCTCAAGGCCAATCTCTGCCTGCTCACGACGGTTCTGCTCGCGAACACCACGCCGTTCACGGAGATCGTGCGCGTGCTGCAACGCTTGCGCGTGCCGTGGCTGTTTGTCACCACCCTGACGCTGATGCACCGGTATCTGTTCGTGCTGGCGGACGAGGCGGAGCGGATGCGCCGCGCCCGCGTGAGCCGGACGTTCACGCGCGGCCGGCGGTTCCAATGGCAGGCGTTGTCGTCGGTGGTCGGGCAGTTGTTCGTGCGCGCGTCGGAACGCGCCGAGCGGATTTACAACGCCATGTGTGCGCGCGGCTGGAAATGAAATGAACGCCATCGAAATCACCAATCTGAAATACCGGTATCGCGACGGCCTGGAGGCGTTGCGTGGCATCAGCTTTTGCGTGGTGCCGGGCGAATGCGTCGCGCTGCTCGGTCCCAATGGTTCCGGCAAATCCACCTTGCTGCTGCATTTGAACGGGCTGCTGCCGGAAAAAGTTTCCGGCGACGGCGCGGTGAAAATTTCCGGCGAAGCCCTGTCGCCGGACAACCTGGAAAAAATCCGGCGGCAGGTCGGGCTGGTGTTTCAAGATCCGGACGACCAGTTGTTTTGTCCGACGGTGGCAGAAGACGTGGCGTTCGGCCCGCAGCAGTTGGGCCTGGGCGAAAAGGAAATTGCCGTGCGCG
Organism: uncultured Verrucomicrobia subdivision 3 bacterium; assembly: GCA_903944085.1. Classification (GTDB taxonomy): domain Bacteria; phylum Verrucomicrobiota; class Verrucomicrobiia; order Limisphaerales; family UBA11358; genus UBA11358. The sequence continues at coordinate 25,064 of CAJAQO010000064.1, forward strand.
TGAAATTGTCGCTGGCGCAGGTCGGCCTGGCCGGATTTGAGCAGCGCCAAACCCATCATTTGAGCCACGGCGAAAAACGCCGCGCCTGCCTCGCCGGCGTGCTGGCATGCGAACCCGCAGTGCTGGTGTTGGATGAACCCACCAGCGATCTCGATCCGCGCGGCCGCCGCGAGTTCAAGGCATTGCTGCGGGAAATCCCGGCGACGAAATTGATCGCCACGCACGATCTCGAACTGGCGGTGGAACTCTGCGCCCGCGCGATCATTCTGGACCAAGGGCGGATCATCGCCGACGGGCGCACCGTGGATTTGTTATCCGACGAGAAGCTGATGCTCGCGCACGGACTGGAGCGGCCACATATTCTGCACCATCGCCATCCGCATTGACGCCTGGGCGCTGCATAATGCCGTTCCGAAGTCTATCGGAGTTTTTCAATGGCCTCGCGGAGGCGCGCAGCGTTGGCTTTCATGATTGTCAGATAATCGCCTTTTGCCGGTTCGCTCGCGCAGGTTTCGAAGGCGACTGGTTCGACGCCCATTTTGCGCAGTCGTTCAGCGACAACGGGCAACGGGTCTTCTTCCCATAGCATGATTTTGCCCGGATGTTCGGCGTGCAGCTTTTCAAATTTCCGCCATTCGGCATCCGAAGGCATTTCATCCGGCTCCCAATGGACGTTTTTCAAATTCCAGCCATAACGGCGGGCGATGTAATGATAGACCGGATGCGAGGCCAGCAGCGGCACGTTGCCGAGGGACGCGGAAGCGAGTTCGAAATCCGTGTCCAAATCGTCCAGATCTTTTTCGAGCGACTGGAGGTTCGCGTTGAACTCCTGCGTCGCCGCCGGAACGAGGCGGACAAGTTGGTCGCGAATCGCCTGCGCTTGCAGCTTGGCTTGGCGCGGATCCATCCAAGTATTAAAATCAATCAACCCGTGGCTGTGCAGACCTTCCGTGCCGTGGCTATGCGTCACAACTTCGCCGTTCGTCATGTAATTTTCCGCGAACGCGGCGGAGGTCACCACCTGCTTCGCCAGCGGCAAAACACTCGTCAGCCGCCATTTTTCGTAATCGGCTCCGTTGAGGAAAATCAAGTCGGACTGCTGATATTGGTTGATG
>CAJAQO010000065.1 GCA_903944085.1 uncultured Verrucomicrobia subdivision 3 bacterium
AGTTCCCAATGCCCCGAATCAGCAATCGCCCGCGCCTGGCTGCTCCGCAACTTCCACAAAAATGCCGCCGCCGCACGCCATGCAGACAAGTTCAAACTCGCGTCAGCCAGATTTTCTCCCGCCACAATCACGCTTCGGCCCAAGCCGGAACGCAGTTGCAAAATTCCCCCTTCGGCCGACAAAAGATTGCCCGCGTTGTCGGATTGAAACATCGGGCCGACGGCGATGGATTCGTTGAGTTGATTTAGAAACCAGAGGTGTTGCGGCCGAAGTCCGCCGGCGACAAACACGCACACGCTGCCGCCGCCTTTGACCCAGCGAGCCAGAGCCTGAAGCTGCCGTTCGCTGGCACCTTTGAAGGCCTCGGCCGTCAAGACCACCACGTCAAAGGGCGTGTAGCCGAGCGGTTGCGCCGGCAAATCTTCCGGGGCCAGCCGCACGACGCTGGTCATCAATAATCTCTGGGCAACATTGTCCGCTGGCGGTGCCAAGTGTTCGAGCCGCAGATTCTGCACGAGGTCTGCTGCCGACAGGCCGGCGGCAGTGCCAACATCGCACCAGCCCACCACCAAGGAACGTTCGCTGGCCGTCGGCACCGATAAAATGGACGACTCGATTGGCAGCGTGTTCCCGGCGGAGACAAATTTCATTTGCACTTCCACCTGCGAGTCCGAAAACGGCGCCAATGACGGCGGCAAGAGCATCCGAAATGTTTGCTCGCCGCCCGTCAACGCCAGCTCGCCGCTGCGGTAGCGTCCCAAAGCCCGGTTCCCTTCGAGAAATTCCATTTCGAGCCGGCCTTCGAGAATGCGCGTCGAGTTCCATTTGAATCGCGCCTCGACGGGAATCGGCGCCTCGTTCCGAGGGCGGAGTCCCTGCGGAATCAGATCCACCTGGAGTTTTTCCGCAGCGAGCGCGCCAGTTGCCAGCAGTTGAAAGAAAAGCAGCGGCGTGAAAATAAATTTCAGAACCGGTTTCATTTCCAGCCTCCCGGTTTTTTCTGAAAGAACCACCACTCGACCAGCAGCATGCCAAGCGCGACCATGAGCAGCGCCTGCCATAAGGGCCAGTCTGTTTTTACCACGACCGTGGCGGCGGCCACTTGTAACTGTTCGTTGAATTCAATTTGCGCGACGCCGGCCAACGCGGTTTCGCTCGGTGAAAGCAGCGACGCGCCCACGCGCCGGCGCTGCGCGCCATTTTCCAAAATGGAATAATAGCCCGCTCGCGGAGCGGCCACGCCTGAAACGATTCCATGATCATCCGCAGTGGCTGCCTCGGTCATTTGCGCCGGTGTTTGAATTTGATACCGGCCATGCGGCGTGAGCGTCAACGGTGGCAGCGCGCCGGTGCGGTTCGCGAGTGCTTCGGCGAGTCCGGCTTGCTCCAGCGCGGCTTGCACGACGTTCTCGACGAAAATTGGAAACCCGACGCGATAGGGCAGCGTCGAATGGTCGGTGTGGAACAAAAGTGCAAACCGCAACGCGTCTGAATCCTGTTTCCGCACCAGCAGCGGTCCGCGCTGGCCGTGAATCAGCACTTCGTAACCGAGATTTTCCAAATCGGCTTCGCCGGCGTTCGCGGTGAAGCTAGGTTGATCGAGGACCACGAGGTCGGCGAGTTGCACGTGTTGCAGCACGGGCGCGTCGCGTCGCCAATCCACCACCGCCGATCCGTTGGTCCCGAGTTCGATGAAGCGCTGCAAATCGGGCGGAATAAAGCCGACGGACAGCCGGGTCCGCGCGACGATATCCATGTCTTGCGGGCGGTCACTCATCACCAGATCGAATGCGCCGCTCGCTTCATCGCCGGTTTCCTGCGGGAACAACTCGATGTCTTGAATGCCTTGCAACGCGTGCCGATACGAGAACAGCGTTTTCGGGACAAACACGCGCAACGGCCGCGACGCCGGCAAATCCAGATAAGCCGCGTTATCCGCCGCGAGCGAATCGAAGCCGTCAGGCGTCAACTGGACGCGCAGCGAAACCGCATGATCACTCTTGGTTTGAAACACCATGCGTTGCGCGCGACCACGAGCGACGGTGATGCGTTCGTTCGCCATGCTGTTTCCGTCCTGAAACAACTCGACCGACGCACTGCCCTCGGCGTCGGCTGAACCTTCTATCTGCACGAACACGTCCCAGCCGCCGGTCGCCGCGCGCTGGGCGCTCAACGCCGTGATGCCGAGGTTTGGTCCGGCTGGTGAGAGCCGCTGATAATTCAGCTTGAAGGATAAATCGAAATTAACGCGCGGCGGAAAATTGCCGTCGGAAAACAGCAGCACTTCATCGAACGGTTCGCTTCGTCCGAGCGCCTGCACAAGGCGCAGCGCCTGTTCGAGATCGCTGGCGACATCCGCCACTTCGATCTGGTCGAGTGCGTCGCGCAGCAGCCGTTTGTTGTTCGTGAAACCGGTGAGTTTTCGGGGAGTATTGTCGAAAGAAATCAGGCAAAGCTCCTGGCCCGAGGCCAGCCCGTCAATCATCTCGCGCACGCGGCGCTTGGCTTCGGCGAGGCGACTGGCTCCGCCCGGTTTATCCAGCGCGCCCATGCTCGCGGAACAATCCACCAGCACCGGCAGTCGGCGGTTTCTGCCCGGGCCGCCGCGCCAGAAAGGCTGCAGCGCAGCCAACACCAGAAATAGCAGAAGCAAAATTTGCAGCAGCAGCAGCAGGTTGCGCTTGAATCGCTGGAACGGCGAGTTGACGCGATGGTCCTGCAACACTTGTCGCCACAAAACGAGCGATGGAATTTCCGCCCGTGGCCGTTTCAATTTCAAAAAATAAAACAGCACCAGCGGCACCAGCAATGAGAGCAGCCAGAGCTGACTTAGTGATTGAAATCCTCCCCAGTTCATTCGATCCACCCCTGTCTCCTCATTTGATCGAACAATACCGATTCCACCGGCGTCGCCGAACTGACCGGCAGGAACCGGCCCGACCGTCGCCGGCACATGAGCGCGAGATCATTCTCCAATCGCTGCCGATATTCCTGGTAAAGATTCAAAAGGTCCGCGCCAGATGAGATATCCAAAGTCTCCTGGGTTTCGGAATCTACCAAACGCAAATCGTTCGCCACGTCCGGCTCGATTTCGCGCGGGCTCAAGATCTGAATTCCCAACGGTTCAAGTCCGGCGGAATGCAGCAGGTTGAATCCGCGTTTGAGATCACCAAAGCTCAGAAAGTCGGACACAATCACGCACACGCCGCGACCCCGGTGATGACGCAGAAGCGAATCCACCGCGCGCTCAAGCGGAGCGTCGCCGTGGCCTTCAAGATTCTCGATGAACTGAAATAACGTCCGCATATTCGCGCGGCCACGGCAGGGCGGCAAACGATCAGGCGCACCGCCGACCTGGTGCGAAGCGTAGGCGCTGACGCGTTCGTTGTTCAGTAATCCCATCACGCCAAACGCCGCTGCCAAAGGTTTGGCAAGGTTCAGCTTGTCTTCAAATTTCATCGAAGCCGACGCGTCAATCAGCAGCACAACGTGACGTTCTTCTTCCTTGTGAAATTGTTTCAGGTAAGGCCGGTGCAGCCGCGCAAAAATATTCCAGTCCACAAACCGCGTGTCGTCGCCGGGCGTGTAGTCCCGGTAATCGCAGAATTCGGTGCTCGTGCCGCCCTTGCCGGACAAATGCTCGCCGCGGCTGCGGCTGGTGCGTCGGCCGACCGGATTAATCCGCAACCGTTCCAAACGATCAAGCACGCTGTTCGTCAACAGCGTGGTCATTTGCGGTCGTGGCGCGAGCGGTTGCATTTCAGGCTTCCACCGGAACTTGTTCGACCAGTTCCTTGACCAAATCGAGGACGCTGACGTTGTCAGCCTGTCCGTCGTAATTCAACAGCAGCCGATGGCCGAGAACTTCCGGCGCGAAAGTGCAGAGATCCTCCGTGGAAACGTGCGCCCGCCCGGCCGCGAGTGCATGAACCCGGCCACCGCGAATCAGCGCCTGACAGCCGCGCGGACTCGCGCCCAATTTGAGATAGCGTTTGATCCGCTCCGGCGCGAACTCCGAATCGGGGTGCGTCGCCAGCACCAAGCGCACGGCGTAATCGCGGATCGGATCCGCCACGACCACTTTGTCCAGCACCTGCCGAAGTTGCAGGATGCGCGCCGCATCAACAATTTTCGCGACAGTTGCCGATTGCCGGATGATGGTGCGCGTGACCATTTCGTTCAATTCAGCGCGGCTCAAACTGGAAACATTGATCTTGAACATGAACCGGTCTAATTGGGCTTCCGGCAGCGGGTAGGTGCCTTCCTGTTCGATCGGATTTTGCGTGGCCAGCACAAAGAACGGCGGCTTGAGCTGGTGCGTGACGCCGCCGGTGGTGACGGAACCTTCCTGCATGGTTTCGAGCAAAGCCGATTGCGTTTTCGGCGTGGCGCGATTGATTTCGTCGGCCAGCAACAGCTGCGTGAAGATCGGTCCGCGCCGGAACTCAAATCGATAGGCGCCGTCTGGACCGGCGGTCATAATGTTCGTGCCAATGATGTCGGCCGGCATCAGGTCGGGCGTGAACTGGATGCGGCGGAATTCGAGGTCCAGCACGTGCCCCAAAGTTTTGACCAGTTCCGTCTTGCCGAGCCCGGGCACGCCTTCGAGCAGGACGTTGCCGCCGGCCAGCAAGGCAGTGACGGCGCATTCCACCACGCGCTCCTGACCGACGATGACCTTGTGGACTTCCTGAAGAATTCGCTGGAAGTCGTCTTTGAATTGGCCGGCCTCGGCCTGTAATGTTTCCAAGTCGCTCATGATTTTTTCCTTTCGACGGTTGTTTTATGGTTTCGTGTCATTGTTTTTGTCTCCCTCTTGCCGTTTTCGTTTCATCGCCAGCAGCCGTTCAGTTGTGGATGCCGGGGATTCTGGCTCCGGCGCGGCTTTGGCGACAGCAGATTTTGGTGGTAGTGGCACAGGCGTCTCGCCAGTGTGTTTCGGATCCGTTTTAAATCGCACCGGCGAGACGCCGATGCCACTAACGGTGGTCTCGCGCACTTTTTCTTTGAGCCGCAATAACGCGCCCAGCGTCTCGGTTGATTCCGTTTTCCGTCCTGCACCGAACCAGCGGCGCACCACGCTCCAATCCAGTTGCACGCGGCGCACGCCGACATCAATCGGAATCAGGCAGGCCAGCAAAATTAACAACAAATTCACTATGGACTTCGACGTTTCCTTGGGTTCACGCGGAATGGCGAACAATTCCTTGCCGGTTTCCTGTCCAGAAAGAATCCGTCCGCCGGTGCGCTCGGCGATTTGACGCAGCATGATGGGATCGGACCGGAACCGGAGATATTCGGGCGAATAGGCGACCACAAATCCGCCCAGCGTCTGCTCGCTGCGTCCGGCGCCGACACCCGCAATGGCAACCTGATAGCGGCCCTTGCCCCAGAGCGGGAACCGGCCTTCGTAGCGGCGCGGGCCGGTCTGCTTCAGCGGCAGGCTGGTCTGCCGATCGTGTGGTCCGCTGACCTGCGCCTGGATTTCCAGCATGGATTCCTGTGGATTATAATCTTCGACTTGGATCACGCCCTCATCGCCGGCAGCAAACGTTTGCAAATTCAAATCGGAGTGCTGCTCAACGCGTGAAATTTCAATCATGAGCTGTTTGACGAATGATTCGTATTGGCTCCATTGCACCCAGTCGGATGCCCAGTTGGGCGACAGGTCCGAGGTGAACGCCGCCGTTTTGCCCAGCCCGAATCGCCACGTGGACAGCACCGGGTTGATTTCATCCTTCGACGGCCCCTTGAGAATGGTGACGGAGCGGGCCTTGGGGGTGGTCAACACATAAGCGTGCAACGGCGGCATCGCATCAATTCCTTTAAGCGTCGGCGAAAAAAATTCAACCGTCGGCACAAACGTGGTGTTCTGAATCATGCTTCGCTTCAGCGTCTTTGCCTCCTTGATAAAAATTGACGGCAGCTCGTTTGGATCCATCACGAAATAATGGCGTCCGCCGGTGACGCCGGCCAGCGCTTGCATCCCGGGAATGTCCACGCCGCCGTGCGGATTGATCACCACGGTCGAGACGCTGACTTTTTCGGCGACGAATTGCTGGACGAGTTCCGGCGTCGGCGGCGACGGGTCGCCGTCGCTGATGATGATCATGTGCTTGGTCGCGGCGTCGCTGGCGTGCAAGCCGGTCAAACCCATTTGCATGATGCTCTGAAAGCTCGGCATGTCGCTTGGCTCGCATTGATTGATCAAGGTAACCATGTGCTCGTAATCGCTCGCCGGCGTGAGCGGAAAAACCCATTGGTCGCCCCACTGGCCGCCGCTGCCGTTGTTTCCGTAAATCAGCACTCCCGCTTCATCCTGCGCGCCGAGCACGCGGATGGCTTCCTTGGCGATGCGTTTGGCCCAGACGTTGCCTTCGGGAAATTCGCAGGTGTGCAGCACGATGGCCAGCGCGCCCTTCGGCATGACTTTTTTCTGCTGGATGTCCATGTCCACCGGCAACGCTTCCTCGACCGGCGTGCGATGATAGCCGCCCGGCCCGAAACTGTTCTTGCCGCCGACCATCAGAAATCCGATGCCTTGGTTGTAAACGGCGTCGCGCAAGGATTGCATTTGCACCGGATCAAAACTGTCCGCCGGCACGTTCACGAAAACCACGCAGTCGTAAGGCATAAGCGACATCGCATCGCGCGGAAACTCAAAGGCGGAGCGCACTTCAACCAGTCGCTTTGCTTCTTTCAAGGCTTTCACCAAAGTTTCATAATCGCGCGCGTCGCCCGTCGGATCGGTCACCAGCAGCACTTTGCCTTCGCCTTTGAGGTAGAGAAAATTGATCGCCGTGTTGTTCTCCTGCCAGCCGTCTTGTCCGGGCGGCGGCTCGATCGTGGCGACGTATTCGTAATAACCCGGCTCGCGGAAATAGAGCGGCAAGGTGTAACGATTCTTGCCGCGCTCATAATGCACGCTTTGCTCGGCGATGACTTTGTCGTTTTCGCGCAAGACCAGTTTACCGTCGCCCGGCTGCAGCGAATTTAACAGGACGCTCGCCTCGTAAGTTTCACCGATCTTGACCTGGCGCGGCAGATCGAGCCGTTCGAGCCAGACTTCGTGCTGGTATTCATATTGAATGGGCAGCACGTCCACGGCCACATGGCGCGACTTGAGATCGTCCAACAGGCCGGCGACGTTGCCTTCCGTTTCCACGCCGTCGCTGGCCAGCACGATGCGGCCTTGCTGGTCTTCCGGCACCATGGCCGCCGCGAGCGACAGTGCCTTACCGATGTCGGTTCCGTCCTTGGCAACGCGCGCGTTGACCACTTCAAAGGGAAAGCTTAACCGCGGCGGAAGCTCCACCGCCGCGTCGTGTCCGAAGACCACCAGGCCCGCTGCGTCCTTTTCCGGTTTTCCGCCGGCCGTTTTGAGAATGTAGCTCAAGGATTGGTCGGAAACTTTTTCGCCCATCGAGTCGGACACGTCCAAAGCATAAATGAGAGCCAGGCCGTGGTTTTGCGAAACCACTCGCGGCTCGGCCAGCGCGAGAATAAAAATTCCGAACACCGTCAGCCGCACCAGCAGCGCGACGGTTGACCGAAAATCGCTCAAGCCGTTGTAGCCCGCCACTTGCAGCCACCAAACCCAAAGGCTCAAGACCAATAATCCAAATGGCGCGAGGTTGGAAAATTCAACCAGATGCCGGAAGCTCACGAATAAACAGCCGCTGGCAAACACGATCAGGAAAATCAACAACGGCAAAATGGCTCCGAACGTCACCCGCTTTCGCGGCGGCGGCGCGAGATTCAACAGCCATTTGCGGAAGTTCAACATTTCATGGCATCTGTAGTTCCACCACGCGCCGGTTGCCCGTGTCCGCCACGTAAATTTTTTTCTGCGCATCCACGGCAATACCCCACGGCGTGGCAAATTGCCCGACACCGGTGCCGTTGGTTCCAAATCGGCCCAAGACTCGGCCGTTCAAATCGAATTTGGTTACGCGGCCGGCACCATATTCTATGGCGTAAAGCACATCGTCCGCGCCCAGTTTCAAATCGTATGGCAATTGCAATGCCAGCGGTTGTTCGACCGAATCCAGAATTTTCAAAAACTTACCGTCATCGGTGAAAACCTGAATGCGATTGTTGAAGGCGTCCGCCGCGTAAATTTTTCCATCGCGCCAGACCAGGCCGGACGGACGCTGGAACTGGCCGGGATTGGTTCCGAAACTACCGAACGCGAGCAGAAATTTTCCGTCGGAAGTAAATTTCTGCACGCGGTCGTTGGAGCCGTATTCCGCAATATACAAATTTTCCTGTGCATCTTTCGCCACGGCCACCGGATAAATAAATTCGCCGGGTCCCTGGCCTTCCTTGCCGAAGGTTTTGAATGACTTCCCGTCCGGGGCAAAAACCACGACGCGATGATAATGCGTGTCGCCTACGACGAGCCGGCCATCGCGCAGAACGCAGACGCCCTCCGGGTTGCCATTTTTGCTGTCGGGCATGTGCCACTGGCGCGCGATGGAACCGTCCGACGCGTAAACCAGCACGCGGCCGCCAGTGTCCAGAGCGATCACTTCGCCATGGTTGCCGATCGTCAGACTTCGCGCCGCCGGTTGCAACAATCCCTCCGGGGGCACCGGCCACAGATGCACCTCCGCGACCGGAATTGTCGGACCAGCCGACCGGTGGCAGGCGGTGATATTTAGGCAAAGCAACAGGCACAATAAGGTCTTCAATACAATGCGCGCGCCTTGCGCCAGATGATTGGACGAGGGCCGATGATAAAATATGCGGACGGCTCCCGTTGGTTCGTGCCGCACCTCCAACTCGGCGACGGAACCTTGAAAACGCGCCGATTCGACGACGAATGGCGATTGGCCATCGAGCTGCACTGAAATTTGTTCGGGGCGGAAACATCGGGCTTGTGATTCTTCGTGCTGCAACCAGCGCCGGGAGGCTTCCGGTTCCAGCCAATTAGCTTCGCCGAGACATCCGGCGAGCTCTGACGTCGCCGCACGCCAATACAAAGTTTCCACCTCACCGTTGTAATGCACCCGGCCGTCGCGCAGACAAATCACGCGCCGCGCCTCCGCCAGCACGGGTTTTGGTGAGTGAGTTGCGAAGATGAGTGAAGTGTTTTTCTCCGCCAGATGCCGGCGGATGATTTGCCAGTATTTGCCCACGCGGCTGGGATCAACATGTTCGAGCGGTTCGTCCATCACCAGCACCGCCGCGTCGGCGGCCATTGCGCGGGCGACCGACAGCCGCGCCTGTTCGCCAGCCGAAAGCGTGTCGGGACGACTCTCGCGGCGATGCGTCAGCTCAAATTGCTCTAACCACCGGGTTGCCTCCGTTTTCTGGTCGGCACTCTCTTCAGTCACGGCGGTGATATGCTCCAAAACCGTCAGGTGCGGCCATAAGCCGCCATCCGCCGGCACCCAGAATAGTGGAATTCGCCGCGATCCACGGTTGAATTGGCTGGTGAGTTTTCCCGCATCAGGCTCCTCAAATCCAACCAGCAGATTCAGCAGAGAAGTTTTGCCCGCGCCTGAATGTCCCAACACCGCCGTGACGCCAGGTTCAATGCGCAGCGTGACATCGTGCAATCGCTGCCCGAGTCTTACGTTCTCCAGTTGCCACAAAGTGTCTCTCATCGCGGTGCCCACCAGCGTCGCGTGCCGAGCGCCAGGAGGATGATAAATATCGGCGCGGCGAACGCCGCGCACGTCATCGCGGACAACGCCGCAATCTGTCCGTAATGCATCAGGTTATAGAGCCTCACCGTCACCGGGGTCATGCCGATGGGCGCTAAAATTGACGACGCCGTCAAATCCCAATACGCCCAGGCGAACAACAGCACCATCGCCCAGAATTTTCCGCTTGTGCTGAGTCGCCAGTTGAGTTCGCGAACCGCCCGCGATTTTTGCATCAGCGTGGTCAGATGCAAGGCGCTTCGGTGTCCGGTTAATTCCAGCACCCGCTTCAACACCAGCGCCATCGGAAGCAGGACCAAGCCGAGAGCGCATACCAGCGGGACCGGCGTGTCGCGCAATGCGATCAGACCCGGCAACTGAACCGCCGCCAGCACTGTCAGCGACAGCACCAGCGGACCGAGGAGTCCGGCAACGACTCCGGCGACGAGGATTATTTTGCAAAAAATTGAGCCGAGCTGCCGACCACGTGCGGCGGTGCCCAGCCCGAATACTACCAGTCCGGCAAGCGTGCTTGCGCCGGCGGCAAATAAAAGACTGGCAAGAATTTCACGGCTCAAAACAAAATTCTCCAGCAGTAGGCCAAACCCACGAATCGCGCCCCACAACACCATCGCCGCAGGAATCATCACCACGAAAATAAATGCGATCAACAGATGACACCAAGCAAACCAGCGGCATGATCTGTTATCCTCAACGCGACGAGCGGGAGTGACCTGACGCCGTCCCAACACGACGAAAGCCGTCGCTATCGCCGCGACTTCGCACAACAACGGACCCAGCATCCGGCGCAGTGATTCGCTTAACGCCAGGCCGCCGGCGTGCGCGTCGAACAGCGCCACGGTCCACGATTTCACAACCATGAGCGAAGCCATCTCAAACTCGGCAAACGCGCACAGGAACACGACGGCAAATGCCGCGACCGGTCCCCCGGCGCAACCGGCCCGGATGAGAAACGCCCAGTCGCCGAATTTGGAACTCGCTGAAGTGAGCCGGCGGCAATGAATGGCTTCAGCCGAAATTGGCGACGGCGTGAAATAAATAATTACGGCGGCAATCGGCGTGAATTTCCAACAGAGCAGTGCCGAATAGAAAATGGTATTGATGAACGGATGATGAACGAGCGACAGCGAAAAACTGGCATAGGCGTAACCGGTGAGGAGAACGGGTGTGAAATACGGTGTCAGCAACAGAATCCACGCAACGCGCCGGACGGGTTGCCGCCGGTCGGCCAGCAGCGTCTGCACCAGTCGTGCCGCAATGACTGCGAGCACCCCGATGATCAAACTTCGGAGAAAAGTCATTGGAGATATTCCGATTTCAGCCACGCCAGACATTCGGCATTCGCACTGCCCAGATCACTGAGCGAAACGCCGTCGGCGGCCCAGAATTGCAATTGTTTCACGTCATCGGGCAGGCGGGAATTATCAACCGGGCCGAGTGGAATCTGGCGTGATTTGGCAGCAGCCAGCGCCATTTCACATTTTTCCGAAAGGAGAAAATCCGCGAGCTTTTGCGCTTCGGCCAAATGCGGCGTGCCGCGAATAATTGAAACCGTATTCGGTATGCAAATGGTTTTCCCATTTTCCAATCGCACCGGCAGCATCGCGACCGGCTTGCCTTCGTCGTGGGCCTCGTAAAAATCGTCCGTGTCGCTCCAGCCGAGATCGCACACGCCGGCGGACACCAAATCTTTCACCATGGAATTGCCGTCCACCTCGCGCAAATGCCGCGCGCGCCGGTCGCGGTCCCAAGCGAGCAGCTTGTCGCGCCCCCACAATTTCCAGAGGACGGTGTATTGCGTTCGCGTCGTGCCGTAGAGCGGTTTGGCGATCACCATGCGGTCGAGGTCGCCGCTCGATGCCTGCTGAATCGCTTCCGCCGTCGG
>CAJAQO010000066.1 GCA_903944085.1 uncultured Verrucomicrobia subdivision 3 bacterium
ATTTGACTTGGAATTTGCGGCCGGACTTGCCGACGACCTGCCATTTCTTTGCGTGGCGCGGCGTCAAATGGGCCGGCCAGTATCAGAAATTCATGCTGGATGAAAAGTCCGCCACCACACAGACGCCGCGAACGGCTTACGAGCGTGAGCTTGAAGCGCTGGCGGGCTTCCCGGCCGCGTCATTTATGTCATAGCCCGTGTGCAGCTTAAAGCAGGTGGATCGTCGCTGGCGAAAGGGATTGATTTCTCCGTCGCGCTAAAGACCTGCAAATAGCCTTTCGATCCCACTGCCGTTTGACCGCCCGCATTCGGGCCGACGGGCGCAAGCGCAATAGGATTGGAAATGCAGCCGATCACGAAGGGAACGAGTCCGACACCAATGAGAACAAATCGTATAATTTTCACAAATAATTATCTTCGGACAATTGTCAAAAACCTTGCTAACGAGAAACGCTGCTCCAGCCGACGGCTTCACCGTCAGGCAGACGAACCAGTTCGTTGGTTGAAATCATGGCGGATGGTCTCCAGCCTTGATCCAGATGGAGAATGGTTGTTTTGCCCGCCTGCACAACCACCGGCACACTCACTCGGCCGTAGGCGGATGATTCAGCCACAACCGCGTAATTACCTTTTGGAATTTTCACTAGACTCGGTGACTCATCCATATCGCCAATGTGATTAGCCACATATTGAAGTCGTTTGCCGGATTCATCATAAATGTTATACCCGGTGTGCGGGTAATAGGCAGGACCGTCACCAATTTCATGCGTTTCCGTATCGCTAAAAACTTTAATGTAGCCTTTTGAGATATAGCTCTCGTGATTGTTAGCTGGTTCAGGTCCGACGGGTGCAAGCGCAACCGGAGTTGAAGCGCAGCCAGCCAAAAGAGGGAAGATTGCCATTACACTCAACACAGTATCTTTTGTTTTCATGATACAACATATTCTCCATCCATTAAAACGTCATGAATGCAACATTAAAATTCCGAGAATAGTCTCAGATGCAATCTTAGCGCCGCGCGCCGATCTGATAATTTAAATTCGATTGCTGGATGAGCACATCATATCGCGCGTCGGCGTTGGCGATTTGCGCCGAAGTCAGGCTCAATTGCGCCTGGCTTAATTCCACGATGGAACTGCTGCCGATTTTATAGCGTGCGTCAGCCAGATCGTAGGCTTCGGCGGCATTGTGGACCAATTGTTCGGTGGTGCGCAGTTGCTCCAGCGCGGTGTTTACATTCAGCCACGCAATATGCACGTCGCGCACTATGGTGTCCTCCAATGAGCGCACGAGTTCGCTGTCCGCCTGCGCTTTCAATTCCGCCTCGTGCTGGCGGGCCGTATAAAGTCCGCCGGCAAACAACGGCAGGCTCAGTTGAATGCCGCCCACCGCGTAATTGTCGGGCAAATGCGAGTCGTGAGAAGGTGAATCGCCAATCATGCCGACGGCGGAGACGAGCGGCAACCGCGCATCCCGTTGCGATCTGGCAAACTTCAGCGCGGCGTCATGTTCGTTGCGCAGGCTCAATAATTCCGGCCGCTCGGCCAGCGCGCTTTCCACCAGTTGCGAAACCTCGTTGGTATTGGGAAAAATCGTCTGAGCCGAATCGGCCAGTTGAAATGGGCGTGGTTCGCGATAACCCAAGGCGGTGGAGAGCGAAGTCATTGCATCGTCCGCGTTGTTCTGCGCCTTTTGCAGCAGCAATTTGCCTTCCTGAACCGCGACCCGTGCAAAACTCACGTCCAGTTCCGACTTGAGTTTGTTGGAGGCGAGCACGCTCACTTGGTTGAGCAGCAGTTGCCGCGTGTCCACGGTTTGTTGCGCAACCTGCAAAACGGCCTGCGCCCCCAGCGTGCCGAAGTAAGCGACGTCCACCTGCAATAAAACCAGTTCGCGCGTGGCGTTGGCGTTTTGCCTTTCCGCCTGCGCCTGGAGTTTGGAACTGGCCGTGAGATTGGCCGTGCGACCGAAATCGGTGATGAGCTGGTTGACGGCCAGGCCGCCGGCCAAACGGTCGTAAATACTCGGATTATTAATGGCACCGGCTAGGATGCGCGCGTCCTCGTTTTCCGCGCCGACGGCGTCGGCGTAAAGATTCACGTTCGGAAAAAATCCGGCGCGCGTTTCGTTCACCACCTCTTGCGCCGCGAGGGCGCGATAATTTGCAGCCGCGATTTGCGGATGATTTTGCAACGCCAGTTTCTGCGCTTCGGCCAGAGTCAAAAGAGCCGGCGCGTGGGGGTTTCCGTCCGCAAGGAGTTTGCCGGCAAACAGGACGCCAGCACTCAGGGCGAGGATGATTCGTTTCATTTGGAAATTGTTAAGAGGAAAGCACTGTCGGCGTGGCCGGAGAATTTATCGTGTCTTTCCGGCGATACAGGATGAAATATGCCGCCGGCACAATGAACACGGTCAGCACGACGGACACCGCGAGGCCGCCGATAATGGCGCGGGCGAGCGGCGCGTAGGCTTCGCTGCCAGTGCCGAGTTTCAAAGCCATCGGAACCAAGCCCATCAGCGTGGCCAGCGACGTCATCAGCACCGGGCGCAGACGCACGCGGCAGGCGAGCGCAACGGCCTCGCGCAATGGCCGGCCTTCTTCGCGCAGTCGGTTGGTGAATTCGACGATGAGAATGCTGTTGGACACAACGATGCCGACCATCATCACCACGCCCATCAGCGACATGACGTTGAGGGTTGTGTCGGTGGCAAACAGGATGATCAGCACGCCGGTCAATCCGGTGGGCACGGCGAGTAAAATCAGCAGCGGATCGAGAAACGATTTGAATTGCGCGACCAGAATCAAATAAACCAGCACGGTCGCCAGAATCAAGCCGAGGCCGAAGCTGCGGAACGAGACTTGCATGGCGTGCGCCGAGCCGCGCACCACGATGCGGACATTGGACGGCACCTTCAGGTCGGCGACAATTTTCTGGACGCCCTTTAAAACTTTGCCGAGGTCTTCAGCCGTGGGGGAAACATAAACATCCATTTCCCGGCGCAGTTGATAATGGTCCACCTCAGTGGGCGAACTGCGATGGCTGATGGCGCTGACGGTGCCCAGCCGGGTCGGCAGCAGCGAATTGGCACCGCGCAACGGGATGGAAGCCAGGTCGGTAAAGTTTTTTACAAAACCTTCGGGATACTGCACGGTGAGGAAATAATCATTGCCGCTTTTCGGGTCCACCCAATAACTCGGCGCGATCATCTGGTCGGAAGTCAGGGCGGTGATGACGTCGCCGACGACTTCCTTTTCATTCAAGCCAAGCTCGGAAGTGCGCAGTCGGTCAATGTCCAGTTGCAATGCCGGATAATCAACATCTTGCGGCACCAGCACGTCGCTGACGCCCGGCAGCGCCTTGGCCTTTTGGGCGATGTCCGCCGCGATTTTATGAGTGCTGTCCATGTCATTGCCGGTGACTTGAATATCCAACGGCGCGGGCATTCCAAGATTCAAAATGGCGTCCACCAGTCCACCGGTCTGGAAATAAGCGGCAACTTGCGGCAAATCTTTTTTCAATTTCGCCCTCACCAAATCCATGTATTGAAAGCTGCTTAGATGATGCCCGGCATTGAGTCCGACTTGGACAAACGCCGTGTGCGGACCGGAATTGGGCGTGTAGATCGAGGAGAAACCGGGCGTGACGCCGATGTTGGAGACGATGATTTTCAAATCATTCGTGGATACAGTCTCGCGGACAATTTGTTCCACTTGCTGCACCAACTGGTCGGTGAGTTCGATGCGCGTGCCGGTGGCCGCCTTGAGGTTGATGACAAACTGGCTGGGATCAGTGCGCGGAAAATACGCTTCGCCGATGAGCGGATACAGCGCGAGGCTCAAAATAAAAATGCCCGTGATGCCCAGCACCGTCGCCAGCGGACGAATCAACGCCAGATTCAGCACGCTTTCGTAGCGGTCAAGCATTTGTTTGAACTTGTGATTGAACCAGCGGTTGAATCGAGCGCCCCAACCTTTGGGCGCAGCGGTTTCACTTTCATCATGGCCATGATGTCCTTTGATGAGCTTGGCACAAAACAATGGCACCACCGTCATTGCCACCAGATAAGAGGCGAACAGCGAAAGAATCACTGCCAACGCGAGCGCCATGAACAGAAATTTGCTGACGCCATAAAGAAAGATAACGGGAAAAAAAACAATGACCGTGGCCAGCGTCGCGGCCAGCACCGGCAGCGCGACCTCGCGACCGCCGCGTTCGGCGGCGACTTCGGGCGATTCACCCATTTCGAGATGGCGGAAAATGTTTTCCAGCACGACGACGGAATTGTCAATCAGCCGGGAAAACGCCAGCGCGAGTCCGCCGAGAATCATGGCGTTGATGGTGCTGTTGCCCATGGACAGCGCGATGAATGCGGCGAGTGCGGACAGCGGAATCGAAAGAAACACCGCGAGCGTGGCCCGCACGCTGCCAAGGAAAACCAAGATCATCAGGCCGGTCAGCACGAGGCCGATCAAGCCTTCATGGATCAGGTTTTCAATGGCGTTGCGCACGAAAACGGATTGATCGAAGACAACTTTCGTGACGAGTTGCTTGGGCATGTCGAATAAGTGACCCACTGCATCCTTGATGCCATCCACGACGGCGATGGTATTTGCGTCGCCGCCTTGTTTAAGCACGGGCAGATAGACCGATGGCTGACCGTCCACGCGCACGACGTTGTATTGGATTTCCGAACCGTCCACCGCGTGGCCGACATCGCCGACGAGCACGGAGGCGTTGCCGATGGTTTTCAACGGCACCTGATTGATGTCCTTCATGTCGTTGATCTGGCTGTTGACGTAAAGATTGTAATCGTAAGGGCCGATCTTCACGTCGCCGGCGGGCAGGATCAAATTCGCCTCGTTCACCGTGCGCACGACATCCATCACGCTCAATTGATGCGATTCGAGCTTGAGCGGGTCCACATAAACCATGATTTGCCGGTAACGTCCGCCAAACGGCTGCGGCACGGACGCACCCGGCACATTGGCGACTTGGTTGCGCACGTCGAACTGGCCGAGGTCGCGGAGCTTGGCTTCGTTCAAACCTTCGCCTTTCAAAGTTATCAAGCAGACCGGCAGACTGGAGGCGTCGAACTGCAAAACGACCGGTGGCAACGTGCCCGGCGGCAACTTGCGCAAATCGGCCATCGCGAGATTCGCAATGCTGGTGACAGCAGAATCGGCATTAAATCCCGGCTGGAAATAAATTTTGATCAAGCTCACGCCCGGCAACGAACGCGATTCAATGTGATCCACGCCGCTGGCGAGCGTGAAAAACCTCTCAAACCGTCCGGTGATGTCGGTTTCGATTTGCTCCGGCGGCATCCCGTTGAAAAATGTCGCGACGACCACAACCGGAATTTTGATCGGCGGAAACAAATCCACCGGCATTCGCACGAGGCTCGTCACGCCAACCACGCAGGTGATTAGGCAGATGACGATGATCAGATAAGGCAAGCGGATGGCAAAGCGTGACATGGAAGTGAAGTGGTTTTAGGAATGCGCCTTGGCGATGGCGGCGCGCAGTTTTTCCACCGAAAAATCCTTGGACTGGCAAAACGTAATCAACTCTTGTTCCCGCGCGATGATTTCCGCCGCTGCCATGGGAATCTTTCCAGCGATGCTGGAGGGGATCGTTTGCACCCCATGCAAGTCGCCGTGGAGCAAATCGCCGGATTGAATTTTCAGCCCGCCGATTTCGACCGGCGTCCCAAATTCCACAATGTGAACATAGGCGTGCGAGACGGAAATGTTGCCAGCAAAGAGTTGAAAGCCGAGTTTCTCGGCCGCCGGCAGATCACGCACAGCACCATTCGTGACAGCGCCCACACAGCCAAGCGCGCGCAGGATGTTGACATGCACCACACCCAGCAAAGAGCCAAGGCCGACGGTTGAAGCCATGTCCTGCACCACCACCACGCGCGGCGAGGGCAGCGAAAGAATATAATCCCACCAATCGGTGCGGTCAGGATAATTTCGCTCGGCGGTGGGCGGGGCTGAGCCACGAACCTTGACGGTGGCCGCGTAGCCCAGCATCGGACTTAAATGTGGAAACTGGCAATACACAGAGTTGTCGGTAAAACCTTCGTTACGCAGCCGGGCATGAAAAGTTTCAATGGCGTTGGCGAGCGTGCAGGCATCCAGCCGACGCAAAATTTCCAATTGTTCTGAAGTTAAAACAGTATTCATTAATTCAAAAGAGTCGCGCGCACCAAATTTTTTTGGCGGGCGTGGTGCCCGAAGAAAAATGAGCCAACCATTGTCGCATTCGTCCGTATCTTCAACCGCTTGAAAGCGATTGATGGCGCGAAGCGCACACGGTCATTGAATGGCTTGATTTCAATTTTCATCGCGCAGGGAAAGCTGGATTACCTTGGGTTCGACTTTTTGGCCGGCCTGAAATCCTGCGCGGTTGCCGATGACCACCAGGTCGCCTTCCTGCAAGCCGGAAAGAACCTCGTATTTGTCCGGCGTTTCCAAACCGAGTTTGACGTCGCGTTCCTCAATCTGGTTGTCGTGGTTGACGACATAAACCGTGTGCGTCTTTTCACCGCCCACCGCTTCGGTTGGAACCGCCAATGCCTGCCCGTGCTTTTCAACTTTCAAAACCACGGTGGCATACATGCCCGGAATCAATTCCAAATCGGCATTGGGCACTTCAATTTCCGTGATCATCGTGCGGGTTTTATCATCCACCTCGTGGGTGAAGCGGGAAATCTTGCCGGTAAAAGTCTTGCCGTTGAGGGAATCCACGCGCACCGTCACGGCGTCGCCCAGCTTGACGTCCTTGACGTAATCCACGGTGACGGGAAAATCCAGCCGCAGTAGATAGTTGTCGGATACGCGCACAAGCGGCTTGCCTTGCGCGTCAATGAGCGTGCCCGGATCGGCGTAACGATAAGTGATCACGCCATCAAATGGCGCGGTGATTTGCGTGTAGCCAATCATGGATTGATATTTTTCAACATTGGCTTTGGCGGCGGCAATGACGGCAGTCGTGGTCAGGGCATTGGCCTGCGCCGTGTCGAGGTCTTGCTGGGCCACCAGATTGGGATGGTCTTGGTTGACCGAGTTCAACCGGGTATAAATCAAGTTCGCATTGGTATAATCCGCCTGCGCTTTTTGCTCGGCAGCCTGGGCATTGTCCAGTTCCGCCTGCAATTCCGGCACTTCAATCGTCGCCAGCAGCTGGCCGGCCTTGACCTTGTCGCCGAAATCCACATTCATTTTGCTGACATAGCCGGTAACTTTGGCGGGCAACGCAACTTCAACATAGGGGCGAAATTCCGCCGCCATCGTCACCTGCTTGAAAAGATCTTCGCGCGTCACCTTCGCGACGCCCGCCGTCGGCGCATTCGCTTCGCTAGGCGTAATGGGGGCTTGCGCACGGGCGCGGTGCGCCAACCACAAGCCAATCACACCGACGACAACCACGGCGGCCAGGATTTTCAATGGTGTGCCGAGCTTTGAGATTGAGTTTTTGAACGACATAATTTGCTGGAAAATTTTCAGTTTTTATTCAACGGCAGGCGGACGCGAAAACAACTGCCGGTGCCGACGGTGCTTTGCGCGTCCACTTCCGCGCCGTGCGCGGTGCAAATGGATTTGACGATGGAAAGTCCCAGGCCAGCGCTTTCTGATTCGGCGGAGCGAGCCTGATCCACGCGATAAAATCGTTCAAAGATATGAGGCAACGCATCGGGCGGAATGCCGATCCCATTGTCCGCCACTTCCAAGACCGCATGGCCGTTGACGGCGAGCACGCGCAAGTGAATCGCACCTTTGGTCGGCGTGTATTTGATGGCATTGTCGAGCAGGTTCACGACCACTTGTTTAAGGCGGACGCGGTTGCCTTTCACCGGCGCGGGTTCGCTGGCATCACAGGCAATGGAAATACCTTTGTCTTCGGCCAGCAGGCTCATTTGTTCGACGGTGGTTTTGGCGAGTTCGGTCAAATCAAAACGCGTCCACTCGGTCTGCGCTTCACCGGCATCGAGGCGCGAGAGGGTGAACAATTGTTCCACGATTTTGCCCAGATGCACGACTTCCTCCAACATGCTGCCGGCGCGGTCGCGCAATTCCGCATCGAGGCGGGCATCGGCGGCGAAACTTTCCAGCTCGCCGCGCAGAATCGTGAGCGGCGTGCGCAAATCATGGGAGGCATCGGCGACAAAGCGTTTTGAATTCTGAAAGGCGTCGTCCAACCGCGTGATCATGCGGTTGAGCGAAAGGGACAGGCGTTCCAATTCATCGCCGGTATTTGCGACGGGAAGGCGCTCGCTTAAATTGAACTGCGTGATGCGCTCGGCGGCGCGCGTGATTTGTTCCACCGGCGTCAAGGCCCGCCGCACCAGCAAATAACCGCCGACGGTGATGATGATGACGGCGAGCGGCAAACCCAAAGCGAGCTGTAAAAACAGGTGGTTGAGCATGGTTTCCACCGGATCAAGCAGGGAACCAAATTCCACCAGGTAATCAGGATTGCCGGAGGATTTGAAATTCAGCGCAGCGATGAGCAGGGTGCTGCCGCCCGACAATTTCAGCTGGCGCGAAAATTCCGTTTCCGAAGACGGTGGGAAAACTGGAATTTCCGCCGGATCGAAACTGCCATCTTTGGGCGTGCCGGAAACATAAACCAACGTGCCGTCGGCGCGGGTGATGCGGATGAAGCGGTCGTTGACTTCCGGCTCATACCAGTCTTTCGTCTGGCTGGCGACGGTCGCCTCGCCGGTTTGTTTAACATGGACGAGCAGCGTGTTGGCAATCTGGCGCGTGCGGCGGGACTGCGACTGGCGCAGGTCATTTACCAAAAAATGCCGCAAGTCGAGATACAACACCGCGCACAGCAGGACAAAAATTCCGGCCAGCAAACCGGCATACCAAGTCACTAATCGGAAGCTGATGGAGCGCGTGTTCATGTCTGCGTCCCGTCGTGCAAGCTGTAGCCGACGCCGCGCACGGTGTGCAGCATTTTGACGGGGAACGCATCGTCCACCTTTTCCCGCAAATGCCGCACATAAACGTCCACGATGTTGGTCAAGCCCTCGAAGCTCTGATCCCAAACATGCTCAATGATCATCGTGCGCGAAAACACCCGGTTCGGCTGCGAGGCCAGATATTCCAGCAGCGCGTATTCCTTGGCGGTGAGTTCGATTTTCTTGCCCGCGCGTTTCACATTTTGTGACAGGCGGTCAATCTCCAGATCGCCCACGCGCAGCACGCTGGAGCGGTTGACCGGCCCGCGCCGCAGCAATGCCTTGATCCGCAGCAGCAGTTCGGCAAAGGCAAACGGCTTCGTGAGATAATCGTCCGCGCCCGTTTCAAAATTTTTTATTTTGTCGGCCATCCCGTCGCGCGCCGTGAGAATCAGAATCGGCACCAGCGAATTTTTGCGCCGGACTTTTTCGAGAATCTCCGTGCCGGTCAGTCCGGGCAGCATCAAATCCAGAATGATAAGGTCGTAATTGTAAGTGTCGGCGGCGGCCCAGCCGCTTTCGCCATCGTGGCAGACATCCACGGCAAAACGCTCCGCCTTGAGGCCGCGCGCAATGATGTCGGCCACTTTCTTTTCGTCTTCCACCAGCAGGATTCGCATAAGCTGTTCAACTTCGACAATAGAATAGACCAGACGCTTATTAAAGGCGCATAAACGCCAGATTAAAATTCATTCAGAATCCTCCCGGCGGCCGGTGGAAACCGTTAAAATGAAAAAAAGCCGGAAACGGTTGCCCGTTCCGGCTCGTTGTCCGGCTGCTCATTTCAGTTTTCTGATTTCAGAATTTCAGCTTTGGCCCTGGTGGCCGTCCGCTTGGTGGCCTTGGTGGCCCTGACGCAGTCAGTCAGTCCACGATTTTGGAGCCGGGCATGGACCAGGCGCTCTGCCCCGTGCTGCCGCCGATGGCGCGCGCCCGCACCTGCTGCACCGTGCCGGTGGTCAGGCCGGTCAGCGAGACCGTGCGCGCCTGCGACGAGAACATCACCGTCGTCCACACGCCCGCAATGAGGAGCTGCATTTCATAGCCCAGCGCATTAGTGATGGGCGTCAGATGCACGTCCAATTGCGTGGGCGTGTCGTTGTCTATGCCAGTGATGGACGGCGGGTCCAGGGGCGACTGGCTGCGGTTGGTGCTCACCGCCGTGTAACCGGACGCCAGCAATAGCGGCAGGTTGGTGCGGGCAATGGTCTGCACATAGAAGGCATTGGCATCCATGCCCTCGAACACAAACTCCAGCGCGGCGTTTTTGGCCGCCGTCTGCGCCTTGCCGCCATCCACGGCGTTGGTGGCCGCCACTTGGAGCGCATTCATGCGCGTGGTCATGTCCACCGGTTTCGTGGGGTCCGGCGGCACCAACGGCACCAACGGCACCGGTGGATTGGGAAACGCCGCGTTCCCCGTCATGCATTTGATGATCCAGCCCAAGATGGCCACCACCACGGTGACCGGCTGGAACTTGTAGCCGAGGCTTACCCGGCTGACTTTGGCGTTTAACATAACTGTCCTTTCATTTTTTATTTGTTAATGCAACCGGTCATCTGGAGGGAGCCAATCCGGCTTCGCGCTGACTTAAGTTACGCCAAACCCATTTGCAAGTGACGTGCCATAAACGAGATAACAAAATCTGAAAGTTGCGGCGGCACCAACTGTCACGTTCCCTAATAACCGTCTTGGATGCAACCCGGCACAGGCCAGCCAGATGCGCCGGCGGCAGTGTTTGGAACCGGTTTTGGGCCGGGGGTTTTGGCGTCAAAAAACGCGTTTTTGGGATTAAGTCCGTTCCTCCTTGGGTTAAGTCCGGCGCACTTTTAATCAAGTCAGCCTCTGACTTAACCCCAACCACCACCGATTTAATCAAGTCCAGCAACGACTTAACCCCGTCCGCCGCGCTTTTAATCAAGTCGGGCTTCGACTTGATTAAGTCCATGGCTGACTTAATCCAAACTGTCAGCCAATTAACCAAGTCGGTCACTGACTTAATTAAGTCAGTCGTTGACTGGATTAAGTCCGTGCCTGACTTAATTAAGTCCCTCAACGACTTAACTCATTGGCCGAGCGAATTCCGCAGGACACAGGACACTCGGCGGATGAAAACGGGACACTTTGCATTGCGGCAGGGAAGGCGGAGACCGAGGAAAAAATTATTGCTGCTGCCGGGAACACGGGCGTAGCATCGGCGGACAGTCTGAAATCAAGAAAAGTGGATATGAAAGATTACGTTCTGAATAAAAAACCGG
>CAJAQO010000067.1 GCA_903944085.1 uncultured Verrucomicrobia subdivision 3 bacterium
GAAGTCATCGAGGCGATTCATGGGGAAGTGTTCAAGTGTTCAGTTTCAAGTGTTCAGCCGGAAGCCGCGGAACTGAAAACTGAAAACTTGAAACTTGAAACTCCCCAGCCCAACTGGGGCTGGGAAGCCTGGCACAAATACTGGGTCGAGGAGCGCGTGCGTTTTTACGAAGGCATCGGGCTGTCGCGCGAGACGCTGGGCTTTCATCATCAGACGCCGGCGGAGCTGGCGCATTACGCGCGGGCCTGCACGGACATTTTGTTCAAGTTCCCGTTCAGCAAAAAAGACGCGGCCGGCAACGTGACCGGCGACGAGCTGGAAGGCATCGCCGCGCGCAGCGATTTTGATTTGTCGCAGCATCAAAGATTTTCCGGCAAGCCGATGGGCGTGTTCGACGACGAGCTGCGCGCCGCGTGGGCGAAATTACCGAAGGAAAAACAGGATGCGCTGTGGAAACGCTATTACGACAACCGGAAAAATTATCTGACGAAATCCGCCAAGCCGGACGAAACGCCGGAGCAGATTTCGCAGCAGGCGACCGAAGACGCGAACGGTCTGGCGAAAGGCCAATACATTCCGCACGTCATCGAGCCGAGCGCGGGCGTGGATCGCTTGATTCTTGCGTTGATTGCCAACGCGTATTCCGAAGTCACCAAGACCGACGACAAGGGCAAAAGCGAGACGACCGTGGTGATGAAATTTCATCCGCGCGTCGCGCCGGTGAAGGTCGGCGTTTTTCCGCTGCTCAAAAACAAGCCGGAATTGGTGGCCAAAGCGCGCGCCGTTTATGAGCTGCTGCGTCCGCACCTGAAGGCAGTTTACGACGACGGCGGCAGCATCGGCAAACGCTACGCGCGCCAGGACGAAGCCGGCACGCCGTTTTGTGTGACGATTGATTTCGACACGCTCGGCGAAAAACCGGAGCTGCTCGACACGGTGACGATTCGTTATCGCGACGACGGAAAACAGGAACGGTTAAAAATTTCTGAACTTTTGGATTTTTTGCTGTCTAAAGTTCGTTAATGAGTGAAGAGCAAAAAAATCTGGCCCTGCTGGTTCCTGAAACGAAGCCCAAGCGTGCGCCCACGCTGTATTTCATCGTGGCGGTCAAGCTGGTGAAAGGCGTGGCCGCGCTGCTGCTGGCGCTGGGTTCTTACAGCCTCACGGACAACAACCTGCCGGAGGATTTCCGCAAGCTGCTGGAATTTTTCCACATTGACCCGGAAAAAAAATTCTTCCTCGAACTGGCGGACCGCGTCGCGGAAATCACGCCGAATAACTTGGAATGGGTGGCGGTCGGCTCAATCATTTACGGCCTGTTCATGCTGTTGCAGTCGGGTGGGCTGATGTTTCGCGTCAGCTGGATTGTCTGGCTGGTCATCGCCGAATCCGCTTTTTTCATCCCGATTGAAATTTTTGAACTGGTGCGCAAGCACGTGCCGGCGGCCGAGAATCATCCGCACATTTTTGCGCATCCGAAAATCTACGTGGCCATCCTGCTGGCGGTGAACGTGGCGATTGTCTGGTATCTGTTCAAAAACCGCGACCGGATCATCCGGCACCACCACCATCAGAATTGAACCATGAAAACCGCGCTCCCGCATGAAGTCTCCGAATTTGAAAACCTGCTGCGCAAGCCGAACAGTGACCCGACGGGCTTCGCCGGCTTTTTCAACAGCGGCGAAGTGTGGGTCGCGCGTGTGCCGGCGCGGCTGGATGTGATGGGCGGGATCGCCGACTACTCCGGCGCGAATGTCTGCGAAGCCGTCCTCGGTCGCGGCATGTTGATGGCCATCCAGGCGCGCACCGACCGCACGCTGCGCATCCGCTCCGCGCAAATCGGCCCGCGCAGCCTGCCGGTGGAAACGCGCATCCCGCTGGATTATTTCACGTCCGGCGATGCCGTGGGAAACTACGCCCAAGTCCGCGAGTTGTGCCACGCGAATCCGATCGCCGCCTGGGCCGCTTACATCGGCGGCAGCATTTTCACTTTGCTGAAAGAGGAATCCGTTGCGCTGCCGTTCGGATTCAGTTTCCTCCTCTTGAGCGCGGTGCCGATGAATGTGGGCATCGGCAGTTCCGCCGCCGTGGAAATCGGCACGCTCTCGTGCCTTAACGCTTATCTGAATTTGAAACTAGACGGTGCGCGCATCGCGCGGCTCGGACAGATGGCGGAAAATCACGTCGTCGGCGCGCCGTGCGGCATCATGGACCAGATCGCCGTCGCCAGCGGACGCGAGAGCAAGCTGACGCACATTCTTTGCCGGCCCGGCTCGATTGTCGGCGAGGTGGAAATTCCTCCCGGCACCGGCTTCGTCGGCATCAACTCGATGGTGCGCCACTCTGTCGCCGGTAATGCCTACGGCAACGTCCGCATCGGCGCGTTCATGGGCAAAAAAATTATCAACGAAATGCGCGCCAAGACCGGCCGCGCCGCGCTGAATTATCTGACGGAAATTTCCAGCGACGAATTCGCCGCCGAATATCAGGCGCAGATTCCAGAAACGATTCTGGGTTCTGATTTTCTCGCCAAATATAAAACCCACGACGACCCGGTGACGACGGTGCAGCCGGACGCGACCTACCGCGTGGTCGGACCGGCGCGGCATCCGATTGCTGAAAACGAACGCGTGCTGAAATTCATCGAGGCGCTCAACGCCGCCAAAACCGGCGACGAAAAAGCGCTCGTGACCGCCGGCGAACTCATGTATGGCGCGCATGAAAGCTACCGCGACAACTGCCGGCTTTCCGTGTCGGAAGTGAATTTTCTCGTTGAAGCCGTCCGCAAGCGCGGGCCCGAAAATGGACTTTACGGCGCAAAGATTACCGGTGGCGGCACCGGCGGCACCGTGGCTGTCTTCGGCAAAATCGCCGCGCTCAAGGAACACATTCCGCAGATCGCCATCGAGTATTCCCGTCGCGTCGGCGAAATGCCGGACATTTTTGAAGGCACCTCGCCCGGCGCGATTGAATTTGGCGCGAAGCGTTACGCTTTTGGCGCGAGCGGGTGGAAACGGTTTGATGTTTAAAAATCTTTCTCATCATCATCCTTCATCCTCATTCTCAATTTGAGGAAGAATAGCGAGGATGAGGATGAGCATGACGATGAGTATGAGTAAAAATCCCGTTTGCAAAGCCGTCATTCCCATCGCCGGCCTCGGCACGCGACATTTTCCCGCGTCGCACGCGGTGAAAAAAGAAATGTTCCCCGTCGTCGGCACCGACGGCATCGCCCGCGCGCTGTTTCATTATCATCTGCTGGAACTCGAAGCCGCCGGCATCGAGGAAATCTGCATCATCGTCCAACCCGGCGAAGATGAAATGGTGCGCGATTATCTGCGCGGCCCGGACGACAACTACCTCAAGCGGCTCGAAAAACATCCCGCGCTGTTGCGCGAGGCGGAACAGATGCGCGGTTTTGCGAAACGCGTTTCTTTCGCCGTGCAGCGCGAGCAGGAAGGCTACGGCCACGCGATTTTCCAGACGAAAAATTTTGCGGCCGGCGAAATGATTTTGCTCGGCCTCGGCGACCATTTGTTTCGCGGCAAAACCATTTCACCGTATCGCGAACTGGCGGATCTGGCGAAAGCATCCGGCGGCAAAAGCGTTTCCGCCGTGAACCGGATTTCCGCGAATGAGTTGAAAGGTTACGGCACCATCGCCGGCACGCGCCGCGCGGAAAACCCGCGCCTGATTGACGTTTCGCTTATCATTGAAAAACCCGCCGTCGCCGTCGCGCAGGAAAAGTTGCACGTCAACGATTTGCCCGCCGGCACGTGGCTCGGCTGGTTTGGGATGCACCTGCTCGCGCCGAGCATTTATGAAATTCTCGGCGAAATGATCCGCGACAACGTGCGCGACAGCGGCGAATTTCAACTCACGCGCGCGCAGGAAATCCAGCGCCAGCGCCACGGTTATCTTGCGCTGGAAATGACCGGCGCGGAGCGTTTTGACTTCGGCGTGCCGGACGATTTTGTCCGCAGCGTGCAGGCGTTCCGGCATCGGGCATGATTTTATTATGATTATTTGCTTGCGGCGGTCCCGCGCATGGCTTAAAAAAGCGGCATAATAAGAATTAGCCAGACGACAGTTTTGATGACAATCACAAATCAGCCCCAACCAGAGAGGGTCGCTTGAGTCGCCCTTTTTCCCCGCGTAATTCCTCACCCGCCTCGCAAATGCGCGTCAATGGCAAGATCCGCGCCCGCGAAGTGCGCGTCATCGGCCCGGACGGCAAGCAGTTGGGAGTGTTTCCGCTCAACGAAGCCCTCAACCTCGCGCGCCAGCATGGCGTGGACTTGGTCGAGATTTCGCCGAACGCGGTGCCGCCGGTCTGCCGCATCATCGAGATCGGCAAGTTCCGCTACGAGCTGGCCAAGAAGGAAAAGGAATCGCGCAAGCATCAGCACGCCTCGACCGTGAAGGAAGTGCAGTTAAGCCCGCGCATTGATCCGCACGACCTCGGCATCAAAGTCCAGCACGCGGTGAATTTTCTGTGCGAGGACATGAAGGTCAAGGTCGCGTTGAAATTCCGCGGCCGCGAAATGGCCCACACCGAAATCGGCTTCGAGGTCATCAACAAATTCATCGTCGAAATCACGCCGTTCGGTCATCCCGATTTCACGCCCAAGCTCGTGGGCCGCGCCATCAACCTGATGATCAGTCCGCTCCCGCGTGCGAAACGCGCCAAAAATCCGCGGCATGAAGTCGAGGAACTGCACGAACCTGACCAACCCGACGACGAAGCCGAAGCCGAGTCGGAAAAGCCCAAGCACGAAAAGCCGCACGCCCACCACGCGCCGGAAAAAGTGAAAGTCCCCATTGCCGAAGCCCCGCAGTCCGGCGGCTTGCAAAATCCGTTCGCCAATCTGGAAATCTAGTGTTCGGTCGGCGGGCAGGTTGAATTTCCACTGCGCAATTCCCCGGCAGAAATTTTTCGACAACTTTCCGGCGCGGGGCTTTTGGCCTCGCGCCGGAAATTGTGTTCACTCAATTTTCCCCCAGCCGCTTCGGTGCCCGGCGTTCACGCTTTATCACGCGCTTAACACGCGCCCAAGGCCACGCGCGGCAAAGCAGCCGTCCGTCACCAGAGATGTTGGTCGTGCCGGTCATCGCGTCCCCGCCGGTCGTCGAAACCGCCACGGGCTGGCGTCCGGGTGTCATGAATTTCCCGTTCGATTTTGACGTCATGGTGCGTCAATTCGGCGATGTGGTCGTGGCCCAGACCTTCAATCACAAAGCGGCCATGATCCACGCGATAGCCGTTGGCGACCCGGCTGCCCCGGAACACCAGCTCCAGCCGGTCATGCGGCAGCAAAAACGGGCGGTAGTCGAGATCCCAGAAATGATCATACGCCACGAACGTAAAGGCATCAAATCCCAAGCCGAAGTCCACATCTACCGCCACATGTCCGTTAAAAAACAGACCGACACCAACCGTATAAGTGGCACCGGGCGGCAACGGGGCCCAACCGCAATAACCATCCGCCTCGCGCCAGCAGACCCAGGCCGGCGCGTAATCATAGCCCGGCACCCAGACCCAGCGTGCATCCACGCGGCACCACCGGCCATAATGGAAAACGAGGTTGCCCCAGGCATAATCGGATTGCCAGGCCCAGCCGGCGTCCGAATAAATCCAATGACCTTGGTTAAAATACGGACGCCAAGAAAGATCAGTCACCGCGACCGCCGGTTGCCAGCACAGGCCGTAACCCGGAACCTGAATCCAATTTCCGTAAGGCGTCAGTTGCGCCTGAAAACTTTCCAGGCTGACGCTGGGCGCGACCGGCGCAGGAGTGGGCATGACCGGGATGGGCGCCGAGACCGGAGCCGGTGTGGGTGCGGGCGGCGCAACCAGCGCGGGACTGGCGGCTGGAGCGGCACTCGCGCCGCCCGTCAGCAAGGCCCGGATCACCGGTTGTGAAACGCCTTGGTTTTTCAGCAGGATAATTTGGTCCGCCGTCAGATTATAGTTCGCGCCGGCGTTTCGGAGCTGGCTGAGAATCACGTCATCCGTGATGCCCGCTTGGGTGAGTTTGACCACATCCTGAACTCCGGGCGGAAGCGCCTGCGCGGAACTGCTATTGGCGCCCGCGCCCAACAGCACCGCCGCCGCCAGACCGGCGGCCAGGGTGAGGACTGATTTGCGGTTAATGATTTGAATGTTATTTTTCATAATATCTATGATTTGATTTTGTGTTTAACTGCCAAAAATCTCAACTGGCCTCGTCGTTTTCCGTTCCCGGATGAAAACCGAATTGGAGCAGTTTGGCTTTCATTGTGATGCGGGAAATGCCCAGCCAGCGCGAGGCTTTCGCCTGATTGCCGTGCGCGAGTTCAATGGCGCGGCGGAATAATTCCCGTTCGGCGCAGACTAAAATGCGCGCGTGAACGTCCGTCAATTCACCGCGCTGCGCGGCGGCCAGCAAATCATCCACATATTCGCCCAACGGCCGCGTGGCCGCCTCGGCCAAGCCGGCCTCCTTGCTCAAAACGGCGCGCGCGTGATCGGCATTGATGGTGTAATCTTGCGCGAGCAGCAAGGATTTGCGGATGGCATTTTCCAGTTCGCGCACGTTGCCAGGCCACGAATGTGACTGGAGCAATTCCAAGGCTTCGGGATGGATGGACGGCTGGGCATTGCCAAGTTCCGCGCCGTATTTGCCCAGAAAATAGCGCACGAGTTCCGGAATGTCCTCGCGGCGCTGACGCAGCGCGGGCAGCGTGAGCGCCACCACGTTCAGCCGGTAGAACAAATCTTCGCGGAACAATTTCTGGCGGATGGCCGTTTCCAAATCGCGGTGCGTGGCGGCCAGCACCCGCACATCCACGGGAATCGTCTCGCGGCCGCCGAGCCGTTGCAGTGTTTTTTCCTGGAGCACGCGCAGCAGTTTCACCTGCGTGCCGAGCGTGATGTCGCCGATTTCATCCAGAAAAATCGTGCCGTGGTTTGCCTGTTCAAACCGGCCGATGCGCTGCGCCGTCGCGCCCGTGAATGCGCCGCGCTCGTGGCCGAACAGTTCGCTTTCCAGCAGCGTTTCTGGAATCGCCGCGCAGTTGATCGCGACAAACGGCGCGTTGGCGCGCTCGCTGTGCTGGTAAATGGCGCGGGCGATCAGTTCTTTTCCGGTGCCGGTCTCGCCGCGGATCAGCACGTTCACCGGCTTGCCGGCGACGCGGCCGATTTCTTTGTAAATGGATTGCATCGCCGCGCTCTGGCCGACGATGGCGTCGCGCGCCGCGCCCGGTTCGCCGAGCGTGACCGGCTCGGACATCAGCCGGTTGCTGTCCACGGCGCGGCGGATCAAGTCGAGCAGTTGCGGGATTTCAAACGGCTTGAGCAAATAATCGTAAGCGCCGAATTTCGTCGCCTCAATCGCCGTCTGCGTCGTGCCGAAGGCCGTGATGAGAATGATCGGCAGCCGCGGCCGCGCGGCGTGAAGCTGGCGCACCAGCTCCAAACCGGTCAAGCCGGGCAGTTTCAAATCCGTGATGACGGCGTTGAACGAATCTTTCGTGGCGCGCGCCAATCCGTCATCGCCGCGTCTTTCCACGGCCACCTGGTAGCCTTCATCCACCAGCACGCGGTGCAGCGTGTCCGTGATGCCGGCATCATCATCAATCAATAAAATTTCGGCGGCGGTGTTCATTCGATTACGGGCGGCAACACGATACCAAAAGTGGTGCCTTCGTTCACGCGGGTTTGATATTCCAGCACGCCGCCGTGTTTTTGCACAATCCGCGCGGCGATGGACAGGCCCAGGCCCGTGCCACTTTCTTTCGTCGTGAAAAATGGGTCGAACAATCGTTTCGCCGCCTCGGCGGAAATGCCCAGGCCCGTGTCCGCGACCTCGAGCACGACGGCGCCGTCGGGCAACGACCTTGATTTTTTGGCCGGGCGCGCGCGCAAAATGATCGTGCCATTTTGTCCGATGCTATCGGCGGCATTTTTCACAAGGTTGATCAGCACCTGCTTGATTTGCGCCGGATCCACCTTGACGCGCAGCGGCGCGGACGGCTCCTGAAGAACTTTGATGTTTTTGTCGGCCAACTGCGGTTCCAACAAGAGTTTTGCCTCCAGCAACAGCAGGTCGGCGGCGATGACCGTGAATTCCGGCTCGGCCGGCCGCGCGAATTTAAGAAAATCATCCACGATTCGCTCGAGGCGCAGAATTTCGCGCTCCACCACTTTGGCGTCGGCAAGCTCCGGCGAGCCGGGCTGAAATTTTTTCTGCTGCGTGAACAACGCGGCCTTGACGGCGGTCAGCGGATTGCGGATCTCGTGCGCCAGGCCGGCGGCGAGCAGACCGAGCGACGCCAGCTTTTCATTCTGTTCCACCATCGCCTGCGTTTTCATCAGCGTGCTGCGCAGCGGCGTGATCATGTCGCGATAAACCATCACCGCCAGCGCCAGGCCAAACAGAAACATCAGCGCCACCGCACCCAGCACGGACAGGCGGAGCTGCGTCAAAGTCTGATGCGCTTCCACGAGCAGTTGTTTTTTTAATTCCAAATGGGCCTGCGACAAGTCCTGGCCCAGATCAAACAGCCGCCGCCGCGTCAGGCTCAAGGAGTCGGTCAGCGCGGCGGGCACGCTATCGTTGGGGCCGAGCGCCTGGATTTTTTTTTGCAATCCTTCGACCGCCTGCGCGTAATCCGCATAAGCGGCGGCCATTTGCTTGAGAATTTCCTGTTCGCGCGCCGTGGCCGGCTTGGCGGTCTGCTCCTGGATCCACGCCGCCAATTCGCCGTTGGCCTTGCCATAGTCCTGCCATGCGACCGCCTCGCGCGTGTTGCGATAACGCGTCAGCTTGTCGCTGGCCTCGCGCAGCGCGTCCTTGAAATGCTCGGCGATCCCAAAACTCTCCGCATCCACCTGGTTCAGCTTGACGCGCATCTCCGCGCCTTGGCGCTGCGAGTTCAACGTCACCAGGACAATCAGCGCGCCCATCAGCCCGACCGCGAGGCCGAGGATCGCCAGACGCCATTTGATTGCGGCATTCATAAAATTTATTTTGGCGGCCAGTTTAAGCAAATTGCGCCGCTTCGCGAACCTGAATCCAGCCGGACTTTTCAAACGCCTGCCCATCGGGAAATGCGTTAATTGCTGAAACTGCCATGACAATCGTTTTGCAATTGCCGTGCCAGTTCAACCGGACGGAACATGCCCGCGCAAACCGCCTGGGCTGACGGGCGGGATGGCCGCTGGAACTCGTCTTTTGCTCTAGAAAATCGGCATCACCGTGGCTCACGCCGCGAGTTGAGGCGCAACACCTGAAGAGCAAAGTAAGTTCGCACATCAGCAAAGCGATTAGCCAATTGGCAATGTGTTTGAAAGGCTAAACCGGGAAAATCGGGCTGCGAAAAAGTAAAAATTGTTTTGGCACAATCTTCGCTAGAGACCACCAGACTGCAAACGATGAATGGCCAAAATCAAGTTTGCGCAGTGCCGAGCATAACAATAACCTTTTAAAGCGAAAAATCATGACTCTCAATTTCCGGCAGCCGGGTGATGGATCAAGCCCAAAGTATTTGGCTGTGGAATGGTGCGAAACCGTCTTCACGACCTTGCCCGTGCGGCGGCGAAAGCTGCGTTTGGTGCCGGCCGAGAAGCTTTCGCCACCCCGAAAAAACGGAATGAAAATGAAAACTCCAGGCCGATATGAATGAACCAGAAAAATCCGCCAGCCCGTTGACAAACCTGCGGCCGGAATCGAATCCAGCCTCACGCGGAAGGAAATGGCTTTGGATCGTCGTCATCCTCCTGCTCGGGCTTGGCGGATATTTTTATCATCGGCAAGCCGGGGCGAAGCCGGACGGCTCCGGCGCTGCTTCCGGGCGCGGAGCGGGAAATTTTCCCGTGCCGGTCATCACCGGTCACGCGCGGCAGAAAGACGTGCCGATTTACCTCGATGGGCTTGGCACCGTGCAGGCGTTCAACACGGTCACGATTCACACGCGTGTGGACGGCCAGTTGGTCAAGGTCGCGTTCACCGAGGGACAAGATGTGAAGACTGGCGACATGCTCGCGCAAATTGATCCGGCGCCATACCAGGCCGCACTTGATCAAGCGGTCGCGAAAAAAGCGCAGGACAATGCGCAACTTGCCAACGCCCGCCTGGATTTGCAGCGCTACGCCGACTTGTTGAAAACCGACGGCACCACGCAGCAAGTTTACGATACGCAAAAAGCGCTCGTGGACCAGCTCGCCGCCACGGTCAAGGCCGATGACGCCGCGATTGCCAGCGCGCAGGTGAATCTGGATTACACCAACATCCGCTCGCCGATTGACGGCCGCACCGGCATCCGGCAGGTGGATCAGGGCAACATTGTTCATGCGGCCGACGCCGGTGGATTGGTCGTGCTGACGCAGCTCAAACCGATTTCCATCGTTTTCACTTTGCCGGAAACGACGCTGGCGAAGCTACAGGATGATAAAGATCCTGACGGAACGCCGTTCACGGTGCTCGCGGTGGCGCGGGACGACACGAATGTGCTCGCCACCGGCCAGCTTTCGGTGATTGATAACCAAATTGATTCCACGACCGGCACCCTCAAGCTAAAGGCGAATTTTGCAAATGAAAATCTCCGCCTCTGGCCGGGCCAATTCGTGAACACGCGGCTGTTGCTGGAGACGCGCGAGGACAGCGTGGTGGTGCCCGCGTCCGTCGTGCAGCGCGGCCCGAACGGCGCGTTCGCCTTTGTCGTGGCGGGCGACTCGACCAATCAAACCGTAAAAATGCGGCCGATCACCGTGGCGCAAATTGACAGCGGCGAGGCGCTGATTGACGCCGGTTTGGAGGCGGGCGAAACCGTGGTGGTGGACGGCCAATACAAATTGCAGGACGGCTCGAAAGTGAAGCCCGCCGCGCCAACGGGCGGTGGCTACGGTGGCGCGCGCAGAAAACGTCCGGACAGCGGTGCGGGCACGAATCAAGTCGCCCAGCCGAAAAATACGCCGTGAACATTTCCGAGCCATTCATCAAACGCCCGGTGGCCACGTCGCTGCTGATGGCCGGCGTGATTTTGATGGGTTTGCTGGGCTACTGGCTGCTGCCGATTTCCGCGCTGCCGCCGGTGGATTTTCCGACGATCCAAGTCGTGGCGCAATATCCCGGCGCAAGTCCCGACGTGATGGTTTCATCCGTCACCACGCCGCTCGAACGGCAGTTCGGCCAGATCAGCGGACTCGCCACGATGACTTCCGTCAGCTCGTTCGGCAACACCGCCATCACGCTGCAATTTGTTTTGGATCGCGACATTGATGCCGCGTCGCAGGACGTGCAGGCCGCCATCAACGCCGCGCGCGGCGTGCTGCCCACCGGGATGCCGAACCCGCCGACTTACAACAAAGTCAATCCGGCCGACACGCCGATTCTCACGCTCGAACTCACGTCGGATGATTTGCCGCTGGAAAAAGTCAACGACCTGGCCGACACCACGCTCGCGCAAAAATTGAGCGAAGTCACCGGCGTCGGCCTCGTGACCATCGAGGGAAATCAAAAGCCCGCCGTGCGTGTGCAGGTGAATCCCGCCGCCATCGCGTCGCTGGGCTTGAGTTTGGAAGATGTTCGCAGCGCGCTCATCGCCAGCAGCGTGAACGCGCCGAAAGGCAGCTTCGACGGCGCGCGCCAGTCCTACGCCATCAATGCGAACGACCAGATTTTTTCCGGCGACGATTATAAAAACGTCATTATCGCCTATAAAAACGGCTCGCCCATCCGCGTCAGCGATCTCGGCGAAGCGGTGGACAATGTGGAAAATGTCCGGCTCGCCAGCTGGGTTGGCGGCCAGCCCGCGGTGCTGCTCGACATCCAGCGACAACCGGGCGCGAATATTATTCAAACGGTGGATCGTGTGAAAGCTTTGCTGCCACGGCTGCGCGCGTCGCTGCCGCCGTCGGTGAAGCTGGCGATTTTCGGCGACCGCACCGAAACCATCCGCGCCTCGATTTCCGACGTGCAATTTACTTTGCTGCTTACCGTCGCGCTGGTGGTGATGGTCATTTTTGTGTTCCTGCGAAAATTCTGGGCGACGGTTATTCCCAGCGTGGCGCTGCCGCTGACTTTGATCGGCACGTTCGGCGTGATGAAGCTCGTCGGCTTCAGCCTCGACAACCTTTCGCTGATGGCGCTGACGATTTCAACCGGCTTCGTGGTGGACGATGCGATTGTGATGATCGAAAATATTGTGCGCTTCATCGAGGCCGGCGAAACGCCGATGGCGGCGGCGCTCAAAGGCGCGAAACAAATCGGCTTCACCATCGTGTCGCTGAGCGTGTCGCTCATCGCAGTTTTCATTCCACTGCTGTTCATGACCGGCATCGTCGGACGACTGTTCCGCGAATTTGCGATCACGTTGAGCGTCGCGGTTGCGGTGTCCGCGCTCGTGTCGCTAACGCTCACGCCCATGATGTGCTCGCGGCTGTTGCGCAGCGAGCACGAGGAAAAACACGGAAGATTTTTCCGCGCCACGGAAGGTTTCTTCAAAGGCATGTTGAACGCCTACGACCGCAGCCTGCAATGGGTTTTGTGCCATCAACGTTTCACGCTCACCGTGGCCGCCGTAACCGCAGTGGCGACCGTGCTGCTTTATGTTTTTGTGCCGAAGGGATTGTTGCCGGAACAGGACACGGGCTTGATCAACGGCGTCACCGACGCGGCGCAATCCATTTCCTTCAAGGCCATGTCGGTCCGCCAGCATGAAATCGCCGACATCGTCGCGCGCGATCCCGACGTGGCGAGCGTGGCGTCGTTCGTCGGCG
This sequence comes from uncultured Verrucomicrobia subdivision 3 bacterium, assembly GCA_903944085.1. Classification (GTDB taxonomy): domain Bacteria; phylum Verrucomicrobiota; class Verrucomicrobiia; order Limisphaerales; family UBA11358; genus UBA11358. Next base: position 12,764 of record CAJAQO010000067.1, read on the forward strand.
CGGGCACGGTGAATTCCACGGTGAATTCCGGTCATCTTTACATCACGCTCAAGCCGCGCAACCAGCGCGCAGCCGATGCGCAGCAAATCATCCGGCGGTTGAGCGACGCCACGGCTTCGGTGCAGGGAATTTCACTTTTCATGCAGGCCGCGCAGGACGTGCAAATAGACAGCCGCGTCAGCCGCACGCAATATCAGTTCACGCTGGAAGATTCCGACAGCGACGAACTCGCCAAGTGGTCGGGCAAGCTGCTGGCGAAATTGCGCGAGCGGCCGGAACTCGCCGATGTCGCCAGCGACCAGCAGCAAGGCGGCTTGCAGGTGAGCGTGACGGTGGACCGCGAAAAGGCGGCGCGCTACAACGTCCTGCCGCAGGCGATTGACGACACGCTTTACGACGCCTTCGGCCAGCGGCAGGTCGCCACGATTTTCACGCAGCTCAACCAGTATCGCGTTATCCTCGAAGTGAATTCGCAGTTTCAGCAAGCGCCCGGTTCGCTGGATAAAATTTACGTGAAGTCCACGACCGGCGAAATGGTTCCGCTGACTTCTTTTGCCACCGTCAAAATCGGCACCGCGCCGCTGACCATCGCGCACGAAGGACAATTTCCTGCCGTTACACTTTCCTTCAATCTTGCGGACAACGCCTCGCTCGGCGCGGCGGTGGACGCAATTAACAATGCAACCAAAGAAATCGGCTTGCCGGACACGGTGGCGACGTTGTTTTCCGGCAGCGCGGCGGAATTCCGTTCGTCGCTGACGAGCGAACCATTTTTGATTCTCGCGGCCATCATCGTTATCTACATCGTGCTCGGCGTGCTTTACGAAAGTTATGTTCACCCGCTCACGATTTTGTCGAGCCTGCCGTCCGCCGGCGTGGGCGCGCTGGCGGCAATGATTTTGTGCCGAACGCCGCTATCCTTGATTTCATTGATCGGAATCATCCTGCTCATCGGCATCGTGAAGAAAAACGCCATCATGATGATTGACTTCGCGCTCGACCTGGAGCGCACGCAAGGGTTGACGCCGGAGCAATCCATTTATCAAGCGTGCCTGCTGCGTTTCCGGCCGATCATGATGACGACGATGGCCGCGCTGCTCGGCGCGCTGCCGCTCGCGCTGCAAAACGGCAACGGCTCGGAACTGCGCCGGCCGCTGGGCATCTCGATTGTCGGCGGGCTGTTGCTGTCGCAATTCATCACGCTCTATACGACGCCGGTCATTTATCTTTATCTCGACCGCTTCGCCGCCCGCGCTCGTCGCTGGCGTTTGTCGAACACGGAAAAAATTGCGCCGGAAACGCTCGCGCAGCCGGCACCAGATTCGCCATGAATCTTTCCGCGCCCTTCATCAAACGTCCGGTCGCCACGTCGTTGCTGGCGATGGGACTTTTTTTAAGCGGCGTTTTGGCCTTCCGGTTCATGCCAGTGGCACCGCTGCCGCGCGTGGATTTTCCGATGATTTCCGTTTCGGCTAGTTTGCCCGGCGCGGATCCGGCGACCGTCGCGTCCTCGCTGGCTACGCCGCTGGAACGGCATCTTGGCCAAATTGCCGGCGTCAACGAAATGACTTCGGTCAGCACGCTCGGCGGTTGCAGCATCAATCTCCAATTCGATTTGAACCGGAAAATTGACGGGGCGGCGCACGACGTGCAGGCCGCCATCAACGCCGCCGGCAATGACCTGCCGATCAACCTGCCCAGCCCGCCGACCTATCGCAAAGTAAATCCGGCCGACGCGCCGATCATGATTCTGGCGCTGACTTCGGACAAGCTGCCGCAAACGGATGTGTTCGAGTTCGCCGATGAAATTCTCGGCCAGAAACTGAACCAGGTCGAAGGCGTGAGTCAGGCGATCATCAGCGGCGCGGAAAAATCCGCCGTGCGCGTGCAGATGAATCCCGGCGCGCTGGCGTCGGCCAACGTCAGCCTGGAAGATGTCCGCTCGCTGTTGAGCCAGGCGAATGTGAACCTGCCGCTCGGCAGCTTTGACGGCGCGGAGGTCACGCACACGATTGTCATCAACGGGCAGATGACTGATCCGCAGCCGTATCAAAAACTCATTCTCACGCAGCGCGGCAACACGCCGGTGCGGCTGGATGCGTTTGGCAAAGCCGTGGAAAGCGTTGAAAACACCCGGTTGGCCGGCTGGTCCGGCACCAACCTTGCCGTGCTCGTCATTATTTTCAAACAGGCGGACGCCAATGTCATTGACACGGTGGACCGCATCCGCGCCGCGCTGCCGCAGCTCGAACGCTGGATGCCGACCGGCATGAAGCTGGACATTTTGAACGACCGGACGCAGACCATTCGCGCGGCGGTTCACGACGTGGAAGTTTCGTTGGTCGTGAGCATCGCGCTGGTGGTGATGGTCATCTTTCTTTTTTTGCGCCGGTTTTGGCCGACGTTCATCGCCAACATCACCGTGCCGCTGGCGCTGTCCGGCACCGTCGGCATTATGTATTTGCTCGGTTATAGTCTCGATAATTTATCGCTGATGGCCATCACCATTTCAGTCGGGTTTGTGGTGGACGACGCCATTGTGGTGATCGAAAACATCCACCGTTTTATCGAACAAGGCGAGAAGCCGATGCCGGCGGCGTTTAATGGCGCGCGGCAAATCGGCTTTACCGTGGTTTCGATGAGCCTGTCGCTGATCGCCGTTTTTATTCCGCTGCTGTTCATGAGCGGCTTGGTGGGCCGGCTCTTCCACGAATTCGCCGTGACGGTGTGCCTCGCCATTTTCGTTTCCGGCATCATTTCGCTCACGCTCACGCCGATGTTGTGTTCGCGATTTTTGCGCGCGGAGGCCGACTTGCCGCCGCCAAATCAATTCAGCCGCGCGTGCGAAAAAGCTTTCCAATGGCTGCTCGGCCACTACGAAGCCGGCTTGAAATGGGTGCTGCGGCATCACGCGTTCACGCTCGGCGTCGCGCTGCTCACGATGGTGGCGACGGTCTGGCTTTACGTCGTCGTGCCGAAAGGATTTTTCCCGCAGCAGGACACCGGCGGTCTGATGGGCACCACCGAGGCGTCGCAAGATATTTCGTTTGAAGCGATGTCCAAGCTGCAACAAAAAGTCACCGCCATTGTTTTAAGCGACCCAGCCGTGGCGACCATCGGCTCATTCATCGGCGCGTCGTCGGGCAGCACGACGGTCAATAACGGCCGCATGTTCATCACGCTCAAACCCCGCGGTCAGCGCGACGCCAGCGCCGACCAGGTGATCGCCCGGATTCGGAAAAAAATGTCGCAAGTCGTCGGCATCAATTTATTTCTGGTGGCGAATCAGGACATCCGTGTCGGCGGACGTTCGAGCAAAGCGCAGTTTCAATACTCATTGCAAGCATCCGATCTCGGTGATCTCGGCCAGTGGTCAACCAAGCTCGTGGCCAAATTGCGCGAGTCTCCCTTGCTGAAGGATGTGACCAGCGACCAGCAGATGCTCGGCCTGCAAATGAACGTCGTCGTGGACCGCGACACCGCCGCGCGCCTCGGCGTGTCGCTGGCCGCGATTGACAACACGCTCTACGATGCGTTTGGCCAGCGGCAGGTCTCGACCATTTACACGCCCTACAACCAGCACCACGTCGTGCTCGAAGCTGATCCACAGCTACAACTCGACCCGTCATCACTGGACAAAATTTATGTGCGCTCGTCCAACGGCCAACAGGTGCCGTTGAGCAGCGTCGCCAAATTTGCGCCGTCGAACACCAGTCTATCGGTGAATCATCAGGGTGAATTTCCAGCGGTCACGCTTTCGTTCAACCTCGCGCCCGGTGTCGCACTTAGTCAGGCAACGGAAATTGTGCGGCAGGCCACCGACGAATTGCACATGCCCGCCAGCGTGTCGGGAAGTTTTCAAGGCACCGCGCAGCAGTTTCAAGCGTCGTTGAAAAACATGCCGTTGCTCGTGCTCGCGGCGATTCTCGCCATTTACATCGTTTTGGGAATGCTTTATGAAAGCCTGATCCATCCGCTGACGATTCTTTCGACGCTGCCCTCGGCGGGTGTGGGCGCGTTGCTGGCGATGCTCGTGAGCGGCTTCGAACTTTCGCTGGTGTCATTCATCGGCATCATCCTGTTGATGGGCATCGTGAAAAAAAATGCCATCATGATGATTGATTTCGCGCTCGACGCAGAACGCCGGCTGGGCCTCACGCCGGAGGAGGCGATTTTCCGCGCGGGCATCATCCGGTTCCGGCCGATCATGATGACGACCATGGCCGCGCTGCTCGGCTCGGTGCCGCTCGCGCTCAACCTCGGTTCCGGTTCGGAACTGCGCCAGCCGCTCGGCATCGCCGTCGTCGGCGGACTGGTTTTGTCGCAGACGCTCACGTTGTTCACGACGCCGGTGATTTATCTGACCATGGAAAAAATCCGCCTGCGCGTTGCCGCCGGAAAGAAGAAACTGCTTTCATTTGGCGCCGCAACCGTTGGCGGTGAGCCGGTGAAAATCACGACATGAAAAAAATTGTAGAAATGCGAATGTTGAAAATTTCCATCTGCTCGGCAGCGCTGGCGGTTTTATTTTTTGCCGCCGGCTGCGCGGTCGGGCCGGATTATCATCGTCCACCGGCGCTGGCGGGCACCAATTCTTTGCCGACCCAATTTGGCGATGTTTCCATCACGAACGAATGGAAAATCGCCGCGCCGGCGGCGCAGCTTCCGCGCGGTGATTGGTGGAAAATTTACACTGACGCCGAACTGAACCGATTGGAATTTCTGGCCGCGTCAAACAACCAGCAAATTGCCGTCGCGGTTGCCAACTTTGATCAGGCGCGTGCCGCCGTGAAAGTCGCGCAGGCGAATTTCTTCCCGCAAATTTCCGCGAATCCTTCCGCCACGCGGCAGCGCACGAGTGCGAACGGATCGCCGGTCGGCAATAATAATGGCAGCCCCAGCGGCAGCCGCACTTACAATACATTCAATGTTTCGGCGGATGCGAGCTGGGAATTGGATTTGTTCGGGCGCATCCGCCGTCAGACCGAATCCGCCCGCGCCCAGTCGGCCGCTTCGGCAGATGATTTGGAGTCCATGAAACTTTCCATCCAGGGCGAAGTGGCGATGGATTATTTCACACTGCGTTCGCTGGATGCGCAGTCAGAATTTCTCAACCAAACGGCGGTCGCGTATCAACGCGCTTTGGAATTGACGCAAAACCGGCGCAAGAGCGGCATCGCGGACGAACTCGACGTGGCGCAGGCCGAAACGCAGCTCAAGAGCACGCAGGCGCAGATTCCCGCCGTGGATTTGCAGCGCGCCCAGACACGCCACGCGCTCGCCGTCTTGTGCGGGCAGGCGGCAACAATTTTTGCGCTCACGCCGGCCAGCGTTGGCTCGACCAATTTGCCGGCCATTCCATTGTCCGCGCCGAGCGAATGGCTGGAAAGCCGGCCGGATATTTCCGCCGCCGAACGCGGCATGGCCGCCGCCAACGCCAACGTCGGCGTGGCCAAAGCCGCGTTTTATCCGCGCGTTTTGCTGAACGGCTCCGGCGGTTTTCAATCCGTCAGCGCCAGTGATTTGTTCGCCTGGCCGAGTCATTTGTGGGCGCTGGGACCGACGTTGGAAATGCCGCTCTTCACCGGCGGACTGAATCGCGCCCAGCTCGCGTCCGCGCAAGCCGCCTACGCAGGTGCCATTGCGAATTACCGGCAGACCGTATTGACGGCGTTTCAAGATGTCGAGGACCAGCTGGCGGCCCAGCATTTTCTGGCCAGCCAGCTTGACGCAGAAACGTCCGCACTGGCGTCCGCCCGCCGCGCGCTCGACATTGCCAACCAACGCTACAAGGCCGGCGTGGAACAATATCTCGATGTCATCACCGCGCAAACCACGGAGCTCACGCATGAGCAAACCGTGATCCAGCTTCACGGTCAGCGGTTGGCTACGAGCGTGGCGCTGATCAAGTCGCTGGGTGCCGGCTGGAACCGGGGAATTCCGGTCACGGCTGATTCCTCCCGGCAGAATTAATCATCGGTCAGCCGGCGGAAATCTTCCGACTCAATCCAGCCGGATTCTCCGGTCGTGCGGATGAATAAAAAATTTCCCCGCGCCCGCAGTTGCCGCGCCGGCTCGCCGGCCGTCAGCGTCGAAATAATTTCGCCCGCGCGCGTCGGGGTCAGCCGCAGTGGCGCGTTTTTTTTCAGGACAAAACCAATTTGGGTCCGACTCACGACGCCAACATTGGCCGTCAGGCTGGCCAAAAAAACCATAAAAGCCAGCGCCGCCAGCGTCTGCTGCCAGCCCGCCTTGCGCCGCCGGAAAATTCCCGGCAACACCAGCGCGCCGACCGCGAGCCAGAGGCTGGCACCCGCGAGCCACACCCACGCGTTCGGCGGCAGCCAGGTTGACTCCTGCTCGAACCATTTGAGCGGCGGCTCGTCCACCTGCGCCACCTGCCGCGCAAATTTCAAATTCGCGGCGGCGCGCGGTTCAAACGGATCAATCCACCGCGCCTGTTCCCACGCCACAATCGCCGCGCCCGCGCGACCGCGCTGCCATTCGGCCAGGCCCAGATTCACCAGCGTGCCGGCGGCGGGCTGCCGCTGGGCTGCATTTTCAAACGCCGCCGCCGCTTCGGGAAATTGTCCGGCGCGGCTCAAGTCAATGCCGCGCGCAAAAAAATCATTCGTCGCCGCGTTTAAAATATTTACCGCCAGAAAAAACTCCGCCAGAACGAGGCTGTGGCGGAGCCAAGGGCAAAATCGCAAACCGCAAATCGCAAATCTCAAATCGCTCACAATTTTTCCTCCAGTTTCAGCAGCACCGCATCCAGCTCGGATTTCAGCGCCAGCCAGTCGGCTTGGACTTTTGCGTCCACGGCAAACTGCGCGTCCGCCGCCGCAAAAACTTGTTTCACCGTTTCGCCCGCGCGGCCGTTTCGCTCCGCGTCGGCCAACTGCGCCAGCACATCGCCGCCAACCAGCGCGTGCGGATTGGCCGGGTAATGCGGCGCTACGGCAATGCGCAGCGCGTCCGCTGCGTGCCGGACAAATGCGGGCGCGTCGCCAGTTTCAAACGCGCTTTGCAACTGGCGTTTTTTGCGGCGCAACGCGCGGCGGGCTTGCGCGCGCCGCACAATTTCCGGATGCGCCTCCAGAAACCGGCGGCGGCGATCCCATTGCCACAGCGCGAGAAATCCGGCCACCGGCAGCAGTTGCAAGCCCACAAACCAGCCGCGCCGTTGCAGCGGTTTCAGGCTCGCCACCGTTTTGCCGGGCGCGGGCGCGGGCGCGCTCAATTTCACCGGCGCGGCGGATTTCGTTTCCTCATCCAACGCGGGCAGTTGCACCGGCAGGCTTTCGCCGACCACGGTGACTGGCAACGGAGGAATTGTCAGGTCCACAAACTTCGCCAGCGCCGGATCAAAATAACTGAACGGAATCGCGGGCGTTTCGTGCACGTCGTCGGTCAGCGGAATCAGCGTGAAGCTGGTGGCCGGCGGCGGATCAGCGATGATCTGCCAGTCGCGCGTGCGCGGTGTCGCTGGCGGCACAAAACGCGTCAACTCGCCTTCGCCGTGGAAAGTGAGTTTGAGCGCCACCGGTTCGCCCACGCGTAGCCGGTTTGTGGCCAGTTGCGGCGGGTTACGAAAAAATTTCCCGATCGCGCCGGTGAAGCCCGGCAGTTCGTCTTCGACCGGCAGCGGCCGCACGTTGATCGCCACCGGCTCGGAAACCAGCAACACATATTTCGCCGGGCCGCCGCTCAGGCTCACGGGCGCGTGGATGGAAATCGGCCCGCTGAATTCGCGGCCGGCGGTAAAACCTTGCGCGGAAAATTTCAGCGGCCCTGCCGCAATCGGCGTCACGGTCATTTCGCAGGCGAACATCGGCCGGAGTTGGCCGTTGACGCTGACCGCCTCGATGGATTGCCGCGCCGCCGTCTTGTCGGTCATCAGGCCGTCGCCGTTGAACTGGATTTCGCGCAGCGCCTCGATTTCATTGCCGGGACCGGGCGGCAATGTCACGCGCACCCGGAACGGCTGGCCAAGAAAAACATTTGTCGCCGAAATTTCCAAGCCCAGCTGTCGTGCCGCTTGCGGGCTGGCGCCGTCGGCGACCACGTCAAGGCTCGCCGCCGGAATTTCCACCAGCGGACCGGAAGCGTTCGCCGTGAAATTGGTCATCGTGAAATGGCCTGCCGCCGTCGGCCGGATTTCGTAAATGAACGACGTGAACACCCGGAAATTGTTTCCGAGAAATTGCGTGATCTGGCCGCGCGCGTTCGCGCCGAATTTCAATGCCACCGGCGCGGCAATTTCCTCCGGCCACTGGATCGCGGATTCCGTGGCGCTGACGGTCACGCGGTAAAAAGTTTTTTCGCCGACGCGCACCACCGGCGGGTCAAACACCGCCGTGGCCGTCACCGGTGATGTGACATCCACCGGCGCTTGCGCGACCTGGAGCTGCGCCTGCAGCGCGGCCGGAATTTGCGGCGGTGCCTGGGCGCGCAGGCAAACCGGCGCCAACGCCAGCAATAGAAAAAATTTTAAAGATGATAAACGCATTTCGAAATCACCAGTTGCGTCCGTTTTTATTCTTGGGCGGGCGGCCTTCCTTGTCGCTCATCGAGAGGCGGCGGCTGCCGTCGAGCGAAAGACCGTCGAGAATTTGCCCGGCCTGATCTGGCGAGAGCGGAATCTGCATCTGGTCGCCCTGGCGCGCGGCATTTTCCTTCTGGCCGGCCAGCGAATCCGGTTTCATGCCCGGCTCGTCCTCGTCGTCATCGCCCGCCGCGCCGGGCGGCGCGTTGGGCGCGGGAATCTGGCCTTTGAGCTTGCTCAAAATCTTTCCCAAATCCTGTTTCTGCTTGCCCATCATGCCCATCATTTCCTGCATTTTGCGTGCTTGCTCCAACAACCGGTTGATGTGCTCTTGAATGATTTCGGCGTTGAACTCGGCGTTGGTATGGTTGATTTCCAGGCTGTTTTCAATTGACGCCAAATCCGGCGGCGACATTTCATTCGAGCTTTTGAAATCGTCTTCGGCTCTTTGCCATTTCGCCAAGACCTGCCCATAAAGTTCAATCGCCGTGTTAATTTGCTCTTGCGTCGAGCGCAAATCATGCCGCAAGTGACGACATTCAAGGTAGGCTTCAATCATTTTTTCCTTGTTGCCTTCCAAAATTGCCGACTCCGCCTGACGTAACGAGGATTGGCTTTCGTCAATCAGACGACTGCCGCGATCGGTATATCCTGACGCGGTCATTTTGTTTTTCAACAGTTCCATGCCTGCTGCAAATCTTGCATGGCCGAGATTGTAAAGCGCCGGCGATTGCACGCGCTCGTCCTGCGCGGCCAGCGCGGCCTGAAACATTCTTTCCGCGTCGGCAAATTTTTTACCGGCCAGCAGTTGCGTTCCGGTATTGTAAAAATCCCGCGCCGTCACCGGCGGAGCGACATTGGTTGCTTCCAGCGCCAGCGCGCGACAGCCCAGCGCCAACACGAGCGGCAGCGCGAACTTTTTCATGGTCGTGAACAATTTCATGCCGGGCCTGGAATGTTTTTACGCCGCGTGCCAATGAGCGATTCCGCGACCAGCAGAGCGAGCATCACGGCGATAAACCAGTGAAAACGATCCACGCCGTTTTTGGCGGATTGCCGCAAGCCGCTGGCGCTGTCCAGCGCGTGAATGGCCGAGCGCACTTGCGTCAAACCGTCGCCCAGCGTGCCGAGCGGAGAATAACTGCCGCCCGTGACTTCCGCGATTTTGCGAAGCGTTTTTTCGTCAAGCTGACTGTGAACAATTTTACCTTTGTCGTCGCGTAATAATTCCGGCTGCCCCGCAGCGTTTACGGTTTGAATTTCCTTTCCCGCAGGAGTGCCGACGCCAACGGTGAAAACAACCACGCCGTTCGTCGCCAAATTTTTGGCGGAGACAATGCCGGAACCTATATATAAGTTGTCGCCAACTTTGACTGTTTCCAAATCCTCGCCGTCGGTCACCAGCACTACCATTTTGCGGCGGCTGCCTTTGTCCATCGCGCGATACGCCTCGTTCAGCGCGCGGCCGATGTCCGTGCCGGGAATCGGAATCGTTTTTTCGTCCAGGGATAAAAGCGTTTCCTCAAACGCATCGGCGTCAAACGTCAGCGGGCATTGGATGAACGCGCTGCCGGCGAACGCCACGAGACCGACGCGGCCGTGGCTTTGCCGCCGCACGAAATCCAACATCGCGAATTTCGCGCGCTGCATCCGGCTCGGCAACACGTCGCTGGTCGTCATGCTCAACGAGCAGTCGAGCACGAACACCACGTCTTCGCCGAGCCAGGCGTTGCCGGCCTCGACGCTGCCCCATTGCGGTCGCGCCAGCGCGAGGCCGGCGAGCGCAAACACTGCGAGCAGTAAAATATTTTTTAACCGCCGCCGGGCTGGACTGTGCGAAGCTGTGAGCTGTTCGATAAAATGCGGCGAAGCCATGCGCGCCAGTTGCGCGCGGCGCGCGGTCGCGGCGTGCCGGTGCAGCAGCGCCAGCAAAACCGGCGCGACCGCCGCCAGCCAGAGCCAGCGCGGTTCGGCGAAATGAAAGTCGGCAAAATTCATCAGGGCACGCGGCGAAATCTCGTGTTCGCCAAAATAATTTCCAACGTCAGGCATCCGAGCGCGGCCAGCAGCGGCCATGCAAACAACGGCTCGTAAGTCGCAAACCGCCGCAGCTTCACCTCGGATTTTTCCAGCCGGTCAATCTGATTGTAAATGTTTTGCAGCTCGCGCGCGTTCGTCGCGCGATAAAATTGTCCGCCGGACAGCGCGGCCATTTTGCCGAGCACGGAATAATTCGCCGGCTGCAACAGCAGCGTGGGAATGATGTTGCCGCCCGCGTCCAGCTTGAATTGTCCCGTGGCCGGATCGAACGCGGGCAGGTTGCACGGCTGCTCGATGCCGATGCCGATGGCGTAAATCTTTGCGCCGAGCGCGGCGGCCAACTGCGCGGCGGGCAGCGGATCAACCTTGCCCAGGTTGTTGTCGCCGTCGGTCAGCAAAATCATGACGCGGCTCTTGCTGTTCGGCACCGCCTTGAGCCGCTTGGCGGCAACGGCGACCGCATCACCGATGGCTGTGCCGAGATCGGAAATAATGCCGATGTGCAGCCGCGAAAGATTTTCAATGAGCCAGTCGTGGTTCAGCGTGAGCGGACTGGCGAGATACGGCACGCCGGAAAAGGCAATCATGCCAATGCGGTCGTTCGGCCGCTTCTCGATAAAATCTTTCAGCACGCCGGACGCAATGGCGAAGCGCGACAATTTTTCCGCCGGCTTGCCCATGTCAATCGCCATCATGGACCACGACACATCCAGCACCAGCATGATGTCAATGCCCGGCGTCTCGGTTTCGACGTGATAATTCGCCAGGCGCGGCCCGGCCAGCGCGACAATGCCAAGCGCGACCGCGAGCAACCGCAGAAAAAACAGAAAACGCCCCGCCGCCGCGCGGGCTTTGGCTCCAGCGGCGCGGGCAATTTCCGTGCTGGAAAAAGTCAGCGCCGACAGTTTGCCGGTTTTACCGCGCAGCAGCGCATAAACCGGCAGCAGGCCGAGCAGCGCCAGGAGCCACGGATATTGAAATTCAAATTCGCCGTTCATCGTGGAGTGCGCCCGTCCCCGGACGCAGCGGCATCCGAATTTTGTTGAGTTTGCCGGTTGGCGGCAGCTGTTTGCACTTGGGACTTGGCTGCGCCCGTGACGGGCGCACTCTGCGAGCGGCGAGCTTCGGCGGAGGAAACTAGTCCCAACGCGCGGGTGACGGCGTTGAGCGGCGCAGCGTCCGGGGAGGAAGAAAATTTCCGCTCGTCACATTCGCGGAGAAAATCAGAAATGGTCTGGGCGAGTTCGGGGCCGGTTTTTTCATTGGCGGCGAGCGCGGCGCAGAATTCTGCGGTGGTCATTTCGGCAGCGGACAGTGCAAACGCCGCGACGAGATAGCCGCGCAAAATGTGCGAAACCTCGCTCAAGACCGTTCCATTTTCAGGCAGCGATTGCAGTTTCGCCAGATCCTGCCGCGCCAAAACTTCCGGCGGCAAAATTACTTTCGATTCCGGTCGGAGCATCGCCTTGACGAACAGGAAAGCAAGCGCGAGGCACGCAAAGCCGCCCACGATCATCACGGTTTCATGCTGCTCCCAAAACGTCGGTGGCAGCTCGCCGTAGGCCGGCGCGAGCGGAGGCAAAGCGTTCGTATCAGCGGCAATGGCCGCGAATGGCACAAACAAAATGGCCACGCAAGGTTTCATCCGTGCCTCCGGCCCCGGCGGATTTCAAAAAATCGTTGCAGCACGGGCGCGAACGGTTCGGTGGTGGTGAGCCGCAGCGTGTCCACGCCGGTGCGGATGAGTGCGCGGTCAAGTTCCGCCAACCGGTCAGCGTTGACGGCGGCGAAATGTGCGCGCACAGAACCGCGCGTGGAATCCAGTTCCAGCAATTCGCCGGTCTCGGCGTCTTCGATGGTCACGAGGCCGGCATCCGGCAGCGTGCTTTCGCGCGGATCGTGCAGATGCAGACAGACGATATCATGGCGCGTGTTGGTCCGGCCAAGCTCTTGAATGACTTCGCGGGAATTTGTCACCTTGGATTCCGAGCTGTGCAAAAAATCCGTGAGCAGAAAAATAATCGCGCGGCGGTGCAAAATGTGGTTCAAAAAGCCAAGCGCGCCGGAGATGTCCGTGCCACGCTTGCGCGGTTTGAACATCAACATTTCACGGACGATCCGGAGAATATGTCGCCGGCCTTTGCGCGGCGGAACGAAGAGTTCCACTTCATCCGTGAAGAGCAGCAGCGCGACCTTGTCACCGTTCTTGGCGGCGGACATTGCCAGCGTGGCGGCGACCACGGCGGCGAACTCGCGCTTGGTGCGGCTTGCCGAGCCGAAGCTGGATGACGCGGACACATCCACGGCGAGGACGGCGGTAAGTTCGCGCTCCTCGCGGAAGCGTTTCACGAACGGGCGGCCCAGGCGATGCGTGACGTTCCAGTCAATGTCGCGCACGTCGTCGCCGGGGATATATTCGCGCAACTCCTCGAAGTCCATGCCGCGCCCCTTGAAGCCGCTCAAATACGCGCCGCCCATCGTGTCGTTCACGAGGCGGTTCGTGCGCAACTCCACACGTCTTACGCTCTCCAAGAGTTCAGTGATTGTCATTGGAAAACGCAATTTATCCGTTGCAAACACTGTTGATTATCAAAATGTCGCCGTTTGGGCATAACTGGGCAAAAACGGGCATAACTGGGCATAGAGGGGTAAAGAAAGGGGCAAAGTTTTTTGATGCCTCTGATTTCTTGATCCATTGTTATTGCCAATGACATTTTGCGGTAAAGTTGGCGGAACGTTGCTGTCACGTCGAGCTTCATTCGGTATATTTTCAGCCATGAAACGACGCGTGTCCACACTGATGATATGCTTGGCTGAATACGCCAAGAATCTGCTGGTGATTCAAGGCCGGGCGCTGTTCAAAAATAGCATCGCGAGTTGGCAGTCTCATCTGCGACAATTAGAAAAATCCGCCAGCAAGCCCAATTGATATGGCAAAACGCATCAAACCACTCCAGCCGCCCGACAGCATGTATTTGACGGCTGCCGAAGGATGGCTTGGTTTGGGCGATGTCAACGCGGCTAGCGCCGAGTTGGACAACATCACGCCTGAACTCCGCGTGCATCCGGCTGTGCTTGAGGTTCGCTGGCAAATCTACGCAAAGGCGAAACGTTGGGACGCATGTATTGAGATTGCCCGAACGCTGACCGAGCTCGTCCCAACCGATGTAAACAACTGGGCGCATCTAGCGTATTCGACTCGGCAAGCCAAAGACGGCGGACTTAAGCCTGCGGTGGTGATTTTGACCGGTGCCGTTGACAGCTTTCCGAAAAATCCGCTCATTTGCTACTACCTAGCCTGCTACACGGCCCAGCAGAAAAAATTGGTAATATCAAAGACCTGGTGGGACAAGGCCATGGACATCGCGGTGGAGAATAAATGGCAAACGAAGCTCCGGCTGATGGCCACTGACGATCCTGAGTTGGAACCATTGATCAAGGGTATTTGGAAGGAGTGAGTTTTTAAATGCCGTGTTTTTCACTTGGCTTGCAAGGTATAGCTCGGTTTAATGCGGTTTCAACAACGTAACAAATACATAACAAAAACATGGCTAAAGCACTAACAAAATCCCAAATTGCGGCAGAGATCGCCGACAAGAACAGCATCACCAAAAAGCAGGCGGTCGAAATTCTCGAACAGATCGCGACGCTGGCATACAAACACGCCAAAGATTCATTCACCATCCCCGGTCTCGGCAAGCTGGTCCTCGTGAACCGCAAGGCCCGCGTCGGCCGCAACCCGGCCACTGGTGAAACGATCCAGATCAAAGCTAAAAAGGTCGTGAGATTTCGCGTAGCCAAAGCGGCGAAGGACGCGATTCTCGGCGTGAAAAAATAAAATTTTGATTTTGAAAACAAAAAGGCACGCTGAGTTTTCAGCGTGCCTTTCTGCGAGTTTCCCCCGCCATTGAAATTCAAGGTTGCGGTCGGAAATGATTTTAGAAACTCAAAATGCCCTTGGGGGCGTTAGCTGAGAGCCGCCGGTGTGATTGCAGCCGAAACGGGTTCCTTGGCACGGCAGAATTCGACGGCCTTCCTCAACCCTCCGCGCTCGTTTCCAGCCGTTTCGCCGGCAGCATTACCGGGGGCCTGATCCCGACCACGCCGCTAAAACACGGTCAATTTCCTCCCGCACTTGGGCGCGGGCGTCTAATCGCTCCGTGCCGCCCATCAGCAGCTCATCATAAGTGGTGTGCGCATGTCGGACGTGCGCGCTCACGGCGAGATCCACCGCCGTCGCATCCAACGCCCGGCCAGCGGCGGATCGGCCCACCCGCCCGCTGCCGCGGCAACCCGTGTGCGCCGCAATGCTGCGGGCTTCCGCCGCCGGACAACCGGGGTAGCGCTGTTGAACCGCCTCAGTCAATGTGGTCACAAATTCGCGGTCTTCCTCCTGGCGCGCGCCCGCCGCCTCGATCCGGGCCGCAGCCCGGTCAGGGGCGTCGGCAGCGCATTCCGCCTCGGCTTGCCTCAGCGCCGCTTCGGTGACCAGTAATCCCTGCCGCTCGTAGCGGTTGCGGGCCCGGCTGAATCGCACCACCACGGCGGCAAGCTGACTGTGCTGGCGGGAGCGTCGCGACAGCGCCGTGTCGCCGGCGGGCAGAAACACAAGCTGATCCAGATCCGCACACGTCACACACAGTGGCTGGCCTTTCTCCCGCAACAGAAAATCTCCCGCGCGCAACTCCGCGCCGCACTCGCTACAGTTGCCTTCATCACCCACTTTCTCGAACACGACCAGATCGGGCGGACGATTTAATTTGGCGGCGAGTCGTGCCGTTTTTTTCTCCGGCAAATCTCCGGGTGCGTAACGCGTGCCAAAGAACTTCTCCCCGGCAGGATCCCCGTCAGTGGTCACCCGCAACGGTTCAACTCCGTGAGGCCCGCGGCGGGTGTAAGTGGCTTCAATGGGAAGCAAGCCGCGGCGGCTCGCCCACGCCAGGAAGTGCTCAACGGCCTTTTGCAGCTTCGCCGGCCCGACCTCAATCCAAGGCAGCAACGCGGCATATTGCTCGTGGCCTCTGCGCCAGTTCTCGAAGTGGGACGGGGACAGCAGCCTCATCTCCAGAAAGAGATCCAGCGGCCCCACACTTCCGTTACGCCGCAAGGCGGCCGCTGCCGCCAGTTCGACGCGTTCCTGAAATCGGTTAACGCCAACGGCGGTTGGCTCCAGTGATTGCCTAGGCACTATGGTCATAATC
>CAJAQO010000068.1 GCA_903944085.1 uncultured Verrucomicrobia subdivision 3 bacterium
CGGAATCCACGAGCCGGGCGCGATTTTGTTCTGCTTGAACGGCGTGTTGTCAATGATGTAGTCCAGTTCCTGCGCCGTGATGCCGCAGGTATTCAGCAGCGTGTTGCCTTTGGCCGACGCGCCGTAGCCGATGATGCGTTTGCCCTGCGCTTTCAATTTGCGGAGCAGCGCGGGCAGTTCGGTGCGGATGTGGTTGACGCGTTGCGCGAAGGCTGCCCACGTCGCCGGCTCGGCCAGCCGCATTTCTTTTTCCTTTGCCAGCGCCTGCGCCACGCTCGCGTGCGGCTGGGCTTTGGAAGCGCGGTGCCGCAGGTGAAACAAAATCGAGCCGCCGTGAATGGGATAATGATCCACGCGCGCCAGCATGAGCGCCGAATCCTTCACCAGCGCCTCGATGGCCGTGGCGGAAATGTAGGACAAATGCTCGTGATAAACCGTGTCGTATTCCGTGTGTTCAAAGAAGTCCACGACGTATGGCACTTCAAACGCGATCAAGGTTTCCGCGTGGGAAATGGCCTCAAGACCGGCGACCAGATCGCGCAGATCGTCAATGTGCGCGAACACATGCCGGCCCAGGATCAAATCCGCCGCGCCCCATTCGGCGCGCAATTTTTTGGCGTTGGCCGCGTTGAAAAATTCCTTGCGCGTCGGAATCGCCGTGGCCAGCGCGACATCCGCGATGTTGCCCGCCGGTTCGATGCCGAGCACTTCGCAGCCTTGCTCCTGAAATTTTTTCAGGAACACGCCGGTGTTTGACGCAATCTCCAAAACTTTCGAGCCGGCCCCGAGCCGCGCGGTCGAAAGCAGATGCGTCATCATCTTGTTCAAATGCGTGTCCATCGTTTTCGACGTGGACGTGACGTAGGCGTAGTGCGAGTAGAGAATCTTCGGATCCACCGTGTCGGCGAGCTGCACCAGCGAGCAGTCCGGGCACAGCACCACGCGCAGCGGCAGGGAGATTTTATAGCCGGCTACTTCCTCGGGATTGAGAAAGTCGTTCACGAGCGCGGTTTTGCCGAGGTCGAGAATCAGTTTGAGGTTTTTCGAGCCGCAGGTGCGGCAATGCGTGCGTTCTTGGATCATGATTTCGGAAGTTGATAGGGTGATTGCGGATTCAGTTCATGGCGGATTTCATCCACCGGATCGCGCCGGCCTTCGCCTTTGAACAGCAGGCTGGTGACGGTGACGACGAGACCAAACGTGTTGCCGACATTGTGATAAGCGTGAACCACGCCGCGCGGAACATGGATGCGCGTCGGGGCTTGTTCGCCGGTGTTGATGAACCAGCCTTGGGCCGCGCCCGCCGCGCCGGGACGGTCATCCCAGAGATACACGCGAAAATCCGACGGCCCGGCGAAGGTGAAATAATCATCCTGCCCGACGTGCTGGTGCGGGCCGCGCGCCACGCCCGGATGCGACCACGAGGAACACGCCATCAGCGGCGTGAAACCGGCGGGAACTTCATCCACGCGGAACAGTTCGTGCAGACTGCCGCGCGCGTCCTTGAAGACCGGCAGCGCCTCGACACGCACGCCCGGCAGCCCGGGAATTTCAATAATTCCGCGCACTTCAACTTGCTGCCAGACAGTGGACATGGGCGCAAAAGCTACCCGAAATCATTTCATCTGTGCGAGCATTTTTTTCAAGCCGGGCCGCCAGGAACCCAGCGGACGGCCAAGGCATTTCGCCAGTTTAGCGTTGTCCAGCACCGTGTAATCCGGCCGGCGCATGGTGGAATTGAAATACGCGCTCAACACCGGCTCAATGGGCGGCGCGGCGGCCAGCAATTTTGCGTTCACCGCTTCGTCCAAAATGATTTTCGCCCAGTCATACCGGCACACGCCGTCGTCATTGACCGCGTGAAATAATCCGCCCGCGCCGCCGCGGACCAGTGCCAACGTCCATTGCGCCAGATCCGTGGCGAACGTCGGCACGGAAAACTGGTCGGTGGTGGATTTCATCGCCCGGCCCTCGCGCGCCGTTTTCAAAATCGTGTGGATGAAGGTTTTCGTTTGCGTCGGATGCCAGTCGAACACCCAGCTCGTGCGCAGCACCAGATGTTGCGGCGACGCGCGCAGCACCGCCTGCTCGCCCGCGAATTTGCCGGCGGCATAATGGTTCAGCGGATGCGCCGCGTCCGTCTCGGCGTAGGGGGATTTTTTTGCGCCGTCAAAAACGTAGTCCGTGCCGTAGTGGACGAGTTGAATTTTCTTTTCCGCGCACAATTCCGCAAGCTGCTGCGGCGCGGTGGCGTTGACCGACCACGAAAGCTCGCGCTCAATTTCGCAGCGGTCCACCAGATTGTAGGCGGCGGTGTTGATGACCACCTGCGGCTGCAACTCCGCGAGCCGTTGCGCCATCAAATCTTTTTGGGTCAGGTCAAACTCCGCGCGGCCGAGAAAGGAAAAGTTAAAATCCGGCGGCGCGATTTGTTTCAATTGATACGCCAGCAGCCCATCGCCGCCGGTGACGAGAATGTGTTTCATAATCAATGGTTGGTAATTTCGTAAATAATCCGCGTCGTGCCTGTGTCAATCCTCGTTTGCAAGTCTTGAATGACTATTTCGTTTGTTTTAACTGCTGGCAAATTGGTTATCTCAAATGAATCCGTTATTCCTCCTGGTGTTGATGCTGAACTGTTGGTGATGGTTGTTCGCAACAGGTTTCGATTAATGTTCTGTCGCATAAACTGAACCAAATATTTTTCAGGTTCTCCTGACAATGGAACTGTTTCGCCTTGCGTTTGACCTTCCCCGTTGAAGCATAATTGAGTGCTTGGAAAGGAGTAATTCTGACTATTGACAACGGCTACAATGCGGAAAGGCATTGTCTGAGGGTGATCATTTGAAGTTTTTGGAATTACTTCGATACTTCGGATTTTCAAAAACCATTGAGCCTTGGTTCCACTAGATTTGAGTGGTTCATTGTCTCTCACTCCAATCTTTTGTGTTTCGGATGAGTGATTGCTCAATTGCGTTTGAAGGCTCTGAATTGTCGAATCTTTGCCAGGAATAACAAAATAACTGTAAAGCGCAAAAATTAAACCACACCCTGCAAAAAAACTACAAATACATGCAGTTGGATGTTCTTTTGCGATTGGCCATTCCCGGTTCCAAATCGCGATTAATCTGTATGGGTGCTCGGGTTTGGCCACGGAAGTTTTTATTTTCTTCTCTAACATGTTCAAATCATTCCGAAAGTCATTACAACTGTCAAACTTGACATTTGAATTGCCGATGGGGACTGACGTTTATCTATCGCTGAATTATCCGGTAGCCGATGGCATCCGCTGGATCCTCAACGCAATCTTGCCGCCGTTCAGAGAAAAGGGCCGGAGCGGTTTCCCGTTCCGGCCCCGGCACGTCCCTGGAGGACGCGGAAGACAATAAACTCACTTACGGCAGATATTGCAGCCGGAAGAAACCAAGGTCATTGATGATGAAAATAAATTGCGAATTTGTGTAGTCAGTGGGACTAAACCAGCCG
>CAJAQO010000069.1 GCA_903944085.1 uncultured Verrucomicrobia subdivision 3 bacterium
CATCTGGGTGAACTGGTCGTTGAAACAAAGCACCAGCTTGGCCACGAGCGGCTGGACTGGCTTTAGCGGTCCCATCGGCAATGACGGCAGCACCCAAACCGCCACTAACTCGTTGGCGTCAGGCAACCGCTTCTTCCGGCTGTCGAATCCTTGACTCTATGAAACGAGCCTGTAAATCAATTCGTAGCTGCCGAGGCAATGAGGCTCTGACTCATTGCCGATTTCTGATTTCTGATTGCCGATTTTGGTTTGAGCCTCCTCACGTCGGCTGCTACGAAGGCATTGCATTTAACCCATGACCATGGAACCACGCATCACCCTCATCACCTTGGGCGTAACTGACCTGCCGCGCGCGGTGCGTTTTTACCGCGATGGACTGGGCTGGCCGGCGATCTACCAGGATGGCGAGCCGATTGCCTTTATCAACACCGCCGGCACCCGGCTGTCGTTGTATCCGCTCAAGGAACTGGCCGCCGACATCTCGCCGGAGGTTCAGCCCGCTCGCGCGGGTTTGGGCGGCATCACGCTGAGACACTGCGTCCGCGCCAAGGCGGAAGTGGCCGGGGTGCTGGCGCTGGCGGAACGGGCCGGCGGCCAGATCATCAAGCATTGACACCGAACTGGTTTTAACTGCCTTGGCGATGGCCCGCTGGCACCGCCAACCGCCAGCTCATTTGCGCTTCCGCTCCGATCGCGGGATGCAATACGCCAGCGGCGATTATCGGCAGGCCCTGCGGGCGGGCGGCGTGGTGGCTTCCATGAGCCGCAAAGGCAACTGCTACGACAACGCCACCATGGAAAGCTTTTGGAGCACCCTTAAACTCGACCTCATCTATCGCCGCAACTTTGTCAGCCACCGCCAGGCGCGCACCGAAATCTTCGATTACATCGAAGTCTTTTACAACCGCCAGCGCACCCATAGCGCGCTCGGCTACTTTTCCCCAGTTGACTTCGAACTCATAAACAACTAACCAAATGACTCGATTTTACTGTCCGCTCTATCAATGCACCCCCAGAAGACTGATTCCTTTTCTTGGAATAAGAACCTGAGGAGGAACTTGTCTTATGTCTGGCTTAAACGAAATATCAAAAATTTCACGCAATGTTTTCAAAGCAAAAACACCATGTGATCCACTTCTAACATTTTCAATAAAATAGGATGAAAATCATGTCGTTGGCGTAGGCGGATGCCGTATAAGGCAACGCTTGTGTATTGGGAGCCAATACTTTATAATATTTCCGCCTCCTAAAAACAGTTCGGCGCTGGGTAAGTTATTAGCAATACTCTTCAGCTTGTTTTGGAGAATATCTTTGGAGTGTTCATATGTTATAGCCCAAGTTATGCCATAATGATTATAAACAGCTTTGGTTACATCCGCCGCAATACACCCAAAAGCAATTCGTTCCTTATAGCGTGATGGCATAGAGCGATTTAGCTGTCTTTTTGCTTCCTTCAGCAGTTTTTTTAGCTGTGCAATACTGCCTACTCGTTTGCATTCGGCGAAGAACGCATATTCTTTATTTAATCCGATTAAATCAGTAAGATGAGTTAAATCCACCTCGCACCCAGAGCGGCAGAAATAACTAGCAATTCGCAATTCGAATTGAACATTCCTAGAAAGCGTATTGCTGTCTAACGCCGCAAAATCGCTTCCACTTACGAGCATTCCAAGTTTACTTTCCAAGCCTGCCGGGGTTTGCGTTTTTATTCCTTTGAGAATCCACGCGAGTTCGTGGACTTCCCGAAGAACGTATAGTAACCAGTCAGTGCCACTTTTGAATCGTTCATCTATTGAACTTTTAAACACCAACTTTTCATTAAAAGGTTTGCCGCTTATGAATTCTGTCAGGTATTGACTATATCTGTCAATTCGTGTGTTTTTCGTCGGGATGCCGCGATCATTGAAAAAATCTCTCATTTCAATAAGGTCAGCGACATGGTCAGTGAAATTTAGTCCCGGAATAGATTCGGTTGGCGATTCATAGTATTTTGACTCGTCTTCCATCTTGCCTAATAAATAATTTAACACTCTGCCAGCCGAGTCGAGAAATTTTCCTTCATTTCGCGCCGAAAACTTTTAATCCTTGGGCCATGGATTCAAAACTGATTCTCGATGCGGCGCGCGGGACGCTGGATGGCACGTTGTCGTTCCCCGAGGTCGTCGGCCAACTGCTCGCGGCGGGCGTGGAATATTATCACGTGGATTACGTCGGGCTGCGCAAACGGTTTTACAGCGCGGAGGGGGAGATGATGGCCACGTCCATCAATTATGAGGGCCTGCCGCCCGTCGCCCCGGAGTTCGATGCCGCCGCGTTGCGCGCGAACATCCTGGACAGCCAGCGCAACGGTCAGAAGTATCGCGAGTTCACCCGGCGCGCAATGGCGGGCGGGGTGCAGGGCTACATCGCTTTTCTGCGCGGGAAACGCGTCACCTACTGGGGCCGCACCGGCGACCAGCACACGGAATGGTTTCCGGGCGCAAAACCTTAAATATCCTCGTATCTGTTATTTTGTTATTCTATTTCACGACACGAAACGTGAGCAGACGAGTTCAATCCGGCAGCAGGTTGGCGTCTTTTTCCTCGACGTAGCGCAAGCCGTGGATGCGGCGTTTGCCGACCATCAAAATCCCAAAGCCGATCCATGAGGTCGCCGCCAGAATGAGTGCCACCGGCATCATGGTGTGTGAATCAAATATGCCGACGCTCGCGGAGGCGAGGCCGGAGACGCCGATCTGCAAAAAACCCAGCATGGCGGAGGCGCTGCCGATGTTGCGGTCAAACGGCACCAGCGCCAGTGCCGCCGCGTTGGGATAGGCCAGCCCCAGGCTGGACAGCGAAATGAAGAGCAGCACCAAGGTGGTATTCAATCCGAACCAGCCGCAAACGGTTCCCACCAAAAGCAGCAGCGCCACGGGACATTCCACCAGCAGCGTGGCGCGGAAGATCTGTTCGCTGGAAAATTTGCGCAGGAGAAAGACGTTGACCTGGTTGCTGCCGACAAAGCCAGTGGCCAGTTCGGCAAAGATGGCCCCGAACTTTTGCGGGCTCACGTGAAACACTTCCATGAAGATGATGGGCGAGCTGGCCACATAGACGAGCAGGCCGGAAAAGGCGAACGCGCCGGAGAGCGCATAGGTGATGAACTGCGGCTCGCGCAGGACGATGGCGTAGTTGCGCAGGCTGGGCAACAGCCGCAGCGAGACGGTGGGGTCGGGTTTGTGGCCCTGCGGCAGACGCCACCAGCAAACGGCCATCATCAGGGCCGCGAACAGGGACAGGACGATGAACACCCATTGCCAGCCGAGATGCACGGCCACAAAAACTCCAACGCTGGGAGCGAGCAGCGGCGAGACGCTCAAGATCAAAATCAGCAGCGAAATGATTTTGGCGGTTTCGTGCGCGGGGAAAAAATCCCGCACCATGGCCATGGCCGCGACTTGCGCGGCACATCCGCCCAGCGCCTGCACAAAGCGCATGGCCGCGAGCCATTCCACGGTGCGCGAGCCGAGGCAGAGTAGCGACGCGACAATGAACAATATCATGCCGGCGTATAACGGCAGTTTGCGGCCGCAACGGTCGAGCAAGGGGCCGTAAAAAAGCTGACCGGCGGCCATGCCGGCAAAATAACTGGCAATGGTCAGGGAAATCCGGGCGGTGGACGTGTGCAGTGCCGCAGCGATTTGCGGAAACGCCGGCAGATACATGTCAATGGCGAACGGCCCGATGGTGGAGAGCGCGCCCAAAATGATGATAATCAAACGGCGGTTGTGAGTTTGGGACATGGATTTCGTCAAGGCCACCCGCCAAATTTTATACCAGCGCTTTGGCCTGCGCAAAGGCCAATCGTGGTGGCAACCACTTTTCCACTCGTATTGCGGCTGAATATTGTAGGCGTCAAGGCATCAGCCGGGATTCTTTTCACAGGCTGCGCCCAGACGGCAGGGCCGCATTTTGCGGACACCGGAATTATTTCCGCCGGTTCACCTTGGGGCGCTCCCAATCTTTATACAACTTTTTGACAACGTCCCGGCTGGATCAGATATAATAAGGATATGAATAAGACCTGTTACCTTTTCGGCAGCGTGTTGTTGCTGAGGGCGCTGTGTGCCGGCGCGGAACCAAGGTGGACGGTTCACGAATGGGGCACCTTTACTTCCTTGCAGAATGAATCCGGCGAAGCCATCGGCGGCATCAACACCGACGACGAGCCGGTGCCGCCATTTGTTCACCGCCCTGCTCACCCCTACCGAAGCCACGCCGGCATTCTTCAAAGGCGCGCCCAGTTGCCATCCCGATGTGACCATGCGGCTGGAAACACCCGTGGTCTATTTTCATCCGCCGGTCGGACAGGCGGGCACTCAGACCGCGAGTGTAACGGTGAAATTTCACGGCGGCTGGCTGTCGGAATTTTTTCCCGATGCCGATGCCTACGCATCCGGACTCAAGGACCGCACGAATCAGTTTCCCCATCTGTTGTCTAGCACCGAGAGCCGGCTGGAGTGGAAGGATTTGAAAATCGGCGGCGACTGGCCGCTGACGAACACGACCGCGCACGTCTGGACTTCGCCCCGCGCCGTCAACGCGGCGGCGGTACAAACCACCGGCGGTGAGAGGGAAAAGTTTTTATTCTATCGCGGCATCGCACACATCAATGCGCCGCTGAAAATTTCCCGCGATCCAAATTCCGGCGAACTGCTCTTTCGAAGCCAGTTGGAAAATCTGCCGGCGGATCAACCGCTGACGCTCCATGCCCTCTGGCTGGTGGACATCCGGCAAGGCGGAAAGATCGCCTTTCGCACCTTGCCGCCGGTTGCGCTCAACCAGGATTCAAAACGATACGTGGCCCACACCCCGGCGGCGTTCGCTCCCGGCGATTTCAGTTCTGGCAATCTGGAAAAGCTGAAAGTTTCACTTTTGACGGCGCTGGTGGCAGAGGGGCTTTACCCAGACGAAGCCCAGGCATTGCTGAACACGTGGGAAGTTTCCTATTTCAAAAGCACCGGCCTGCGCGTTTTCTTTCTCGTGCCGCGCGTCTGGACGGACTTTTATCTGCCGCTGGATATTTCCGTGCCCGCCGATCTCAACCGCGTGATGGTCGGGCGCATCGAACTGGTCACGCCCGCACAACGCGATGGCTTGCAGGAAATCGCCCGGGCTTCCACGAATGAAATATCACACGCGGCTGGCCAGCTCGTTGCCAGTTTTTACGGCCGGCTGTTTGCGGCCATCACCAACCAACCCCATGCCGCGCAAATGCAGCGATTCAACGATGAAATGGCCCAGGTGGACGCGGGTAAAAAGCCATTGTCCACCATGCTTTCCATTCCGAAGAGTTATCAAACCTATTTGGATCTTGGCCGGTTCAGGAACGCGCTGATTTTGGACGAGGCGAAACATCACCCGACGGAAGGACTGGCTAGATTCATCGCGGCCTACCGGCTGCAAGCCTGCCAGCCTTTGGTGATAGCGCCACAACCCCCGGTCGTGGGCAGGCTTTGAGATTCAGAGGGTTTGGGCAGCAGCCGTTACAAGACCTATGTTATCCCACGCGGGCGCATAATCATCTGGCAGTCAGTCGAACATCTGGCCGCCAATCAAATCTTGGGGATCGCCATAGACACTACGGATCAATTCGCCGTTGGTCGTCTGGCCCATTTCGCCGGCAATGGTGGCATCATCGGCTCCCTGACTCCGCCGCACCTTCACCTGGTAGGCGCGTCCAAAGCCATGTGGTTTGAAATGCGGCAACCCCAGCGCGGCGCTGGCGGTATTCAAGGCGCGGTTCAACGTGGTTTGATCGTCGGTGCCCAGCGGGAACAGGCGCGGTTCATCTGGCAGCGTGACGGCCAACCACGCGCGCCAGGCCGAGAGGAAGCTTTCAGCGGCGGGATGCAGCGTGATAAATGGATTCTGCCCGTGCTTGAGACGTTGCACCTTCATGCGCAGCAGTCCGGTCCGGTCGCGGAACAGGCCGCCCGGTTCAAGCTGGCGCGTGGTCGGCGGCGGCTCGGCGAGCGGCGGCAGACGCAGCAGGAAAGCCGGTTCACCTGGCCGCAGGCCCGTGTGCGCGCAGAATGCCAGCGTGCCGCCAGCCAGCTTGAGCAGCGGTGCTGACGCTGGATCAAAGAGGTGGCTGAGGACGCGATGCATGGTTTCGTCATCATCGGGACAGGCTTCGTGGCAGTGGGCTTTGACTTTGGCGAACGTCGGACGGATCGCGAGCGGATTCTTTTCGATGCGCCCGGCCAGCACCGCCCACGCGCACAGGCTGGAACTCGGCTCCGTGTCCAGGCTGTGCGCGGGGGCATAAAGTTAAGCTGGGATGCAACTATTGGATCTCATTGCCAGCAGCGAAGCAACACTGCGCTGGCGCGCGGCCCCACCGCGCGGTTTTAGCCGACGATGCATTTCTCCGTCTTCCACTCCAGTTAGGCAGCCTGCCGCGAACGGTGTTAGTTGCCGTTCCACATCAACCGGTAATAGGCATTCGGCTGGGGTGCGCTGGGATCATCGAACTCAAACACGCCGCTCGCCGGCGCGTTCGTCATCCAGAGCGTGTTCCAACTGCTCAGGTTCGTGGATACCTGCACCTGATATAGGTAGCCCGGTATTCCGGCAAACTTCATGCTTGCCGTGCCGCCATTGATGGTAAAGTTGTTAATCTGGCCGGCCACACTGGCAATACTACCGGCGGTCAAGGTGATGACCGCGCTGTTGGTGCCGCCGTTGCCATCGGTCACCGTGTAACTGAATTGGTCGTCCACCAGATTCGAGTTGGCATACTGCACAAAGCCGCTGCCGATGATCAGACTAACTCCATTAGTGCTCGTGCCAACACTAGCCAGAGTCAATGTATCTCCATCCACATCGGTGGCGTTGGTCAGGAGATCGGTCACATTGATCTTCCAAGTAGCCAAGCCGCCGCGGGTGTAAGTATTCGCATTGGCCACCGGCGTGTGGTTCACCACAAGATAGAGTTCCCCGTTGACAATTTTCAAGGTGGTGGCCGCACCGGCGGAATATCCGGCACCGTTGACAAGCACCGGCGATGAACTTATCGAACCGGTCACCGTTGCGCCCGTGTTGGTGGCGATTAGTTTGTAACTGCCCGCCGGCAAAGCAGTGCCGAGCACCGTTACGGTTACCGCGTTGTTGTTCAAGGTGACAGTGCCATTGTTCGCCTGCAAGGTAGGCGTGCCGTTGGTATAGTTCAACGCCAGCGCACCGCCGCCCAGATTCACGCTGCCAACCAGGCTGGCGGTGGACGCTGAACCCACCAAGGTCTGGCCCGGCGACAAAGTGAAGACCGAACTTTCACCCGACACATCCAGCGCCGCCCCGCCGCTGATCACGATCGTTGGACTGTTGCTGATGGAACCGGCACCGCTCAAAGCCAGCGTGCCGTTGCTGATCACGGTGTTGCCAGAGTAAGTATTGCCGTTGGTCAAGGTCAACACGCCCAGGCCGAGTTTGGTCAAACCGCCGCCGCCATTGAGAAGCGACTGGCCAATGGTGATGGCGAAACCGCCATCGTCAATGAGCGCGCCGCCCGACTGGACCGTTGCCGTGGTTAGTCCGCTCAAAAAGACCGGCGACGCCGCATTGGCCTTGAACGTGCCACCGTTGAAATTGAACGTGCCGCTGCCAGCTCCCAGCACCACCATTGGCGCGGTAATGGTGCCACCGTTAAGATTCACCGTGCCAACACCAGTGGCGCCCCATCCCAAAGCCAACTGGGTGCCCAACACGTTTAGCTGGCCGTTACTGGACACTGTCAGGACACCGGTCCCAGCCTCTCCGACTAAGGTGAAGCGCGCGGCATTAGTCTGGGAAACCGAGCCGGCAGAAATGTTCAGGTTGCCCGTGCCGCCGGCGAACCGGCCGATGGAAACGAAGCCGGATAAGGTGACACTGCCGCCACTTACATTCAGCGCGCCGGTGCCATAACCACCGACCCAAGTATTGCCGGCGTTGGCGACGTTAAGCGTGCCGCCGTATAAGTTGTAATTGCCCACGCCCAAGGCGCTGACCGAGTTACGCCCGGCAATGACAAAGACACCATCGTTTGGACTCAAGGTTGTAACTGTGCCGTTAGTTTGGTTGATCGTGCCGATGGCGGTGGAACCAGCCGCGTTGGCCGAGCCGACATAAAGCGCGTTGGCCGTCAGCGTCGCCGTGCCGGAAATATTCACCGTGCCGGTGCTGTTGGCGACGTCACCCACATTGAAATCACTCATGGTGCTAAAGACACCGCTGCCTTGGAGGTTCAAGGTGGCGTTGTCGCCCGAGGTTTGACCAATGTCGTCATAAGTAAGATTGGTAATTGAACCACCCGTATCCACCACCACCGTGCCGGAACGGACAAAAGTATTGGCCGAATAAGTATTGGCACCGGTCAGCGTCAAATTGCCGCTGCCAATCTTAGTCACGCCACCAGCCCCGGAAATGACGCCGGGGAAAGTGGTGGAAGTATTGTCGTTCCCGATGGTCAGGACATCGTTCTGCCCAATCAAGACGCTGCTGCCGGCCACGCCGTTCAACGAACCGATGGTTTGGCTGACGTCGTTAAGATTTAGCGTTGAAGTTGCCACCGCCAGCATCACCGGCGTGTTCGTCGGCAGCACGGGATTTAAGTTGTTGTTATTGTTATACAGCGCCTGGACTTCTGCCGAACTTAAGCCCCGGTTGAACATATATACTTCGTCAATCAAGCCATTAAAATGTGCCGTGCCGTCGCCAGTGTCGGGCGAACCGCCGATGGCCCACATGCCGCCGGTGGCTGCCGCCGTAATACCATTCACGATCCACGCGTCCGCCGTGCCGTCCACATATTGTGTGATGGTGCCACCAGTGTCGGAGACGACCACGAAATGCCAGGCCCCATTGTTCAAACCGGCCGTGCCGCGTTCAAAACCACCGCCGAAGCGGACCATGCCAGCATTGGTGCCGGCAGTGCTGCTGGCGCTGTTCAGATAGAAGATGGTTTCACCACTGCTCCAGGTATAGCTGGTGGTGCCGTTGAAAAGATACTCGGCCCCGGCCGTGCTGGTGTTGACCCACACGCCCACCGTCCAATTGCCACCCGCGCCGTTGATGTTTCCAACGACATTGTTGCTAATGACCACCAGGTTTGTGAAAGCGCCCGCGCCCGCGCCATTGATCGAGAGCGCCTTACCATAGCGACCACCGTTGACGATGCTCACACCATTCCCAACCAGATAGCCGTTCATGCTGGTGCCACCAGTGCCGATGTTGGTCACGATGTTGCCACTGCTTTGGTCAAAGGTCAGATGCACCACGGCGTCCTGATTGAGTTGCAACATGCCATTGCTAACCAGCGTGCCGCCAGTGTAAGTGCTGCTGCCGCTCAACACCATTGTGCCCACACCTTTCTTAGTCAGCCCGCCGCCAGGTGAAGTCCCATCGTTGAGCAACGCCTGGTTCACACCAATCGTGTAACCACCGTCATCTATCACCGCCCCGCCGCTTTGCACCAAGGCCTGACTTAGTCCGGTCATAAACGTGGCGTTGTTGCTGATGGATTGAAGCGTGCCGCCGTTGAACCGGGCCACCGCCGAAAGACCGCCCAGATTTCCCACCGAGAGCGCCTGAACCAAGCCGCCATTCAGATTGAAGAAACCTTGGCCTTGGCCAACGGTTTCCCCCAAATTCAAACCGGCGTTGTCATAGATGGTTCCGCTATTGACCGTGAGCGTGCCATTGCCGCCCAGCGAACCCAAAACAATGTTCCCGGCGCCATACTTTTGGATCGAGCCGGTGTTCAACGTCAGGCTGCCCAGCGCGTTGGTATTGTTCCGGCCCACCGCTATCCAGTTGCTGACAATCAAGGTGCCGCCGTTGATGATACACGCGCCGGTCGTGGCATTCTGGGCGACCCAGAATTCACCGCCGGACGTCAGCGCGCCGGTCGGATCAATTTGCAGCGTGCCGCCGTTCACCTGAGCGATCCCTTGTCCGGTGCCCAGATAAGTATTCACGCCCTGCAAGGTCAATTTGTTGGTATTGAGTTTGAGGAAGGTGCCGGCAACGCCGGGGTCGGTGATGTTATTCGCCAAAACATAGTCATCGCTGCGGTTGAACTGCAGCGCACCGTCGTTGGTCACCGCGCCAGCGCCGAGGCTGGTCTCGGTGCCGCCGTTGCCCACGGCAAGCGTGCCGGCAGTGACAGTTGTGCCGCCAGCATAAGTATTAGTGCCAGCCAAGACGAGCGTCCCAAGGTTGGTTTTGATAAGAATGCCATTGCCGCCATCACTGATAGCCGCGCTCAGCGTAAAGACCGCGTTGCTCACCACATCCACCGTGTTCGCGCCGGTCAAAGTAATCGGGCCGGCAAAGGTGTTATTCCCGCTGGCATTATAAAGTTTGCCGGAGTTCATCGTGGTAACTTTGCTCGGAATGTTCGTGCTGGCCAAAGCCCAGAAAGTCACACCGGCACCCGGATTGATCGCGAGGCTTTTGGTCGGATCGCCAATGGTGGTGGTGTCCTGAAAACCCAACATGCCGCTATTGACCGTGATATTGCCAAGACCCGTGTCGCCCGCGCTGACAATGAAAATGGAGTTAGTGCCGGTCTTAGTCAGCGCATATCCATTGGCGGTGAAATTGGCCGTGGGATTCGGGCGCACGTCGAAACGTCCGCCGTTCGCACCCAGGGTGGTGTTGCCGGTGAGTGTGACGCTGCTTAACGCGTTTTGCTGCCCGGTGCTGCCACCGGTGCTGCTGATGATCGCGCCATTGCCGCCGACACCGGATCCGGAAACGATGATCGGTTCGGCGCCCAGATTCTGATTATTCACATCCAGCGTGGCGCTGTTCGTGATCACCGTGCCGCCGAGGGCGCTGCCCAGCGCATTACTGTTGCCGGCCACGACCGTGCCGTTGTTGATAAAGGTCACGCCCGTGTAAGTATTGGTTGTCAGAATCGTCAGCACGCCGCTGTCATTCATGGTCAAGCCCGTGCCGGCGGTCAGTTTGCCAGTGCCGCTGAGAGTATAATTACCCGTGCCATTTACGGTTACCGAACCGGGCACCAACGCGCCAACCAGATTGACGGTGCGGTTGGTGGCAGTGTCGTCAAGAGTAACATTGTCGCCCGTGACGAAGACGGATGGACCGGCGGCGTTGGTCCAATTCGCGGTGAGGGATGCATCCCAATTGTTAAGCAAACCATCGCCCTGCCAGACCAATGAAGCCGGAGTCGCGGTGATGACCAAGTCAATCTCGTTGGGAATCGTATCATCCACCAGCAAGGTCACGCGCGGCGGGATCGTGCTGAAAGCAACCGTGAAATTCGTCGCGCCACCTGACAAGGCGCCGGAGTATTTAATCATTTTGTAGCGTCCGCTCGCCAGGCTGCCAGCCGTTGGCGTGAGCAGGAAGGTGTTGGTTCCGCTCAGATTCAGCGCACCGTTCACCACGATCTCATCATTCACGCCGCTGCCTTCGGTGGTGACATTGGAAATATCAAACAGATTGGTCACGGCGTCGTTCAAAGTCAGATTGCCGCTCACCGTAAGCGTGCCGGCGATGCCGGTGCCGCCCGGATTAAGCACGGTATTGCTCGCGGCAATGATGCTGCCATTGACCGTGCCAGCGCCAACCAGCGCCTGATGCACCGCGCCATTCAACACCAAGCCGCCGCTCACCGCCGAAACATCGAACACCGCATTGGTCGCCACGGTGATGCTGGACGAATTGGAGACGGAGCCGCCCGCGCCGAGCACGAGCGTGCCGGCATTGATGACCGTCGTATTGCTGTAAGTATTGGCAGCCGTCAAGGTCCAGGTGCCCGCGCCGTTTTTGATCAATCCCGGAGAAAACCCGCCGTCGAGAATCTGGCCGCTCACCGTGCCGCTGCCGGGTCCGTCCAGATTCAAGGTCCGCGCAGTCGTATTCGGCGTGATGTTGCCGGCGAGTTGCAAAGTGCCGCTGGTGACAGTCACCAGCGTGGAGCCGCCGCCGGAAGTCATGGTGATGGCACCATTGATGACATTGTTACCGGCATCATTGACCAGACAGCCCGGCGCGTTCACATTGCTGGTCTGGAACACCATGGTCGCCGGCAAAACGATCGCTCCGCCGCTGCCGTTCAAATGCAATTGATCCAAGCCCGCCGTGCCATTGTTGATAGTGATGGTTTTTGCCCCCGTGCCCAGCGCGCTGTTGTTGTTGATCACCAGCGAACCGATGCTGACATTCACGCCGCCGGCAAAAGTGTTGGCCGCATTCAAGTTCAGCGTGCCAACGCCAACTTTGGTCAAGCCGCCCGCGCCGCCATTGCCGATGGGATTGGCGAACGTGACCGTGTTGGCTCCGGTGTCTATCGAGGCGGTGCCCGTGAACGTCAGCGTGCGGGTGGACATGTCAATGGTGTTGGAGACGCCATATTGCAACCCGCCGCCATTGAAGGTGATGGTCGAGCCGGTGCCAAGATTGCTTGTGTTGGTGAAATTAACAAAACCGCCATTCAACGTCAGGTTGCCGGGAAAAGTATTTCCACCGGTCAAGGTCAGCGTGCCGGAACCGTTTTTCGTCAGGCCACCGGTGGAAGCATTTGCGCCGATGGTGACGGTGCCAATCGTGGCCGCCGTGGTGAAATCGCCACCCAGCAGTGTCACCGTGGGTGCCGTGGTGTAATTTACGCCGGGACTCGTAATCAGAATGCTGGCGACGGTGCCAGCCCCGTTGGTGACGGCGATGGCCGTGGCATTCGTGCCGCCGCCGCCGGTAATTTTCACGATGGGCGGAATGACGTAGCCGGCACCGCCAGTGGCAACCGGAATCGAAGTAACGCCGTTGCCCGTCGGCACAATCAGCGGCTGGGCGACGGTGATGGCATTGGCCTGCGAATCAATCACCGCACCGCCGGACCAGACAAACGCGTTGTTGAGGCCGGTCAAGAACGTGGCGCTCGCCGCGCGTGCCTGCAATGTGCCGCCGTTGAAATTGAGCGTGCTGGAAACATTGGCCGAACTGCTGGTGCCCGTGCCAACGCTGGCGGTATTGAGCGTGCCGCCATTGAGATTAACCACGCCGACCGTGCCCACGGTGTTTTCGGTTCCGCCAATGAGCGTGGCACCTGCCGTGGCGGTGGCAAGGTTGGTCACCAGGCCGCCGCGCATATTCAGTGTGCCGACACCCTGCTCGCCAACAATCAACTTGTTGCCGGTGGGAGTGAACGTGAAGCTGCCGCCCGAAACATCCAGCACGCCGAACGCGCCGGCATTGCGACCCACCACCCCAAAGCCTGCCGTGTTGCTGACGATGCCGCCACGAAGATTCAATTCCCCGTTGCCGTAGGCACCGATCTGAAAGTTGGCGTTGATGCTCAACGTCCCGCCGGAAATATTATAGATGCCGACCGTGCCGACATCGTTGGCCCCGGAACCGCCGCCAATGCGGTCATCGCCGCTGCTTGCCGAAACCGAGCCGCCCGTTTGAACGACGTAACCTTGCACGGTATTGGCCGCCGTATTATTGCCATAGCCCACCATGAGCGTCGTCGTGTTAAAAGCGCCGGCGCTGATGTTCAACAGCCCGTTACCCTGACCACCATTCACGTCGTAACCAACATAAGCTGTCCCCAAAATGTTGGTGCCCGTGCCGGACAAATTCCAGGTGCAAGTGCCGCCTTCGCCGAGCCAGGTTCCGCTCTGGGTATTCGTAAAATAGCCGCCGGTCATGTTAATCGTGGCGCTGCCACCGCTTCCCGTGCCCAACGTGACATTGTTACCGCTGCCGTATTTGGTAAAACTGCCACCCTTGAGGTTCAGTATTCCGACGGCACCGCTGCGGCCCACGGCCAGCCAGTTGCTTTGTGAAACGATGCCAGCGTTGAGATTATAGGTGCCCGCCAAGCTCGGGTAGCCCGCCGTGCTATTGCCAACCCACAGCTCCCCGTTGTTCGTCAGCAAGCCGCCCCATTGATTCACCGTGCCCGTCGAGGAAGCCCCGCCATAACTGGTAGTGTCTCGCTGGCCGAGGATGATCGGGTTGGGCGCCACGGTGTGCGTGACCGTGCCATTGGTGATGTTGAGCGTGCCGGCCCCCAACTCGCCGATGCGCATATAGGCTCCCGAAGCATTGACATTCAGGGTGCCACCGGAAATCGAGTAAGTGCCGGCTGAAGTGGCGGAACCGACGCCCATGCGGAACCACGAGGTGCAATTCACGATTGAACCCTGTTGCCAGAAACCGCCGGTGGCCCCGGCACCATTTCCCGCCCGCAAGTCGAAGGTGCTCCAAGTCGGGTCGGAAGCAAGGATCAAACAAAGATTGGCACCATTATCACTCATCGCATTGGTGGCGGCGGTCGGCACCCCATTGGGATTCCAGTAAGTGGCGACGTTGTAAGTGGCCGAGGCGTTGTTCGTATAATAGCTGTCGGCAAGGCTGCCAGGTGTCAAACCAAACAGCAGCGCCGCGCTGGCGACTAGGGTCCAAGGGTTGAAACAGGAACGAACGAGGTTGGTCATGGTATTTTGGGTTGACGATCTAGGATTAATGTCTCAGCCACCAGTTCAACACCGGCCTTCGCCCGCCTGCCCGCAAACGCGGACTGAGCAGGGGCAAAGTTTGGCACGGGAACAGATTTCTGAAGCCAAGCTAGTAATCCGAATGTTTTAGCCGATGGCCACCCGAAAGTCGAGTGGCATAAATTGGCCACGTCAAATTGTCCGCCGGGCCGGTTTTGCGAGCGTGGCCATTGCTTTCCACTGGCAAAAACGGTGATCGTCGCGTAACTTGGCCTATCGAATGGCTGCCTTGGCTGATCCGCCTAACCGTCCCGTCTCAATATCCGCTGGCCGTGCAAAGAATGTCCGCGCCGCGCAATTAAAGCGGGTTTAAGCCCAATTGCCCTAAATCTGAAATCGTTTCGAAATGTGGATATGAGTTTGCGCCCTGCTGCAAAACCAACCTTGGTCGGCCAAATGCTGGAGCAAGCGTCGCCATGAGGGTTGCCATGTTCAGCCAGCGGCGTTCGGCAAGCTTGAGCTTGGTCTTGGGGCTGGTTTTGCTCGCGCTCAATGGCAACGCCCAGGTTACTGCCGTCGTGAACCCCGGCCTCGTGCTCGTGGACAACTTCCAAGGCTGGGGCACTTCCCTGTGCTGGTGGGGAAATGTGGTCGGCGGTTATGCGAACCGGAACACTTATGCCGCGATGGCCTTCAGCCAGCTTAAGTTGAACATTGTCCGCTACAACATCGGCGGCGGCGAAAATCCCAATATTGTCAACACGATGCAGTTCCGCGCGCGCATGGCCGGTTTCGAGCCGACCAACGGCGTGTGGAACTGGAATGCCGATGCCAATCAACGGTGGATGTTGCAACAGGCGGTGGCGCTCGG
This sequence comes from uncultured Verrucomicrobia subdivision 3 bacterium, assembly GCA_903944085.1. Taxonomy (GTDB): domain Bacteria; phylum Verrucomicrobiota; class Verrucomicrobiia; order Limisphaerales; family UBA11358; genus UBA11358. The sequence continues at coordinate 15,370 of CAJAQO010000069.1, forward strand.
TGCCAATCAGGTGGTGGCCTTCGCCAACTCGCCGCCGTGGTGGATGACCGTCAGCGGCAGCGTCACCGGCTCGACAAACGGGAGCAGCAATAATTTGCAGACCGGTTATGAAAATTCATTTGCCAATTATCTCGCCATTGTGGTCAGCAATCTGACCGTGTTGGACGGCATCAAGTTTGATCTGGTCACGCCCGTGAATGAGTCCACCGCGTCGTGGTGGGTTTATGGCGGTTCGCAGGAAGGCTGCCACATAAGTGCCGATCAGCAGGCGCGCGTCGTCACGGATTTGCACGCCGCGTTGATTTCACAAAAATCCGCTGCTGGCATTGATGCCTCCGAAGACAACGATGAACAGAGCACCATCAACGCAATCAACACTTATGGCAGCGCCGCCAGCAACGTGACGGTGATCGCCAGCCATACCTACGGCGCGAACAATGCCACCGGCTTGCGCAATCTCGCCGTCACCACGCTGAAGCCCGCGTGGGTTTCCGAATACGGCGACGGCGACGCCAGCGGCATGACCATGGCCCGGCGCATCCGCGATGACCTCACCGGCATCTGGGTCCGCGCCTGGATTTATTGGCAGTTTGTGGACAACGCGGGCGGCTGGGGCATGCTCAACAACGCGCTCGACGGCAGCGGCAACACCAGTTATGTCATCAATAAAAAATTTTATGTCATGGGCCAGTTCAGCGAATTCATCCGGCCCGGTTTTCAAATCATCAACATCGGCGACAGCAACTCCCTGGCCGCCTTCAATCCAACCAATCGCACGCTGGTGATCGTGACGGTCAACGACAGCACCAACAGTTACAATCTCACCTGCGATTTGAGCGCGTTTAGCGGGCTGCCAGCGTCGGTCACGCGTTATCGCACTTCCGCCAGCGAAAATCTGGTCAACCTCGGATTGACCAGCGTGGCGGGCCAGCAATTCATTTCCGCGATCAACCCGCAGTCGGTCACCACGCACGTGCTCGCCAATGTCACGTTCGCCGCGGCATCCGCGCCGGCGGCATGGTATCCGCTGGAAGGCAGCGCGCAGGACGCCAGCGGCAACGGCAATAACGGCACCGGCTCCGGCGTCACTTATGTCGCCGGCAAACTCGGCGCGCAAGCGGCGCAATTCAACGGCACCAGCAGCTACCTTCAAATCCCGCGCTCCATCAGCAATAATTTCACGATTGCTTTCTGGCTCAAGACCACGGCGACCGCCGGCACGGGCCAATGGTGGGCGGGCAAAGGTTTGGTGGACGGCGAAGTTGCCGGAGCCACGAATGATTTCGGCGTGGCGCTCATCGGCAGCCAGGCCGCATTCGGCGTGGGCAATGCTGACACCACCATCAGCTCCACCAGCGCGGTCAATGACGGCCAGTGGCATCACGTCGCCGCCACGCGTGACAACACCACCGGCGAAATGCAGCTCTATGTGGATGGCCTGCTGCAAGCCGCCGCGTTCGGACCGACCGGCACACGAAACGCGCCGCCTAGCTTGCGTGTCGGCAGCATTCAGACGGGAAGTTCCGGCGGCTTTTTTGCCGGCGCAATTGACGATGTGCAACTGTTCACCCGCGTTTTCCGGTCGGCGGAAATTGCTTCGCTGATGAATCATCCGCCGGCTTTCGCCAACGCGTCGGGAAATTTTATTCTGCTGGCCGGACGCACCCTGATGGCCACCAACAGCGCCGTTGATCCAGACTTGCCGGCGCAAACTTTGTCCTGGAGTTTGCAGAATCCACCGACCGGCGCGGCGATCAACGCCACCAACGGACTGTTCAGTTGGCGGCCAGCCATGGCGCAAGCGCCGGCAACGAACACCATTTTAGTAATCGTCAGCGACAACGGCTCACCCAGCATGAGCGCGACGCAAAGTTTTGCGGTGACCGTCCAGCTTCCACAAGCTCCGACGCTAAGTCCGCTGCCAATCACGAACGGGAATTTTTTATTGTCGGTCACGGGCGATGCCGGCCCGGACTACATCCTCCAGACGCGGACGAATCTCGCGGCTACGGCGGGCTGGCTACCCGTTTTCACCAACGCATCCGCCACGCCGCCGTTTCAGTGGAACACCGCCAGCGCGGCGGCGGGACAACGATTCTTTCGCGTGCAACTGGCGCCTTGAAATCCGCCGGCATGGCGCCCGTTGACAAGCCGTTACAATTGCTTATTGTCACTGCCGCATGGCCACCGCTCATCCCGTGAATTTTCAACGTCCGCTTCGCCAGCTTAAAAAAATGCTGCCCGGCGAAATTTCTCTCGCACCCGCCACGCTCGCAAAATATGCCGGCGACAAATGGTTCGCCACACACCAGCCCGACGCCGTCGCCCTGCCCCGCTCCGCCCAATCGGTTTCCAAAATTTTGCAGTTCGCGAGCAAACATAACATTCCCGTCACGCCGCGCGGCGCAGGTCACGGCTATGTCGGCGGCTGCGTGCCGATGTGTGGCGGCATCGCGCTCTCGACGGAGCGGATGAAAAAAATTCTGGAAATCAATCCCGCCGATTTCGTCGCCGTCGTCCAGCCCGCCGTGAACACGGCTGAATTTCAGGCCGCCGTGGAAAAGCTCGGCCGCTTTTATCCGCCCGATCCCGCGAGCCGCGCGAACAATTCCCTCGGCGGCAACATCGCCACCAACGCCGGCGGACCACGCTGCCTGAAATACGGCGTCACCCGCGATTACGTGCTCGGCCTCGAAGTGGTTTTGCCCAACGGCGACATCGTGAAGCTCGGCGGGCGCACGCACAAAAACAAAACTGGATTTGATTTGCACCGGCTGTTTGTAGGTTCGGAAGGGCTGCTCGGCGTCATCACCGAGGCCACGTTAAAACTCATTCCGCTCCCGCCGTTCCGCGCGAATCTCGCCGTCGGCTTCGGTTCGATGAACGCCGCCGTCCGCGCGCTACAGGCCATTTTCGCCGCCGGTTTTTTGCCGTGCGCGGCGGAACTTGCGGATGAATTCACGCTCGCCGCCGCCGCCAAGCGCACCGGCAGCAAACGCCTGCTCGGCTGCAAGGCGCATCTCATCGTGGAACTGGATGGCCAGAAAAATTCCGTGCGCCAGGAAATCGCTGCGGTGGAAAAAATCATCCGCCAGCAAAAGCCGTTGTTCGTCGAACGCGGATTTGGGAATGCGCAGTGCGAAGCCGTCTGGCAGATCCGCCGGGAATTTTCCTACGCGCTCCGCGACACCGGGCTGACGAAATTGAACGAGGACATTGTGGTGCCGCGCGGCAAGCTGGAGCAACTTTTCAAGTTCGCCGCGACGCTGCAAAAAAAACACGGCTTGCAGCTCGCCTGCTTCGGCCACGCCGGCGACGGCAACATCCACACGAATGTCATGGTGGATTATGCACAACTCGGCGCGAAGGAGCGCGCCGAAAAATGCCTCGACGATTTGTTCCGTTGGGTGATTGCGGCGGGCGGCGCGATCACCGGCGAGCACGGCATCGGTCTCGCCAAAAAACGCTGGTGGCCGCAGGCTGTGACCGCGGAAACGCAGCAGCTTCACCGCACCATCAAAGCCGCGCTGGACCCGCACGGCATTTTGAATCCCGGCAAATTTGTTTAGCTGCCGCTGCGGCAAAACCAAGGAAGCAACCGACAATTTCCAACGCAGAACCGAAATGGTGCTCCCGCCCGGAATTGAACCGGGATCTGCCGTTTAGGAAACAGCGTAGCCTTCTGCATGACGGTAAGCAGAAAACGATTGCAAACATTGGTTCTTCATAAAGTTGTGATGATTGCATCACACACCATCTGATACCGCCATGTGATACTGTTTCCATGAAAGCTGAAAATATTGAATCCGCAAGCCTTTGGACGAAAGCTCCTGTGGCAAATCTCGTCCGCTACGAACCCTCCGGCATTTACTTCGCTCGCGCAAAGGTGCGCGGCAAACTCGTCAGAAAATCCCTCGACACCAACATTCTCTCGGTCGCCAAGCTGCGTTTGGCAGACGTGTTGGATGCCGAACATCGTGCCGTCGCGCCGTCGCAAACCAAGATTATCGGGAAGATGACTTTTGCCGATGCGCTTGGAATTTTCAGAGAACGCCAAAAACACGCCACTGATATTAAGGAAAACACGAAAAATTACAACGAGCGAGCCG